>JBMNOM010000012.1:0-27879 GCA_050943075.1 Christensenellales bacterium | reverse complement strand
AAAGCAAAAATTAAAACAAAAACACATTAAAAAACACCATAAAATTAAATGAAAATAAAAAAAATAAATTCATTAAACTAAAAAAATAAATAAAATATATATTAAAAAATAATTAAACAAATAATTAAACAAATAATTAAACAAATAAAAATTAAAAAATGATGAAAGCCTTATATTTTATGTTTTTCGTCATTTTAAATTAACTTTAAATTATATTAAAAAACATTTAATTTTAAATTAATAATTTAATCTTTTAATAATTTAATCTTTTAATAATTTAATTTAATTTAATTTTATAAATAAAAAAACTTTAAGAAATTAATCTTAAAGTTTTTGCTTTTTATGTATTTAATTTTTATAATTTTTTAAGTCTTTTTAAGAATGGAGGAATGTCGGCATCATCCACAGTGAACTTGCCAGTGTCTGTTCCATCTTCAGCAACAGTTTGTGTGACATTAACTTTATAAGGTTGTTTTTCTTCCACAACTTCTTTAACTTCTTCTGCTGGTTTTTTGGCAAAAAGATCTGCAATAATGTTTTCTTTTTTGCGTTCAAAAGTGTTAAAAGCTTCAATGTTTTTCTTAACTTGGCTTATGTCTTTTTTGTCTTCTCCAAACAATTTGTCAGATTCAAAACCTGTTGCAATAATTGTGATTTCAACTTCGTCTGACATAGATTCGTCAATGCCTGCACCAAAGATAATATTGCAATCTGGGTCAACAACGCCTTTAACCAAATCTGCTGCTTCATACACTTCATCAAGTGGTAAATCTATGCCACCTTTAACGTTCAAAATAACACCTGTTGCACCTTGAATTGTTGTTTCCAAAAGTGGGCTTGAAACAGCTTGACGAACAGCTTCAATTGTTTTGTTTTCGCCTTTTCCGTGTCCAATTCCCATGTGTGCAAGGCCTCTGTTTCTCATAATTGAGCGAACATCGGCAAAGTCAAGGTTAATTAAACTTGGTGTGACAATTAAATCTGAAATTCCTTGAATACCTTGTCTTAAAACATCGTCAGCATATCTAAATGCTTCAACAATTGGTGTGCCTTTTGGAGCAATCTTAAACAATTTTTCGTTTGGAATCACAACCAAAGTGTCAACATATTTTTTAAGGTTTTCAAGCCCTTTTTCAGCGTTGAGCAAACGTTTTTTGCCTTCAAATTCAAATGGTTTTGTCACAACAGCAATTGTTAAAATGCCCATTTCTTTTGCAATTTGCGCAACAACAGGAGCTGCACCAGTTCCTGTTCCACCACCCATACCTGCTGTGATAAAAACAAGGTCGCTATCTTTAAGCATTTCTGTGATGCTTGCTTTTGATTCTTCCGCAGCTTTTTGGCCAACTTCAGGTTCTGCACCAGCGCCAAGACCACGAGTTAATTTTTCGCCAATTTGAAGCCTTAACTCTGCTTTGCTCATTAAAAGTGCTTGTTTATCTGTGTTGATTGCAACAAATTGCGCACTGGTAATGTTTGCATTAATCATTCTGTTAACTGCATTATTACCACCGCCACCAACACCAATAACTTTAATGTTTGCAACTGGTCCTATGTTGTTGTTAGTATACATAATTTATCTCCTAAAATTTAAAAATGTTAAAACAGAAATGTTTTTAATTAAAAGCTTTTTTGCTAATTTTAAAAAAAACATATATTTCTAAATATATATTATCATTTTCCAAACAATTTTGCAAGAAAACAATATGACATTTCAATCTCTTTTTGCACAGAGTATGCACAAAGTGCTGCCAAAGCAGAGTCATAAGGTTTTGAAAGTGCAACCGCGGAAGAAGAAAGAATTTCAACCGGTCTGCCAAGTTCTTTTTGCAAGTATTGTTTTGCGCCTTTAATTAAACTAATTCCACCACCGGTTAAAAAGAGTGGAAAATACAAAGGATAGTTAACGTTTGCTCGGTCAATTGCTTTTTGAATGAGCTGGCAAATCATATTAAGCCTTGCTTTAATAACATCGCCCACAATTCCTGCTGGCACTTCAAATGCTTGGCCTTTAATTTCAACTTCATAGCCACCATCTGCTTCTTCATCAAGTGTTAAAATGGCTTTTTTCTTCAAATCTTCTGCTTGCTCAAAGTCAATTTTAATTAATTTTGCAAGGTCGCCCATCAAATGCCCACCACCAACGTTAAAAGACGAAAGCGAAAGCATTCCATTGTTTTTTCCAAGCAAAACGTATGTTGACATATACCCGCAATCCACAATGGCTGCAATTTCTTTTTTGGCTTCTTGTTTAAGAAGGGTTTTAAGTTGCGCTTGTGGGGCAGAAATATAGTTAACACTGCTTAAACCAACGTTTTTAAAAATATCGTTAAGTTGTTTAATGAATTCACTTTCTGCATATTCAAAACTTAAAACAGCTTTCAAAGTTTTGCATTTTAATCCAACCGCTTGTGCAACTTCTTTTTCTTCGTCAAGCACAAAATCAACTGGATTATAACTAATTAAAGTGTATTTTTTATTGTTTGCCCACTTATCAGCTTTTTCCGCCAATGTGTCAATGTCGTATTGAGTGATTTTTTTAATGCTTAAAAATGCAGTTTCAACTTCTTCTGCCCTAATAATTAAAAACTCGCCACCAATGCCAACATAAAGTTCTTTAAAATTAAACTTTGATGTTTTCTTTGCCTTTAAACAAGAGTTTTTAATGGCATTTTCAAGTTTTTCTGACTCCAAAAATTTTCCATTCAAAAATCCAGCATAGCTTTCAATGCCTTTGCCAATAATTTCATAATTCTTTTTGCCTTTAATTTGGAGCACAACAGTTCTTATTTCACTTGAGCCCAAGTCCATAACTGCAATTTTTCGCTTTGCCATGCAACACTCTCCTCTTTTGCATATTTATGCTGTTTTCAATTTTAAAAATTAAGGGCTGTTTTGTGTGAAAACACTTAAAAAATAAAATTCAACGCATTTTTCATAAGTAAAATAAAAAAATTAATAATTATAATCAAATATACATAATTATAATATTATTCATTTGTAAAGTCAATATTTTTAAACAGTTTTATTGGTAAATTTAACAAGCAACTTTTCACTTTGAGTTAAATAAACTTCCATGAAATGTGTTTGATAATAGCTTGGGTAAACAACTGACAAACTTCTTAATGCAAGGTCAATTTTTTCTTGCAATTTCACTTTTGGAGTGTGAATTTTAATTAAAAAGTCGTCTTGCAAATACAAACACAACAAATTGTCATAAACTTCAACTTTTTTGAAAAGTGCTTTTTGTTCAACTGCATCTCTGTTGTTAATTAAAAGGTTTTTTGACAAGTTTGTTAATAGATTAATTGTTTCATTTTTTTCAACAAAATCGCCCTCTTCCAAATTTATTAATGCAGAATTTTCAAACACAGCAACAATTGGCTTTGTTTCAAGTGCCAAAAATTGGGTTTGATTTAAAACGCTTAAAACTTTAAAATCTTCATCCAAAATTGTGAAGAAATTCAAACTTGTGTTTTTAACTGCAAACACACTTTCCCTTTCTGCCACATGAAAAGTTAATTTATTTGGAAAAATTGTTTCAATGTTAACAATTTTTAAAAGTGGAAACTCTTTTTCAAGGTTTTGTTTTGCTTTTGTTTTGTTAATAAAAAAAACTGATGCATTTTTCTTTATACCGCTTTTTTCAAACAAAACATTTTCAAAATTTTCTGTTTGTTGAAATTCGCTTTGATTTTTAAAACTAACTTGCAAGCCATTTTCATTTAAAGAAAAAACTGTGAAAAGCAAAATAAGCACTGTTGCAATTAAAGAAAGCAACACTGCACCAACAATTATTAAAGTTTTTTTGTTTACAAGTTTTTTCACCATTTTATGCGTTTGATGTCTGCCCCAAGTGAACCAAAAATGTTTTCAATGTTTTCATAGCCTCTGTCAATGTGAAACACATCTTCCACAACTGTTGTGCCGCTGGCCACAAGTCCTGCCAAAATAAGGCTGGCTCCGCCACGCAAGTCTTCCGCTTTAACTGTTTTGCCTTCCAAGTGTTTAACGCCTTTGATGAATACTGTTTTGCCGTCAAGTTTAATGTGAGCACCCATATCAATTAAATATGGCACTTGTTTAAACCTTGTTTCAAACAAATTTTCCACCACAGTTGCTTTGCCTTTGCTTATTGTGGCAAGTGTTAACATTTGCGATTGTAAATCAGTTGGAAAATCAGGAAATGGCTGTGTTTCAAGTTTGCCAAAAGTTTTTGGTCTTTTATAAGCTTCCAGCGTTATTGTATCATTTTTAACCCCAATATTGCAAGAGGTTTTGCCCAGTTTTTCAATCAAGCACATCACGTGAGATGGAATGACATTTTGCAAACAAATTTTGCCACCAGTCATAAGCCCGCCAATTAAAATTGTGCCTGTTATAATTCTGTCTGGAATTGGTGTGTAAGTGACGCCTTTTAGTTTTTTTACGCCTTTGATTTCAATTTGACTTGTTCCTGCCCCAGTAATGCGTGCACCCATTGCGTTAAGCAAATTTGCAAGGTCAACAATTTCTGGCTCTTTGGCTGCGTTTAAAATTTTTGTTGTGCCTTTTAAATACACACTTGCAAGCATGATATTTTCAGTTGCCCCAACGCTTGGAAAATCAAGTTTGACAGTTGCACTTTTCATTTTGCTACCATCGCAAACCAAAAGTCCATCTGGGGTTTCTTTTGTGATTACTCCCAAATCTTTCAGCCCTTTAATATGTATGTCTATTGGCCTTTTTCCAATTGAACAACCGCCAGGATAAGACACAACTGCTTTTTTAAAACGCGAAAGAATTGACCCCAAACAAAAAATTGAAGACCTTATTTTCTCCGTGTGTTCTTTTGGCAAAACCCAAACATCTGCGCTTTTCCCGTCAATTTCAATTACATCGTCATAGCGCATCACTTTAAAATTCAAACTTTTCAAAATTTCACACATTACATCAATGTCTTCAAAATTTGGAATTTTTAAAAGTTTTAAGTTGTCTTCACACAAAATTGCTGCTGCCAAAATTGGCAAACAGGCATTTTTTGCGCTGCTTACATCCACGCTGCCAAAAAGTTTTTTGCCTCCATTTATTAAAATTTTATCCATTATTACTCCATTTTGCTTTTGCTTTTATTTCGACAATACATTATATTCATCTATTTTAAATTTGGCTTTTAAACAAAGTAGCAAAAACAAAAAAAAACAGCCATAAAAGGCTGCATTTTTAAAAAAAAGATAAAATTAAACTAATTACATAAAATCAAGCGGCATAATTTCCAAGCATTTTTTTAATTTATTCATATAACCTAGTTATATAGAATTAAAAAATATAATAGATAAATTAAAATAATATAATAAAAAAATAACCTTAAAAAAGGTTATGTTTTTAATTATTGCTTTTGTCTGCTTTAATCTTTGCAGCTTTACCTGTAAGTTCTCTTACATAGTAAAGTTTTGCTCTTCTTGGTGAGCCTTTTCTAACCACTTCAACCCTTTCAATTAAAGGTGAATGAACTGGGAAAGTTCTTTCAACACCAACTCCGTAAGAAATTCTTCTTACTGTAAATGTTTCTCTAACACTGCCGTTTCTTTTAGCAATCACAACGCCTTCATAAGCTTGAAGTCTTTGTTTGTCGCCTTCTTTAATTTTGTAGAAAACTTTAACAGTGTCACCAACGTTTACATTTGGAGCATCTTCTCTAAGATTTTCTTTCTCAATGATATCAACTAAATTCACTGACTTATCCTCCTAATTAAACTAAGTGTTCATAAGTAATCAAAAAACAGCGGAACACCCGAAGTCACTAACAAATACTATCATAATTCGCATTTAAAATCAAGTGTTTTTTTGTTTTTTAACATCTTTTTTTTCGCAGCATTTAATTTGCTACATAAAACCTTTGTTTTGCTTAAAATAACAGGCTAAAAAGCATTTTCAATGTGATTGATTTCGTCTTCATAAACTTCCAAAACATCAAATCTAACCGCAGTTTCCAAAAGTTTGTGTTCTTTTAAGTAAAACAAAGCAACATTTCTAATTTTGTTTTGTTTTTGAGTGTTAACAGCAAGTGATGCTCTGCCAAATTTTTCACTGCTTCTGCTTTTAACTTCGCAAAAAACAATAAAATCTTTGTCCTTAAAAATAATGTCAATTTCGCCCAAAATATTTTTATAGTTTGTTTGCAAAATTTTCTTTTTGTTCTTTTTAAGAAAAGCCACTGCTTTGGCTTCACCCTTATCACCATAAATTTTGTTTTTCATATTAATCCAATGTAATTTTTCCAAAAAGCCCTTTGCGATATTCAGTTATAAGCATATTGCATGTTCTGTCCATGTCAAAGTCACCACCTTTAAGCAAAAACCCGCGTGAAACTGCAATGTCATAAGCAATTTCATGTGTTGTTTTATCCAATTCTTTCAAATTGTATCTTGCTTTAAGTTTTTCTGGGTATTCTGCTTTTAAAACAGAAATTAAACCATAGGCAATTTCGTTTTTATCAAGAACATTGTCATTAATACTGCCAATAATTGCCAAATTGAGTGCTGTTTCTTCACGATCAAAACTTGGCCACAAAGTGCCTGGTGTGTCAAGCAAAACAATTCCACTTTCAAGTGTAATTTGTTGTTTGCCACGTGTCACACCCGCTTTGTTTCCAGTTTTTGCTTTTGAAACATTTGCTAAATTGTTAATAAGCGTGCTTTTTCCAACGTTTGGAACACCAATAATCATTGCCTTTGGCAAAATTTTAATGCCTTTATTTAAAAATTTTTCAATTTTTCTTGAAATAAGCTGTTTTAAAAGTGGCTCCAAAACTTTTCCTGCCCCACTTTTTGAAGCATCAAGTTTAATTGCTGTTGCACCGCTTTTTTTAAGTTTTTTAATAAACTCATCAGTTTTTTTATCATCAGCCAAGTCATATTTATTCAAAACATACAAAACCGGCTTGTTTCCAATAATGCTTTCAAATTTTGGATTAAAAGAAGATTGTGGCGCTCTTGCGTCCAACAAATATATGATTACATCAACATTTTTAACTTCTTTTTCCATCATGCGTAGTGACTTTGTCATATGCCCAGGAAACCAGTTAATGTTCATTTTCTTTCTCCTTTTAATCAAAAATTGGTTGTTTTTATCTTTAAATGATTGTTTAATCTTTGTTTTAAGATTAATTTCATTCAACATTTTAAGAATATTTAATTATTTCAAAAGATTATTTTTCATCTTTCATTTTAAGATATTTCTCGTATAAATCTGGTCTTCTTTGTTTTGTTATTTCAATTGATTGCTCAAGCCTGAATTTGTCAACTTCTTTGTGGTTTCCAGACAAAAGCACTTGTGGCACTTCCAACCCTTCAAAAACTTGTGGACGTGTGTATTGTGGATATTCCAAAAGCGGCAAAGAAAAACTTTCGTCATTCTTGCTTTCTTCATTTCCCAAAACGCCTGCAATGTTTCTTGCAAGTGCGTCAATAACAACCATGCACGCAAGTTCTCCACCTGTTAAAACAAAATCGCCAATGCTAATTTCCTCGTCAACACAAAGTTGTAAAACACGCTCATCAACGCCTTCATAATGCCCACAAACAAAAATCAAATGTTCTTCTTTTGCAAGGCTTATTGCTTTTTTTTGATTAAAAACTTTTCCTTTTGGTGAAAGATAAATCACTTTTGAATTTGGTGTTTTCTTGTCCATTATGCTATCGTAAAGTGGTTGAGGTGTCATCACCATGCCATTTCCACCGCCATAAGGATAATCGTCACATTTTCTGTGAGTGTCTTTGGAATAATCTCTTATGTTTGCAACTTCCAAACTTAACAAATTGTTTTCTTGTGCGCGCTTTAAAATGCTTGCGTTAATTGGCGCAAACATTTCAGGAAACAAGGTTAAAACATCAATTTTCATATTTTTCCCTCATCAAACGCTTTTTTATCAACCACAATTTGTTTGTTTTGAACATCAACTTTTTTAACAATTGCAGAAATGTATGGAAAGCTGTATGTTCTGCCCATTCCACGCATAATCCAAACATCTGCTGCACCATATTGCTCAACTTCAATAAGTTCTCCAAGATAATTTTCATTTTCATCAACAATTTGGAAGCCCAAAATGTCTTCAATTAAAAATGTTCCTTCATCTTGAGTTATAAAGTTATTTTTTGCTGCAAAAACTTGGCTGTTTCTCAAAAGTTCGGCTTGTTCAATTGTGGAAACATTTTCAAACAAAATATAAGCAAAACCGTCTCTAATTGACACGGTTTTTGCTTTCATTATATTTTTTTGCTGCCCAACATAAAAAACTTTTAATGCTTTAACAGCCGCAGAATAATTGGTGAATAGTTTTACTTTAACTTCACCTTTTAATCCTTTTGGTTTAACAATTTTGCCAATTGTAATAAAATCCATTATTTGTCACCAATTTTAACAATGTAACGTTTTTTCTCTTTGATTGAAAGACTTTTAACAATGGTTCTAATGCTTGTTGCAATTTTTCCGCCTTTGCCAATCACTTTGCCAAGGTCATTTTCACTAACTTTAACAGTTAAAATGTTCAATGAGCCGTCTTGGCTTTCTTCAATTTGCACGGAGTTTTTATCATCAACAAGTTGTTTGATAATAAATTCTACAATATCTTTCATATTATTTCCCAATCCTTATTTTCTTTCAATTGCGCCGCTTTTTACTAATAAAGCTTTTGCAGTGTCAGTTGGTTGAGCGCCATTTTTTAACCATTGTGCTGCTTTAACATTATCAATTTTGATTTCTGCTGGATCTGTAAGTGGATTGTAAGTTCCGATGATATCGATGAACTTGCCATCTCTTGGAGATCTTGAATCAGCAACAACAACACGGTAGAAAGGTGCTTTTTTGCTTCCTAGTCTTGTAAGTCTAATTTTTACTGCCATTTTTTCCTCCTTATAGTTTTTGTCAAGGTTTGACATTACGTCAATATGTGCTTGACAACACTTTTTAGTCAAACTTTTGCAAGTTTGTTAGTGCTTGTTTAATTAGAACAACCCTTTAAAACCTTTTTTGCCTTTCATTTGTTTGATCAGTTCTTTAGACTGCTCAAACTGTTTCAAAAGCATATTAATATCTTGAACTGTTGTTCCGCTTCCTTGGGCAATTCTCTTTTTGTGAGATGCCTTAATAATATCTGGGTTTTGCCTTTCTTTTTTGGTCATACTTTGAATGATTGCCTTGTTTTTAACAAGTTGTTTTTCATCAATGTCAAGTGCGCCAATTTTACTGCCAAGCCCTGGTATCATTCCAATTAAATCTTTAAGATTGCCCATTTTTTTAATTTGGTCCATTTGAAGCAAATAGTCTTCAAAAGTAAACGAGTTTTGCTTAAAGTTTTTTTCAAGCCTTTTAATTTCCTCTTCGCTCACAGCGTCTTGTGCTTTTTCAATTAATGTAAGCACATCGCCCATGCCCAAAATTCTGGAAACAATTCTGTCTGGATAAAATTGTTCAAGGTCGTCAATTTTTTCCCCCACACCAGAAAATTTAATTGGCTTTGATGTGATTGCTTTAATGGAAAGTGCTGCACCACCACGAGTGTCACCATCAAGTTTTGTTAAAATCACACCTGTTATATCAAGTTGTTCATCAAAACTTTTTGCAACTGTAACTGCGTCTTGCCCTGTCATCGAGTCCACAACAAGCAAAATTTCGGTTGGATTAACTTGGGCTTTAATTTGGTTTAATTCCTTCATTAAATCTTCGTTAATGTGCAACCTGCCGGCTGTGTCAATAATAACTGTGTCAAAGCCTTGTTTCAAAGCATATTCCACAGCTTGAGATACTGTTTTAACTGGGTTTTGCATTCCTTTTTCAAACACTTCTGCACCAGCTTTTTTGCCAACTGTTTTAAGTTGCTCAATTGCTGCTGGGCGGTAAATGTCACCTGCCACCAAAAGCGGTTTTTTGCCAGATTTTTTCAAATGATATGCAAGTTTTGCAACCATTGTTGTTTTTCCGGCACCTTGAAGCCCACACAACATATAAACTGTTGGGAGTTTTGAAGAAACTTTCAATTTTTGGTTTGGGTCACTCATAAGTTCAACAAGTTCATCTCTAACAATTTTAACAACTTGTTGTGAGGGAGTTAAGCTTTTCAAAACCACATCGCCCAAGCATTTTTCACTTGCTTTAGCAATAAAATCTTTCACCACAAGATAATTAACATCGGCTTCAAGTAAAGCAATTTTAATTTCTCTCATGGCTTCTTTAATTTCAAGCTCTGTAATTTTTCCGCGGTTTGTTAATTTTGTAAAAACATGGGAAAGCCTTTCACTCAAACCTGAAAATAATGCCATAACTTCTCCTTAAATCAAATTTTTTATGAGCAATAAAATTTCTTCTGCGTTTTTGTTTTCGTCAAATTTTAAAAGTGCTTTTTTAATTTGCAAAAGCGAAAGTTTTTCTTCAAATTCTTCAAGTTTTTTTTCACTTTTGGAAAGTGAATCAAAAGCTGCTTGTCGTGAAATTCCATTATTTTCAGCAATTTCAGAAAGTGAATTGTCAAGAAAATAATATTCATTGATAAGTTTTTGCTGTTTTTCAGAAAGAAAACAGCCATAAATATCAAACAAATCACAAATGCGAACATTCTTTTCAATTTGCATAAAAAACACCTTTTTTGGCTTCTGTCAAGTTTTTTTACTTGACACTATAACTTTAACACAAAAAACATTTTCTTGCAAGCATTTTCTTTTATATTTTCAAATTTTTCACAACAGTTTCAATCACTTCGTCCACTGTTAAATTTGTTGCGTCAATTAAAACGGCATCTTCTGCTTGGCGCAAAGGCGAAACTGTCCTGTTTTCATCTCTTTGGTCACGTTCAACAACTTCTTTGTAAAGTTGTTCAAAATTGCTTTCAATGCCTTTTTCCAAGTTTTCTTTAAACCTTCTTTTTGCACGTTCTTCCGCACTTGCAGTTAAGAAAAACTTGTTTTTGCTGTTTGGCAAAACAACAGTTGTTATGTCACGCCCTTCCATAATGCAAGAAGTGTGGGAAGCAACTTCTCTTTGAATTTCCACAGTCATGTGTCTAACACGCGCAAATTGCGAAACAACACTTGAGCCCACCGAAACTTCATTTGCACGCAAAAATGGTGTCACATATTCTCCATTAAGATAATCTGCTTGTTTTCCATCTTCAAATTTCACCTCAATGTGAATATCATCAAGGTGTGCATTAACAACCTTTTCATTGTTATAATCCAAACCATTTTTAATAAAATAGTAAGCAACTGCTCTATACATACTGCCAGTGTTTACGTGCAAAATGCCAAGTCGTTTTGCCACAGCACTTGCCACAGTGGACTTGCCACTGCTTGAAGGCCCATCAATTGCAATTGAAAAAATTTCCGCCATAAAAATCCCCTTAAAATCAAAATTTTATCATACCAAAATTATACCACAAAACCCGCCTTTTTAAAACTTAAAAACGTTTTTTGAAACAAAAAATTAAAGATAATTGATAATTTAATTATGTGTAATTTAACAAAAAGCCTATAACATAAAAAACAAAAGCAAAATGCCGCATTTGAATGACCAAACAAAAAAGTTCCCGCTTCGTAGCGCACAACTTGGCAAAAAAAAACAGCCCGCTACAGCAGGCTGAACCTTTTCTTTGGAGCTGATGGTGGGATTCGAACCCACGACCTATGCATTACGAATGCATTGCACTACCAGCTGTGCTACATCAGCACAAAAAAGTGCTTTCGCACTCTTTTTTATTAATATTTTTTTAAACAGAATTGTTTTATTTTTTTATTTAAAACAATTTTTAATTTGGTGTGAATTAACACTTTGTTTTTTATCTTTTTTCTTTGAGGGCAAGGGATAGTTTGCCTTTTTCTGCGTCGACGCTTTTGATGATTACATCAAGCACTTCGCCACGAGAAACAATGTCTTTAATAAATGTGCCGTAAACTGCGCTTGCGTCTGAAACGTGCAAAAGGCCTGTTAAATTTTCGTCAATTTCCACAATTGCGCCAAACTCTAAAAGTGATGTCACTTTGCCTTTAACTTCACTGCCAACTTTTAAGGCTGAAAGTTTTTGTTGTTTTTCACTTGGTTGAAGTTGTTTGTATGTTAATGAAACTTTTTTGTTTTCTCTGTCAACTTCCAAAACTTTAAAAGTGTATTCGTTGCCAATGTGCAAAACATCTGTTGCTTTTGCAATGCGTTTGTGTGAAATTTGTGAAATATGACAAAAACACATAACACCATTAACATTAACCAAAACACCAAAAGGAAGTTCTTTGACAACTGTGCCAGAAACAAGTTTGTTAACAAAAACGCTATTCCAAAATGCAAGTTCAATGTTTTGTTTAACGCGGTTTTCAAGCATGGTTGCTGACGCTGTGATGAATTTGTTTTCTTTGTCAAAGTCGGTCACAATGGCTTCAATGCGTTTGTTTAAGAATTGTTTTAATGTTTTAAAAGGTTTGGTGGAAACTTCGTCTTTTTTAACAAAAATTTTGTATTCCCCAAGTGAAGACGTCGCGCCATCTTGGTTAAAACCAGTCACAACAAAAGTAAAGGTTTTTCCAATTTTTAATTCGTTTGCTTCCAAATTGTCAATTAAAAAATTGTCTGCTTTTGCTTTTGAAACCTCAATCATTCCATTTTCGTTTTTAAGTGCACTGATTGCGCCTTTAAACCTTTCGCCTGCTTTAACAAGTGAATAGTCTTTAAAATCTGATTTTGGAATGAAAGCGTCAAGTTTTCCACCAATGTTAAAAATTACGCCATCTTCGCGTTTTTCAACAACAACGCCGTCAACAATTTGATTAATTTTATATTTTGTGAATGTTTGCTCAACTGTGTCCAAATTAAACTGAACATCTTTTTCATCACAGTTCTTTTCTTCTGGTGTCATAATTCTCCTACTTTTCAAATGATTTATAAAATTTTAAAACTTCTTGTTCAAGTTTTTCTTCTTTTTCTGCTGCGGTTAGGTCACTAAATTGTTGAGGGTAAATTGGCGCGCCAATATGAAGTTTGTTTAAACGAAACATTTTTGGCTTTTTTTCAATGAACATTGGAATTATTGGCTTGTCTGTTTTTGCTGAAAACATAAGCACGCCGCCTTTCAAGTTTTCCATTTTGCCATTTTCTTTTCTTGTGCCTTGTGGAAAAATTGTTAAGTATTTATCTTCTTTTAAAACTTGCAAGCATTTTTTTATTGAAGAGAGTTCAGGTTTTTCGCGGTTGATTGGAATTGCTTTTGCAATTTTTAACACAAATTTTGTGAAACCTTTCTCATAAACTTCTTTTTTTGTTAAAAAATGTTGCGGTTTTGAAATTAAAAAGCCCAAAAGTGGAGAGTCCACATAAGATTGATGATTTGCAATTAAAACTGCCCCACCTTTAACCAAATTTTTTCTTCCATACACCTTTGTTGGATATAAAAGCCTGAAAGGCAAGTAAAAAAGAATTTGAAAAAATTTATAAAAAAACATTTTATCTCCTTATAAAGTTTTTAATATGTTCACTTCAACATCTGTAAGCGCTTTATATTCCCCTCTTGAAAGCCCGCCAAGTTTAACCCCGCCAACTTCAATGCGTTTTAAAAACATAAGTGTTCTGCCAATGCCTTTAAACATATTTTTAATTTGGTGATTTTTTCCTTCGTCAATGATGATTTTAAGTTTTGTGTAGCCCTTTGCAACTTCATAAACGTCAACTTTTGCGCTTGGTAAAACCTCGCCATCAATTACAACGCCTTTTCTTAAAACTGCAAGTTCACTTTCCTTAATTACGCCTTCAATTTTTGCAATATAAGTTTTTTTCACTTCATTGCGTGGATGAGAAAGCTTTTCGGCAAGTTCGCCGTCATTTGTGAAAAGCAAAAGCCCTTCTGTGTCATAATCCAATCTACCAATTGTGAAAAGCCTTTCAGAATGCTTAATTAAGTCGAACACGGTTTTTCTGCCCTTGTCGTCTTTATTTGTGCAAACATAACCTTTTGGCTTGTTCATTTTGAAATACAAAAAGTTTTTTTGAAGTTCAACGCGTTTGCCGTCAAAAAAAACAGCGTCTTTAAATTCATTAATCACTCTTCCAAGACCGGTTTCAACTTTGTCGTTAACTTTAACTTTTCCTTCAAGTATTAGTTGGTCGCATTTTCTTCTTGATGCAATGCCCGCTTGCGCTAGAAATTTATTTAATCTTATCATAATATAACATTATAATAAAATTTTTATTTTTAAGCAATTGATTTGAAAAAATCTTTAAAAAAGAAAAAGCCATATTTTCAGGCTTTTTCCTAATAATTTTACAATTATTTGTTTGCTTTAATTCCAGTTTTTTGCAATTTCGCCAAATGCGTCTTTAAATGTTAATTTGTCGTGATTTTCCGCGGTGACAAGCGCAATTTCTTTAAGCACTTTGCCGTCTTTTGTGATAATCACTTGCCCTACAACTTCGCCTTGTTTTATTGGCGCTTTTAAGTCTTTTGGTGCGTTTACTGTAATTTCATATTTACCTTTTTCACCTTTTTTCTCCAAGGCATAAAAGTCGTCTTGCGCTTTAAGTTGAGCCATACTGTTTTTGCTCATTTTAACATTAACTTCAAGCAAACTATCATTTTTTGAAACAATTAAAGAGTTTTGGAAGTTTGCAAAAGCATAAGAAAGTAAGTTTGTGACATTTGCAAAACGAGTTTTGGAGTCTGGCGCACCAAGTGACACTGCAATGAAACGCAAACCATCTCTTTGTGCTGATGCCACCAAGCAATAACCTGCCTCGTCTGTGAAACCTGTTTTTCCGCTGTCACAACCTTTGAAATATCTTGTTAATTTATTTGTGTTAACAACTTCGGTTTTTCTGCCAGATGGGTGAACAAGTTCGTCCATCCAAATTGTGCTGTATTTGTGATAGATGTCGTGCTTTATAACTTCTTTTAACAAAATTGCTGTGTCTCTTGCTGTTGAATATTCTTCTGGTGCTGGAAGCCCTGTGCTGTTTGCATAAAGTGTGTTTGTCATTCCAAGTTCTTTTGCACGTTTGTTCATTTTAGTCACAAAAGCGTCTTCATTTCCTGCAACGTGCTCACTTAAAGCAACTGCTGCGTCGTTTGCTGATGCCACAATCACACTTTTAAGCATCTCTTCCACACTATATTGCTCAAATGGGTCAATGAACACTTGTGATCCGCCCATTCCTGCTGCATTTTCACTTGATGTGATTTTGTCGGTTAATTTAATATTACCTTTTTCAATTTCTTCAATTGTTAAAAGTGTTGTCATAAGTTTAACAATGCTTGCAACTTGAACTTTTTGGTCGGCTTTTTCTTCATACACAACTTCGCCAGAATTAAATTCAATTATAATTGATGCTTTTTCTTTGTTTTTGATTGTGCTTGCCATAACAACAGCATTTGTTTTTGGAAAAATTGCGGTTAAAATTAAAGCGAACAATAAAACAAAATTTAGGCAAATAAAAATTTTATTTTTCATAAAAAAAACTACTCCTTTTAAAAGTAGTTTTTGAAAAACATTGTTTTTTATTCAATTTGTTTTAAAAACCTTTTCTTTGCGTTAATTTACAGGTTTAAAGCAATTTTATTTTAACATTTCGGTTAAAATTTTCTTAATTTTAACCGCGTTTTTTCTGCTTGCTTCAAGCACCATTTCGTGCGAGATTTCTTCTTCGATCACGCCGGCTTTATTAACAACAGAAGCAAAAGCCAAAACTTTAATGCCGTGGCTTCGGGCACAAATTGTGTCGAACGCTGTGCTCATTGAAACTGTTTTTGCGCCCATAATGCGCGCCAAATTAACTTCGGCTGGTGTTTCATAAGTTGGGCCAGAAAATTGAATGTGAACTCCTTGTGCAAGTTCAACGCCAGCTTTAAGTGCACTTTCAAGTGCAAGTGTTCTAAGCGATTTGTCATAAGCATTATTCATATCGATAAATTCAATTTTTTCTTTGCCAATTAATGGGCTGTAACCTGTTAAGTTAATGTGGTCTTCAATTAGCATAAGTGTGCCAACTTCAAAATTTTTATCAACTCCACCACTTGCGGTTGCCAAAACAACTGTTTTAACATTTAACAAACTCAAAATTTCAAATGGCAACCTAACAAGCGCCACATCGCCACTTTCATAGTAATGGTAGCGTGTGATTTTTAGCACTTTTATGCCATTAATTACCCCAAAAACAAATCTGCCTTTAAAGCCCGCCACTTTGGACTGTGGCATTTGCGTGTTTTCATAGTCAACCACAAGTTCGTTTTCAAATTCTGGCACGCCAGCATCAAGCCCAGACCCCATTATAAAAGCAATTTCATAATCATCACTGATGTTATATTTTTGTTTTAAATCTTCAACAATTTTTAAAGCATTCATTTTAAACCGCCTTTTATCTTAATTATGATAACATAAACTGTAAAATTTATTAAAACAATTGGCTTACTAAAAAATTAAAACATAAAAAAAGTGGCATATATTTGCCACTTTTTATTATTTTTATTCCCTTTCCAAGTTTTTGCCTAAGTCCAAAACAAATTCTTTTGAAATGTCAACCTGGTTGATTAAAATGTCTTGCGCTTGGGAATTTTCTTGCACGTCGCCAGCAACCGCTTTCATTTTTAAAAATGCATCTTGGTCAGACTGAATTACAAGTGTCATGTCGCTTTTATCGTTAAATGGTTTAAAACCTTCCTCATTGTCTGCATTTTGCTTGCCCAAAAGTTCGGTTAAAGAATACCATTTGTCTTTTTCTGGTAAGACAAGTGTTGTGTCTTCATCAAACTCACGTTTGAAAACAATTTGCAAATTATCTGTGTCGGACGAAAGCAAAATGTCAACAAACTTTTTTTCAAAACGCTTATCATCTGCAAAGTCCACATTAACTGTGTAATTGTCGCTTCCAGCACTTGTTCCGTCTGTGAAAAATGCCACAATTGGCTCTTTTGCACAAGCAAAAAGTGTTAAAAAACAAAAGCACAAAACAAAAGCCAAAATAAATTTCTTTTTCATAATTTTCTCCTTTTGTTATTATGAGTAGAAAAAGAAATTTTATTTAAATAAAGTGAGGATTATTCTGTTAAAACCACCACAACGGTTGCTTTGTTTATAATTGTTCCAGCGGGCGGAAGTTGGTCTGTCACAAACGCGCCTTGGCCTTGAATTTCATAATAAATTCCCAATTTTTCAAGTGTTGCAATTGCCTGCGTGATGCTTTTGCCAACAAGTTGTGGCATTTCAATTTCTTGGCTTAAAATTGCATTTGCTTGGGTAAGATGAGTTGGTTTAATGTTTTTATAGGCAAAAATGCCATTCATAATTTCTTTTGCATAAGGCGAAGCAACAACACTGCCATAATATTGCCCTGTGCCGGGCTCGTCCACCACAACAAGCACAATATACTGCGGTTTTGAAGCGGGAAAAGTGCCCACAAAACTTGAAATGTACTTGCCTGAAATTTTGCCATTTTCATATTTTTGTGTTGTTCCTGTTTTGCCGCCAACTTCATAGCCCGGAATAAAAGTGTATTTTCCAGGTTTGGAAACTGTTTCTTCAAGCATAAAGTTCATGAGGTCGGACACTTCTTTTTTAACAATTCTGCGTTTTGGAGTGATGACAGCAGAGTCAAACACATTGCCGTTTGGTTCTTTAATTTCTTTAATTAATTTTGGCTCATACATAATTCCGCCATTAACCACACCGCTGATTGCCGTGATTAATTGAAGTGGCGTAACAGCAACTGCTTGACCAAAGCCCATTCTCGCAAGGTCAACGCGTTTGGCTTTGTCTTTATTCATAATAATGCCACCACTCTCGCCCGAAATTTCAATGCCGGTTAGTTGCCCAAGCCCATACGTGTCAAGGCGGTTATAAAATTTATCAATCCCAAGCATAAGCCCAAGTTGCACAAACACCACGTTGCAAGAGTTTGCAAAACCTTCAACAAGTGTTTGCGAGCCGTGCCCTGTGTGTTTCCAACATTTAATATTTTCGCCGTCAACTGTAATTGAACCCGAGCAATAAAAGCTGTTGTGTGTTGTCACGTGGTTTTCTTCCACAGCTGATGCCATTGTTAAAATTTTGAAAGTTGAGCCGGGCTCGTAAACATCGACAACACTTTTGTTTTTAACTGTTTCCATTAAATTTGCCACATTATTTCTTGGCACGTTGTTTAGATCAAAACTTGGTTTTGTGCTCATTGCCAAAATTTCCCCTGTGTTTGGGTCCATCACAATGCCAGTGGCAGATTTTGCTTTTTGTTCAATCATAAGTTTTTCAAGCGCTTGTTCCACAGAAAGCTGAATTTTGGAATCAATTGTTAAACTAATGTTAAACCCCGGAATTGAAGGCACATAACTTCTTAAAGTGTTTTCAATTTCCACACCTGTTAAGTCGCTTTGTATATAGGAATAGCCGTCAACACCTTTTAAATAATTGTTGTAATATTCTTCAATTCCCGCTTGGCCTTGGTTGTCTGTTGTTGTGAAACCTAAAACTTGAGTTAATAAGTCACCATAAGGATAATATCTTTTCACGTTTTCAGCCAAATAAATGCCTTTTGTGTTAAGTTCAATAATTTCTTTGGCTTGATCGGACGAAATTTGGCTTGCAATTAAAACTTCACTGACACCAGTGAAAGAAACTTTGTTGTAAAGTTCAATGTAATCCTTTTTCAAAATTGCTGCAAGTGCTTTTGCTGTTGCGGGTGCATCTTTAACCTCCCTTGCGCGTGAATAAACATTGTAAGTTGAAACACTCACAGCAAGCGCAGAACCCGTTCTGTCGTAAATTGTGCCGCGTTGGGCAGTTAATGGCAAGTCACGCGTCCATTGTTCTTGCGCTTTTGCTTGCAACCAACCGCCATTTATAATTTGCACAACTCCAAGGCGCAAAGCAAGTATGGAAAAAATAAAGGATATTAATAAACCAAGTATTAATATCCTCTTTTGTAATGAATGAAGTGTGTATTTCAAATGCTAACCTCCAAAGAGATTACCAAACCAATTAACAATTTTGTCAAACCAATTAGATCTTTCTTCGTAGGAAGTGATGTCATCAAGCGGAAGCGGAGTTACATTAATTAATTCTTCAAGTGAAAGAACGTTGCTTTCTTTTTTTGCTTGATCTTCTTTCAATTTTTCAAGATCTTTAAGTTTTTGCACATATTGAATGTCACTTGCTTGCAACAAGCTGTTTGTTTTTGCAATTCTGACAGCGTTTGAAATTACCCAACCAGTTGCAATGCCCAAAACAACAACATAAACTGCGGTGATGAGTTTAATTCTAAACTTCCACTCGCGTTTTTTTGGTTTTGCTTTTGGCTTGTAAACCACAAAGTTTTCGTCAAAACTTTCTGTTTGAATTTCTTCTTCAACTTCTGGCTGCGTGTGGGTTTCAATTTCCTGTTTTGCTTGCTTAACTGTGGATTCTGAAATCACTGTTTTTTCACTAAAAAGTGATTTATCAGCAAAAAGCGATGAGCCAAAAAAAGATTTCTCACGCAAAATGGCTTTGCTTTCTTGTTTTTGAGCTTTCTTTTCCACAATCAAACTGTCTTTTTGTTCTTGAGGCTCAAAAAGCTGTTTTTCTTCTTTAACAGTTTCTTTGTCCAAAATTGCAACGTTTGACAACTTTTCTTTTAACAAGTTTGGTCTCATTACATTTTACTCCTTTGTAGTTTTTATTATTACTTTTTTTATAATAAATTTCAAGTGTTTAAAGCAATTTTGTTTTTAAACTTTTTCACAAATTCTTAACTTTGCACTTCTGGAACGATTATTTTCAGCAAGTTCTTCTTCACTTGGCAAAATTGGTTTTTTGTTAACAAGTTTAACAATTTGTTTTTTACCACAAATGCAAACCGGTGTTTTTGGTGGGCAAATGCAGTCTTTTTCCAAAAACGCAAATGCTTGTTTAACAATTCTGTCTTCCAAAGAATGAAATGTTATTATTGCCATTCTTCCACCCTTTTTAAGTTTGGTTGCCAAAAAATTTATGGTGTTTGTCAAATGCTCAAGTTCTTGATTAACTTCAATTCTTATTGCTTGAAAAGTTTTTTTGGCTGCGCCTTTAAGCCTATATTTAAAAGGAACGCTATTTTCAATTATATCATTAAGTTCTTTTGTTGTTTGAATTGGTTTTTCTTGTCTTGCTTTCAAAATGGCGCGCACAATTTGTTTTGCAAAGTCTTCTTCGCCATACAAAAACAAAATTTTTTCAAGGTCTTTTTGCGAGTAAGTGTTAACAACATCATAAGCTGTCAGTTCACTTTCTTTGTCCATTCTCATATCAAGTGGGCCGTCTTTTAAAAAACTGAACCCCCTTTCTGCTGTGTCAATTTGATATGAACTAACGCCCAAATCAAGCAAAATGCCGTCAAAAAACACTTCTCGCGGAAGTTTGTCATCAAGTTCGTTATAGTCACTTTTAATGTATGTGACATTTTTAAAATTTTTAAGTTTTTCTTGGCTGAAATTAAGTGCATCTTGGTCTTTATCAACACCATAAAGATGCCCTTTTGGTGAAAGCCTTTTTAAAATTTCTTGGCTGTGTCCTGCCCCGCCAAGTGTGCAATCTAAATAAAGACCATCAGGGCTAATATTTAGCCCTGATAGCATTTCATTAAGTAAAACTGAAATGTGTTTAAATTCCATTTTTTTCCTTTAGTTTAAGTTGAATAATTGTAATAAATTGTCTTTAACTTCTTGTGAAACTTCCATATCAGTAATATAATCACGCAATTCGTCTTCAATTATTGAAGCGGTGTCAATTTCAACATTGTTGTCCAAGAACAATGTTAACACTAAGTTTGATTCGCTTAAAGCGTCAATTAAATCTGTTATATCATCAATGCCTGGGTTTGAAATTTGGTCAAATGCTTCAACCGCTGCTTGAACAGCATTAATTGCGTCAATTTCTGCTTGATAGTCTGTGATTGTTGTTAAATAATCAATTTGCTCAATCCCTGTGAGTGATGACAACAAGTTTAAAATGTCGTTAACTTTGTTTGCATATTCAAGTTTTGTGCCGCCATAGTTGTTTTGAGCGGTTGCCAAAAATCCAAGAGCTGTTGTTGTTTTGTTAAGCACACTATCTTCATCATCTTCACTTGTGATTGTCATAAGTGAATTTAATGTGTCTACAATGTCTTTTGTCACTTGTTTATATTCTTCATTTTGGAACATATCAGCAAACACATTGCCAAGTTTGGTTGTCAATTCTGTGCCAACTGGTTGTTCTGGATTGAAACCTTGGCCAACACTTGCAACAAGGTCGATAAGTTTAACCCAATCGATGTCCGTTTGGTCAATATATGAATCAAAAATTGTTGAAAGTTTGTTTCCAAATGTTGCGTCTGTTTTAAGATAATCAATAAGTGAATTGTATGTGCCTTCAAACACGCCTTGGTTAAGTGCATTAAGTTTTAATTGGTTTAAGAAATTGCCAAGTTCGGCTGCATTTTCTTGCAAAGCTTCTTCATCAATTGCTCCTGATAAAACATTAACAAGTGAAACTCCGCTTTTAATAATTGCTGCAATGTCTTCTGCTTGGTCAATAAGTGAAGCGTCTTCATCTAGTGTTGGGTTATTTGCGCCACTTAAATCATTAACGCTGTCAATAATCACATTAACAAATCCAACAACATTTTTTGAAAGCAACTTGCTTTGAATAATTGGCAAAATAATTGCTTCAATGTCATTTCCTGTTAAATCTTCCATCAATGTTTCAAACTCAACTCCGTCCATAATTGAATGAAGCAAAGATTTTCCATTAATTTCAATTTCAAGCATTTTGTCAAGTGCAGAAGAAATTTTGTCAAATTCATCGTTGAATGAAAATTCTAAATCAAGTGCTTTATCAAATGAAGCAAATGAAGAAATTTGTGTGTTGCTGTCAAGCGCTGCAATTAATGATTTGTAGAAGCCAACATAGTTAACTCCGCCTTGGTTGAACGAACCAAACAAAGTACTTTGCTTCACACTGTCAAGTGCAAGCCCTAATCTGCTTAAATCGCTGTTTAAAACTGTGTCAATTGTGTCTGAAGTTAAGTTGTCAATATCAACATCTTTAAGGTAAAGCACAAGGTTGTCGAAGAATGAAACTAAATAAACTTTTTCTTGAGCTGTGATTGGTGCATTAACATTAAGTGGGTCAAGTGCAACAGTTTGGCTTAAAGCAAATTGGTTTGCTTCAACTAAATCGTTTAAGTAATTAAAACCTAAATTAATTAATTTTCTAAATGCGCCACTGTTTAACACTGAAGAAATGATGTGATGAGTGTGTGTTTGATTATCGCTTGACAATGCACTCAATTTTTCAATTACTTCTGTGAAATTAATATTTTCCAAGCTGTCAATGTTTTCAACAATGTTTGCAAGCACTCCGCTGTCTTTAACTGCAAGCCACAAAGTGTTTAAATTTGTCATTTCATTTGACCACGCATTTGTGGTTTTAAATGAGGCAACATCAACATAATTTGCCACTTCAAACGTTGCTAAATAGTCCATAAATTGGTTGTAAATAACCTTATCGCCGTTTTGGTTGACAAGAAGTGTTGTGTTTTGCACAGTTGACATAATTGTGCCAAGTTTGCCAGTAATAAGCGTTGAATTTGCATTTAAAAGTTCATAAGGGTTTGAATCAATAAGGCTTAGAATGTCTGTGTTGAAGTCGTTTTCAATTGATGTGTAAATGTCAAGCAAACTGCTTGCAATTGTCACAATTTCTGTATTTAATTCTGTCCAAACAACTTTTTCATAAGCAATTTCTTGAATTGAAGGGTTGTTGCTTGTTAATGCTTTAATTTGTTCGTTTAAAAGTTTAACAGCAACCGCTCTGTAAGCAACTGGTGTGAAAATTTTGCCAAAAGTTTTTGTTATTAAATCTTTATTGTTTTTATTTAAAATTTCCACCACATTTGTGATGTTGATTTGTGGTTTTAAAAATTCGTCCACAATTCCGCTTTTTCCAAGTGAAATTCCAATTTCTAAAACTGACTTAATGTCATTTTTAAGTGCGGTTGCAATTCCACCTTCTTTTTTATAGTCGTAAACAACCATGTCAATAATTTCTTTCATGGTTGGGTCAAGGTCCAAGTTTAAAATGCTTTCCCCTGCTGGTTTGCTTATGTCGTCATAAACCCAGTTAAGAAGGTCTGGCATTATTATGTCGTATAATTTTAACGACAAAACTTCATTAACCGCGTTTTCAATTTTTTCATAATCCAAATTTTTAAACACAACATTTTCGTCAATTTCTGTTAAAAAGTAGGCATTATTAACAACAGCGGCAACTGTCTTAATTTCCCCTCTTAACACAAAATCTACATTGCCTGTTGGTGTTGCAATTGTTTCTTTTGTCAAAGTGTCAAAAAACATGGAGTCAGCGCCAGTTATTGCACTGATGAATTTGAAAGCGCTTTGATTATATGCTTTAATTCCATCAACAATATTTTCGTCAAGATTTTCTTGAATTAAAGTTGAAATTGGTGTTGGTTCTGTTGTTGTGACAGCGTAAACTGTTTGCTCTTCAAATGTGAGTTCTGCAACTAAGGAAGCAAAACCAGTGATTGGAATCAACAAAAACACAAGGAACAAAACACCATTGGCTGCGCCAACAAGGCCACCAAGCAAGCGGTGTTTTCTTTTCTTTTTTGGTTTTAAGTCAACATTATATTCTGTGCCTTTTGTATAGGCTTCTCTTTTGTTGTATGCCTCTTTTCTATTGTAGGCATCTTTTTTCTTCTTTTTGAAAAGAATTGAAGACAAAATCATGTGGAACACCCATCCCACCCATGAAAATGCCAAAAATGCAACAATAAACACAACAAGATTTGCTAAAATTACTGGAAGTTTTTCAGCAAATGCTTGCAATGTTGGGCTGTCTGCCAAAATTGCCGCAAGTGTTTCTTGTTGCATTATAAAGTCATTGATGATTTGCGACAAAGTGCCATTCAAACCAGCAATGTTAAAGTTATAGTTTAACACTGTTTTGGAAATAAGTGGTGTTAAAAAAATGCTGGCAAGGAAAAAGACAATGAAAATAATCAATCTTAAGCCTGCTTTTCTAATTCCTCTGCCAACTCCAATTAAAAAGCCGACAAAAGCAAAAAATACAACGAGTGCAAGTAGTATGTATGTTGTTATTTCAAAAACTGACATATTAACTCCTTTTATCTAAAAGCAATTCTTCTTGTTTAACACAAAAATAAACTTGCTGTTAACATTTAATGAACATAGTATAACGAATGCATAAAAAAATATTTTTGCATTCTACTTTAAATATACAATATTTTAATTAAATACACAATAAAATTAAAGCACAATTTCAACAAGTTTATTGTGCAATAAGTCACAAGAAGTCAAATAATAAGTTGTATTGTCAATTTTTTCTGTTAAGTTTAATCCATAATTGCTTCCATGCAAATGTCCAAACACAACAACATCCACATTATAGTTGTTAATTAAGCGTGTGATTTGATTGTCTTTTTGCTTTGGAAAATATGGTGGATAGTGTAATAAAAGCACAATTTTTTGCCCGTTTGTTTGCTTGTCTTGCGCGCTTTTAAGTGCCATTTCAAGCCTGATTAACTCACGCGCAAAAATCTTTTCATCTTCTTTTGTTTTATGAAAATTTGGCAAATCCCAGCCTCTTGTTCCGCAAAAAATGATGTTGTTTAAACAAATTGCATCTGCATGCAAAATTGTCATATTTGGTTTTAAAACACTGTTAACTTTGGTTTTGCTGCTCCACCAATAGTCGTGGTTGCCGCGAATGAAAACAATTTTGCCTTTAAGTCCGTCAAAAAAATTAAGGTCTTGTTTAAACTCATCAAGTTTCATTGCCCAGCTTATATCGCCAGCAATTAAAACAATGTCGTCTTCTTCAACCTTTTCTTGCCAATCTGCCTTAATTTTTTCAAGATAATTTTCCCATTGCCCGCCAAAAACTTCCATTGGTTTGTTTGCAGAAAATGGCAAATGTAAATCACTTATTGCGTAAACTTTCATAAATCAACTTTTAATTAAATTTTTTCAAAACTTCTGAAACCAAACGCATATCGCATTTTCCTGCATATTCTGCTTTGAACGTTCTCATAACATTTGGAACAGATTTGTCTGCCATTGCGTTGATGATGTCATAAATTTCTTTTTCGCTTAATAATTTTGGCAAAAATGCTTCCAATGTTGCAATTTGTTTTTCAGCGTCAGCCACTGCACTTGCGTTGTTAACTTTTGTGTAGTTTTCTTTTTCTTCTGCAAGTTCTTTAAGTGTTTTTTGCAAAACTGCAACCACGTCGGCGTCAAGAATTTGTTCGCCTTTTTCTCTTTTTGCAATTTCAAGCAATTTAATTTTATTCAAAAGCACACTAAAAACGCCTCTTGCAATGGTGTCTTTGTTTTTAAGTGCTTCAATGTTTGCTTTTTTAATGTCATCTAAAATCATAATTTCTCCTTAATTTATGTAAAAATTATACATCAGCACAAAAAAATTTGCAAATGAATGCAAATCTTTTAAACAATCTTTTGTTATTTTAAATCGAATTTAAAAATTTTCCAGCATTAAGAAGCCCATTGCCCTCAAAGTTTTTGTTAAAAGTTATTGGTTTGCAATTTGCAACAGTTTTTTCTTAACGTAATCTGGCTTTAAATTTGGGTTTTTCTCAAACGCCGCGGCAACAATGCCTGCAATCATTGGGGTTGAAACACTTGTGCCAGAAAGTTTGGTGTAAAATTTTTCATCACTTGAACAAGAATTAATTTCAACACCTGGTGCAATTAAGTCTGGCTTATATCTTTTAAGCGCTGGCCCTCTTGAAGAAAAGGAAGCAATTTCAAAAAAGTTTTCACTGAAGTTGTTTTGGTCAATTCTGTTGTCATTAAGCCCGCCAACTGTGATAATTCTTGTGCTTATTCCTGGGCTTTTAATTGTTTCATATTCCGGGCCGCTATTACCCGCCGCCGCCACAACCACAATTCCGCTTTTCCAAAGCATTTCTGCTCCGTGCATAATTGGGTCGTTGTATCCAAGCGGTTCGCTGCCAAAACTCATGCATACAACTTTGATGTTATAGTCACTTTGGTGTGAATACACCCACTGCATTGCCTCCAAAATTTTGCTTGCGCTTGCTTCGCCTTTGTCGTTAAGCGCTTTAATTGAAATAATGTTGGAGTTTGGCGCAAAGCCTTGAAATTTGCGGTTGCTAACAAATCCGCTTCCCGAACCAACTCCTGCTACAAATGTGCCGTGTCCGTTGTCGTCGTATGCTTGTGTTTTACCATTAATTAAATCAACAAAGTGAATAATTCTTTTCTTTCCAATCATAAAGTCTAGGTGCGGGTTAATGCCTGTGTCTATATATACAATTGTCACTCCCTTGCCTGTGTATTTATCTTGTGTGAACTGCAACGCTTGTTTTGAAATTGAAACCATTGCAGACACGTGTGATAAACTTGACACAAATTTAACCAAATCAAGTTTTGAAAGTGCATATATAGCCTCTGGCTTGCCTGCTATATACAAAATGTTTAGAAATGGAAATTCTTTAAGCACTTTAACATCAATTTTTTTTCCAAAACGTTTTTTGCTTTTTCACAGCATGACACAAAAGCAAAGCACTCAAGCATTTGTGTTTTATTTTCTGCCGTCATTGCTTTAAGAAGTTCAATATCAATTTTTTTCATTTGTTGGCTTCCTCTTATCATCATCGAAGTTGTTTTAATAACTCCAGCATTGCCTCTTTTTGCTGTGGGGTTATGTATGAACTCATATTATCAATTGCATTTTTAATTGCCTCATAGTTAAAATTGCCGTTTGCTTTCAATTTTTGCGCTTCTTGAAATAACTGGGAATAAAGCTGGTTTGAATCCATGCCAGAAAACTTGTCAAAATTTGCTTTTATGTTTTGTTCAAGTTTTTCTTTTTGATTTGGGTTAACTCCCATTTCATTAATTTTGTTTTTAATCTCTGCTTGGGGTTGAAAATTGTTTTGCTTGGAAGTTTTTTGTTTAAACTCTTTTGCAAAGTCTGACAAATTTGGCATAAGCCCTCCTGTTTAACTAAAACATTATATGCTTTCATATATTAGAAATGACATAACAAGAAAAGGAGAAAATCATGATTTATAAAAACTCTGATTTCCAAAACAGAAACTCAAGTTTTCCAAACCCGGTGTTTGAAAGTAAACCTTATGGGCAAAACACTGCTGGCAAAAAAACTTGTAAAAATTGCCAACCAATTCGCCACGAGCCACAGTCAATTTACCCACAAAGCTTTTCCCAAGCAACTGACGACTTTTATCCACACCAAAACCAACAAGCCCAATATCAACAAGCGTTTCAAGAAAGCCAAAGACAATATCAGCAACAGCAGTATCAAGAAGCGCAAAGACGTCAATTTGAAAAACAACGTAAGCAGCAGTTTGAAAGAAATACATACACTCAGCCAGAAGTTCAAAACCCTTATGGGTATAATCCCCAGCAGTTTAATGGGCAAAACTTTCAAGCGCAAAACAACCAACAATATCCCGATTGGCAAAGCCAGCCATATCAAAACTATTATACACAGCAGCAAAATTTTGCCCAACAAAACAACCCAATGATGCAACCACAAGGGCAACAAACGCAAGGCGGTTTGTTTGGCGGCTTAACCCCACAGCAACTTAATAAGTATGCTTGGCGGAGGCGCTGGTGGGCTTAGTGGGTTATTAAATTCACTTGGTGGAAATTCCTCAGGGCTATCAATGCTTATGGGGCTTATGGGACAAAATTTTGGCAAGAAAAAAAGCAGTGTTAAAAAGCAAGACAAAGAAGAAATTATTGTTGAAAGTGAAGAAGAAAAAAAACAAACGCCATATAAAAAAGTTAAAGATTTCTACAAGGAAAATGACGATTAATTTAACAGCAAATTTAAT
>JBMNOM010000011.1:0-31461 GCA_050943075.1 Christensenellales bacterium | reverse complement strand
TTTTAATAAAAGTATATTTCCTTGCTTTTTGAAAAGAATAATTTTAAAGCGGAGAAAAAATGAAAATTAAAACATTTAATTTGAAAATGCATAAAAAATTTTTAACAATTTTTCTTTTAATTATTGTTTCTTTTCCATTTTTACTGGGTGCAGGCAATTTGGAAACAAGTGCATCAGCAAAGGGCATTGACATTTCTGGTTTAAATACATCAAAAGCAAGCGCATTTGCACAGGAAAAAGTTTTGACATTAAAAAGCCAAATCAACATTAAACTGGTGTTTGAAGAAAAAGAGTTTGCCCTTGTTGGAAGTGAATTAAATGTTAAAGATGTTAAAAGTGTTGTCAAACAAACGCAAGAGGAGATTTTGGGAAACACAATTTTTGACAAAATTAATGTAATTAAAAAAAGAAACAAAAAAGTGGTTGTGCCATACATTAATTTTTTTGATGGAATTGAAGACAAAATTAGTTTTGTTAAAACCCAAGTGGAGCGAGAGATGCTTGAGCCAGAGGTTAGTTTTAACCCAAGTGCAAAAAATATGTTTACAGCAACAAATGGCGTTATTGGTGTTAAAGTTAACACAGAAGAATTTTGGCAAAGACTTAAAAACAATTTTGATAATGGCGCGCAAGGCGTTGTTAGTGTTCCAGTTAAATTAACCCCACCAACAAAAAGCGCAAAAGAAGTTTTAAGTTTAATTAAAAAACGTTCAGAATTTTCCACCAATTATTCATCATCAGTGGGTGGCAGAAGACACAATGTTTTGCTTTCCTTGTCTGCTTTTAATGGGCTTGTTGTAAAACCTGGAGAAAAAGTTTCGTTTAACAAGGTTTTGGAAAAAATTCCTGCTTCAAAATTTCAACTTGCAAAAATTATTGTTAATGGTGAGTTTGTTGATGGGCGTGGCGGCGGAATGTGTCAAGCATCAACAACACTTTACAACGCACTTCTTTTGGCCGACTTGCATGTTTTGGAGTCTTATTCCCATTCCTTGCCAGTGGGTTATGTTAAGTTTGGGTTTGACGCTATGGTGAGCCCACCAAATGCAGATTTGGTTTTTCAAAATTCCACCACAAGCCCAATCTACATTAAAACACATGGAAACAACGACGATTGTTTTGTGGAAATTTTTGGCGAAGAAATGCCAAAAGGGCTTGTGATTAAAAGAAGAAGTGAAAACATTAGAACGTTAAAACACTCTGGCGACAAAATTATTCCAGACACAACAGGAAAATATTCCGACAAAATTTTATTTAAAGGCGAGTTTTATCGTGTTAAATATCCACAAGATGGATATGAAGCAAAATCATATTTGCAATACTTTTTGGATGGCGAACTTGTGGAAGAAAAATATTTGAGGTTTTCCCGCTATAATGCTCAACAAGGCATTGTGTATGAGGGCACAGAAGAATTGCTTGAAAATTTTGATAATAATTTGGTTGCAACAAGTGCGTATCACGCAGAGGGTGAAAGCGCGCAAACACAAAACGAAACTGCAGAAGAAATTGAAAACAAAATTAAAGCGGTTAACCCAGCGCATTATAATCCTTAAAAAAACAGAATTTAATTCATATTTGGAATTAAAAATTAATTTTCTAATCTAATTTGAAAATTAAAACCAAAAACAAAAAAATGGGCAAATCTCAAAACAAAAAAAATAACAGAAATTTCTGTTATTTTTTTGGTTTTTCTAATTAATTTTAACGCTCAAAACTCCTGTTTTTTTGTGTGTATAAAATGTCTTCGTCTGTATAGCCATTTTCCAAGGTGATTGCCGCACCAGCGTCATTAAGCATGTTGCCATCTTCGTCATACAAACTAATTTCTTCTTGTGGCAATTTAATTTTTTTGGTATATTTTTTCATTTTTTCAATGTTTTGTTGCAATTTTTTGTTAAAGTTTTCTGCTTCAATTTGTGCAAGCAAATTTGTTTGCAAAACGGCGTGTTCATAAGCAAGCATGGAAGCAAGTTCATCTTCTTTGCTGTATCCATTTTTCATGCAAATTTCAAAACCATCTTTATTGCATCTATATCCGTTTGAGTATAAAACTCCTCTATATTCAAAAGTCATATTTCTCTCCTTAAATCAAATGAGTTGTTAAACTTACGGAAATGTAAGCTGCAGTTTCTTCAACAAATGAATTAATTTTCTCCACAAAAGCCACAATGTTTTTTTCTTCTGCATAAGTTTCTTTATCTTCTTGGTTTGAATATTCAAACAAATTAACATTTTTAAGAGCATTGTAGAATTGTGATAACTCGTTTATAAAAGCGTCGTAAATTGGTCTAAAATAGTTTACGTTTGTTGTTAAATTTTCACCAAGATCTGCTGGGTTTTTAAGTTCTATTCTTAAAATTTCAATTGCAAGATCCATTGATGTCGACAATTTTTTGTTAATTGTGTCTGTATTGTCAAAAAGGTAATTAATTTGTGCTTTTGTTAATTGGCTGATAACAACAGTTGTGTAAAGTTTTGGCAAAAGTGGGTTTGCTTGTTCAAGCGCTTGTGTTGGAAGCGCAAGGTAAGTGTTTAAAAACAAGTTTTCAAAACTATTATTAAAACTTTCTGCTGCTCTTAAAAATTCTCTGTAAGCGCTTTTAAATGTTCTTAATTGTAAATATGCATGGTCGCTTGTTAAATCAATATTCGCAACGCTATTTTCAAAAGTTGTTTTCTTTGCTAAAAATGTGCTTATTGAATTGTCAAAGCTTTTAATATCTTCATCAAATTCTGTGAAATAGTTTTTAATTTTGCCTTTTGTGTTTGCAGGTTGCAAAGCAAGGTTTTCTGAAAGCATGTTAAACATCTCAACAGAAGATTTTAAAAGTGGTTCATAGTTTATTGTTAATTCTGCGTAAAGTGGATCTTGCGTAATTGCAGCTTGAATTTGTTCTGAATATGTTAAACTGGCTTCTCTGTCAAACACAAATTGGCTTTCTTCTTTTTGCTTAAATTCGGTTGCGGCGGTGTATGTTTTTGTCCAAAATTCATCCGGTTCTTTTTTGCCGCAAGCTGCCAAAAGTGTGCTTGTTGCAATTAAAAGAAAGGCAAATAAGAGATATGTAATTTTTTTCATATTATTCCCCCTTAATCATGTCGTAAAAGACAGCTGTTGCATTTTTAACTTCTTGATTTTCAATTGAATCAATAAAAGAGGTTTCTGCACCTGTTTTAAACACACCAAGCAAACCTTTAACATCGGCTTTTAATAAGCTTGATAAGGTTTCTTTTGCTGTTGAATTATAACTGTAAAAAGTTTTTACAAAAGTTTTGGTTAATTTTTCTGTTGCAAAATTAAAACCTGCCAAAGCGCTGGAATTTAATGCTGCTGCGCCTTCAATAACATCTTTGTTAAGTTTGCCGCTTAAAACCCCAAGCCAAGTGTTTTGTGTTTTAATTAACGCACGTGCAAATTCATTGTTAATTAAAGTTGTTTTTAAATTGCTGTAAATTTCAACAATGTTGTGGTTTAATTCAGTGATGCTTTTAAAAACATCAACATTAAGTTCGTAAAGTGCTTTTGCATAAGTTGATGCAACAACTTCATTAACCAAACCAGGAGTTGCTAAAAATAATGTTAAATTGTTGTCTATGTAGGAAATTGCTGCATCCAAATTTTTCTCAAGTTTTTTGTAGGCAGCGGCTGCTTTTTTAACATAAGAATTGTAATGAGAATTTTTTGTTGCAAACGCAAGTTCTGTTGTCATAAATTCTTGCATTAACAAAATTGTTTCATAGCCATATTCCATTGCTTGAATGCTTTGGTAGTAAGAAGGGTTAATGTTTTGGCCAGTGATGATTAAACCAGCAAATGCTAAAACTGACCTATCATTAACTTCTTGAAGCCTTTCAAGCTTTTTGTTTTCTTGCAAGCTTAATGATGTGTTATAAGCAAGGTCAGTTTTTGGGGCTGGAAATAAAAATTTTACGCCCAAGAAAACCAAACCGCCAATCAAGCCAGCAACAATTAAAAATTTAATAATTTTTGATAATGAGGATTTCATATCTTCTCCTTTTATTTTGCTGTGTAATCAAAAACAAACTGAATGTTGTATGTGAAACCAAAGTTTGTGGAGTTTATGCCACTAGCAATAAATTTAATTTGGTTGTTTTCTGTTAAGTCGCCAGTATCTGCTGTGACTGAAACATTTAAAAATTTAAAGTTTTTTTCTTCGTCAATGTGTTCGTCAAAATTTGAATGTTTATAATATGTTTTTAACAAAAATGAAAGTTGAAATTTAATTATGCCATCTTCAACTTCAAGTTCAAATGGGTTTTGGTTTTCAATTAAAACATTTTCAAATATGTTTTTTTCAATTAAAAATGGCTGGGTCAAATTTTTAAAATCAAGGTCAAATTTTTGTTTGTTAATCTCAAAGACAAAACTTGCAAGTTTTAAAGCAGGGTTGCCATTTTTTAAATATGCAAAATTGTTGTCAGAAATTGAAACAATGCTTGTTGGCGAAATTAAAATTTGTGAAAGTGTTAATGTGCCATCCAAAATTTCTGCTTTGCTTGCCTCAAAATTGTAAAGCTCGTGTTTATCGTTAATGTTAAACACTTTTGGCAAAAAGGTGTAGGAAGTTTTCTTTGCGTAAAACTCAAGCTGTTTTGACGTTGTTGTGAAAGAATAAAACCCATTTTCATCAGTTTGAGTGTAAACATAAAAGTCCGACCTAATTTTAACACCGCTTAAGGGTTGATTTTCATAAGTGACATAACCTGAAATTGTCACAGGAACGCCAGATGGAAAAAAAGCAAACTCACAGCCTGTTAAAAAAACTGCAAGTGTGGCCAAAAATATTGATAAAATTATGTTTTTTGCTTTAATTTTTTTTCCTCTCAATTAATTATTAATATTATATCAATATTTAATACATAAATCAATTATAATTTTTGCCATAAGTCATATAAAAAAATTAACATAATTAGTGATTGAAAATTAATGCAGCTTTTGTTTTTGGCACACAAACTTGCCTTGGGCAGTTTTGTTTTATAAAATTTTTCTTAAAAAGGAAAAATATGAAAGACAAAACACTTCAAATTCAGCTTGATGAAGTTGAAAAGAAAATTAAAATTCAAAATCAAAACATAAACGCAAATTCAAACAAAAAATTGCAAGAAATCAACCAAAAAGTTATTGCTATGCAAAACTCGTTTAATTGTGAACTTGAAACAATTAAACAAAAAATTGAGTTAATTGAAGAAGGTGCAGGCGGCGGAGGCGGCGAAACAGAAAACGACACAAACCTTGCGCGTGTTGCGCTAACAGGAAACTATCTTGATTTAACTTCAAGGCCAGATGCTCATCAAGACGTGGTGACTGCCTCAGATGAAAAGTTTGACTTTTTTAATGAATTATATTTGGATTCAACCCTAACAACTCCGCGCCTATATTTTTCATGTTCACCAGAAAAAAATATTCAAGGAATTATGAAAGTTTATTGCAGCATTTCATCCTTCAGTTTTAGTTGCAACGAAACTTGTGAGCTTTGGCTTAATGATGAAGTGAAATTGGGCGAGGTGAATTTTACAACATTATACCCAAGTGCAATGTTTAAAGAAATTGCGTTTTCATTTCGTCCCAAAAAAGTTTTTAATTATTTTACTGTGGTTGTTGTTCCATCTCCTTTAAATTTAACGTTTAGAATTGACTTTTTGAAAGCAGATTTCACAAAAGGCAAAAACATTTATGTAATAAACAGGCAAAACACAAAAAAAATTGCAGAGTATCAAGGAAAATATGTTTTATATTCCAATCTTTCTGGTAGTTGCTATGCAACAATTTGTGATAAAGACACATTTAACACAACAACATTTACATTTGAACACCTAACAAAATTTTTTGGAAGCAAACCAAGCGTGGGTTTTGTCCCAATTCACACAAAACCAAACACAATTGAAATTAACACAAACACGGTTGCTATTGTTGGAAACAATTACAATTTTTTATTAAACGCACAAACGCCTGTTTATGAGAATGTTCAAACGCTGTATAATTTTGATTATGGTTATGCAATGGCAGGCGTTTCCATGACATACTTCCGCGAGGATTTTTCAAATTTTTTAAACGTGCCTGGTGTGGCTGGCGTTTCAACCGTGAATGGCAGGCTGGCTTTTGTTCAGCCAAAAGAAATGTATGGAGATGATTTCACAGTTTATTTTGAATATAAAATTAATGATGAATTTGTTGAAAGCGCTCTTTGGCTTGAAAATGTTGCTGTGACAGCACAAGATTTAACAAACATAAACCCATTGGGTTTTAAAGGCAGTGTTGGGGTTAAAGTTAATGGCGAATGTGTTTTCTTTCCGCATTTTAATTCCACATACTGCTTGCCACTTGGCAGGGGTAGAAATGTGCATGCATTAATTCAAGAAAATGGTGACATTGATGTTTATTTGGGGCAAATTGGCTTTGTGATTAAGAAAACCTTAAGAAAAAACAGCCAAGAAATTTACGAGATTTTTAAAGAAAAAAGAATTTATGGTTTTGATGAATGCATTGAAACCACAGACGGCAAAATTTTGGGAATTGTGGACAATGAATTTTTGCTTGATGATGTTAGAGATTAACGCTTTTTTCATAATTGTTTTATTGAATTTTATAAATAATTAATAAAAAAATACGCTTTTCAAGGCGTATTTTTTTGTTTTAATTAAATTGCTTTTTGCTTTAAATCATTGCAAAATTTTGTTTATGGGGCGTCAAAAAACGCAAACATATTGGCAAGAGAGCCAATGCACATAACAAAGTCATAAAACTTGTTTAAAAAATTTTCTTTTGTAATTTCACAACTTAAAAGCTTTCCACCAGGAATTGTGAAAGAATAAATTTTAATAACATTTGAAATACACATTTTAACGTCGTGAGATTTTAAATCATAAAGGTCGTTCATATATTTCAAAGTTGCTTTTTGGTCGGTTAAATAAAGTTTTCCGTCAATTTGTTCAAGATAAATTGAAATTGCACTTCCATTTAAAAATGTTGCTGGTGTTAAAATTTTCCAAGCATTTTCTGTTGTTTTTTCTGCTTTTAAAGAAGTTGGAAGTTGTGCCAAAATTTGTTCAATCATTTTTGTCTCCTATCTTTAATTTTACCAGTCTTATGCTTTTTTTGCAATTAAATTTTGCCAATAAATTGCTTTGGTTTTGTTTGCAATTATATAATTGAAAATAATAACTGATTATGTTATAATATTTATATGATAAAAATTGCAAAAAAATGGTTTAAATTGTTAAAAGATGAGTTTGAAAAACCATATTTTAAAGAACTTCAAACATTTTTAAATTTTGAATATCAAACAAAAAACATCTTTCCAAAAGTGGAAGATATTTTTAATGCACTTAATTTTGTTAGTTATGACGATGTTAAAGTTGTAATTTTTGGGCAAGACCCATATCACGGACAAGGGCAAGCACATGGGCTTAGCTTTTCTGTTCAAGGCAATCAGCCACTTCCACCATCTCTTAAAAACATTTTTAAAGAAATTGAAATCCAGTTTGGTGTTAAATGTTTAAACAGTGGAGATTTAACACGTTGGGCACGCCAAGGAGTTTTGCTTTTAAACACAACATTAACTGTGGAAGAAGGAAGGGCATATTCCCACAAAGACAAGGGCTGGGAAAAGTTTACACAAAGAATTGTTGAAGTGCTTAATCAAAGAGAAAAACCAATCATATTTGTGCTTTGGGGTAATGGAGCATTAAAACACGAAAAATTTATTAACACAACCAAGCATTTTGTTTTAAAAAGCGCGCACCCAAGCCCACTTTCAGCATATAATGGCTTTTTTGGAAATGGGCATTTTTTAAAAATTAATCAAATTTTGCAGGAGACAGGCCAGCAAGAAATTGATTGGAGATAAGGAGAAAGTTATGGAAATTTTTTTATACATTATTATTGGAATTATTGCATTTTTTATTCTTTATAAACTTGTTGTGTTTTTAAAGAAAAAAAACTTGCTTAACTTAAAGTTTAAAACCAAAGTTAAAAAAGAAAAAAAAGCAAAAGAGAAAAAGCAATTAATTTACAACTCAGATGCAGTTGAAGTTGTTCCAAATTATATGTCAAGACGTGAAGTTGCTTCACTTTTTGCACTTAACAAAGTTTTACCAAAAGATTACATCACTTTGCCAAAAGTTGGTGTGGCAAATTTGTTGCAAGCAACCGGAAACAGAAATTTGTATAACACAGTGAAAGATTATTTTATTGATTTTATTGTGTTTGAAGAAAAAACAATGAAACCACTTTTTGTTGTTGACATTTTTGACAACAGCTTTGAAGACGAGCTTCTTAAACAACGTCATCCGGACTTATACGAACTTTTGGGCAAATTAAACCTTCCAGTGCTTGAATATGCTGTTAAAGGAGAAATTAATTTGTCAGATTTGCAAAATAAACTTTTTGACGTTTTGGGTAAAATTAAAACAAGCCAAAATTCTTAAAAAAAATAAATGTTTTGTGTGTTTAATTGACTTTATTTTAAAAGAAAAATATAATCATACTTATGGTATTAAAGGAGATTTAGCGTTATGATAACGATGGAAAAAATTGTGGCTTACAGTAAAGACAAAGGTTTTATATTTCCAGGAAGTGAAATTTATGGTGGGCTTGCAAACACTTGGGACTACGGACCAATTGGTGTTGAATTAAAAAACAATGTTAAAAAATTTTGGTGGAAAAAGTTTGTTCAAGAATCTGAAAATTCTTTTGGTGTTGATGCAGCAATTTTGATGAACCCAAGAGTTTGGGAAGCAAGCGGACACATTGCATCTTTCACAGATCCATTAATGGATTGTAAGGAATGTAAAACAAGATGCCGTGCAGATAATTTGATTAAGGAATTCACAAAAGGCGAAATTAACCCAGATTTTTTCACAACAGAACAAATGGAAACTTTTATTAAAGACAACAAAATTCCTTGCCCAAATTGTAAAAAACACAACTTTACTTCAATTAGACAATTTAACTTGATGTTTGAAACAAACAGAGGCGTTGTTAAAGAAAGCCAAAACACAATTTACTTACGCCCAGAAACAGCACAAGGACAATATGTAAACTTTTTGAATGTTCAAAGGTCTTTAAGGCTTAAAGTGCCTTTTGGAATTGCACAAATTGGTAAAAGTTTTAGAAATGAAATTACACCAGGCAATTTCACATTTAGAACAATTGAATTTGAACAAATGGAACACCAACTTTTCTGCAAAAAAGGTGAAGATGAAAAGTTTTATGAAGAATACAAGCAAAAATCAATGGAGTTTTACTTGGGGCTTGGCATTAAGAAAGAAAACTTGAAGTTTAAAGACCACGAAAAACTTGCTCATTACGCAAAAGCTGCTTGTGACGTTTACTACAACTTCCCATTTGGTTTTGACGAAGTTAATGGAATTCACAATAGAACAGACTTTGACCTAACACGTCACCAAGAATATTCAGGCAAAAACTTGCAATATTTAGACCCTGTGACAAATGAAAAATATCTTCCATACGTTGTTGAAGCTTCTTATGGTGCAGACAGAATCACGCTTGCAGTTTTAACCGAAGCGTATGATGTTGAAACACTTGAAGACGGAACAGAACGTGAAGTTATGCATTTTGCTCCACACATTGCTCCTTTCAAAGTTGCAGTTTTGCCACTTATGAAAAAAGAACACGCCGACAAAGCAAGAGAAGTTTACGCACGCTTAACAAAACACTTCCGCGCGTTTTACGATGAAACAGGAAGCATTGGTAAGAGATATAGAAGACAAGATGGCATTGGAACACCATATTGCGTGACAATTGACTTTGACACATTGGAAAAAGGCACAGTCACAGTTCGTGACAGAGATACAATGAAGCAAGACACAATTAATCTTGACGACTTGGTTAACTATCTTAACGAAAAATTGGGTTTTAATTAGAGCCAATCAAACAGTAAGAATTTATTTTAAATATTCAACGACTCAAAAAAAAGAACTTGAAAAAATTTTCAGGTTCTTTTTTTGCGGTCGGTGTGGTGCGGTCGGTGTGGTGCGGTCGGTGTGGTGCGGTCGGTGTGGTGCGGTCGGTGTGGTGCGGTCGGTGTGGTGCGGTCGGTGTGGTGCGGTCGGTGTGGTGCGAGAAGATATAGGGCATATTGTTGCCCATTATTGACTATTGTTAACAACTTTTTTCACGTTGACTATTGTTGCCACTTTTTACTACCATCGACATCTGTTGGGCATTGTTGACCAGCATTGATACTTGCAACATCTGTTGAGTGCGTTGACAGAAGAGAAAAATAAAAAACAAAATAAAAAAAAGCACAATTTGCATTGTGCTTTTTATCAATCAAGTCAAATGAATTAATTGAAAAGATTTTTGTATGCTTTTCCAAACTTAAATGTTGGAACTTTTGATGCTGGAACTTGAACCTTTTCTTTTGTTTGTGGGTTTGTTCTAACACCAGCAGCTCTTTTTTTCAATTCATAAGTTCCAAAGCCAACAAGTTGAACTTTTTCCCCTTTTTCCAAAGCTTTGGTCACCACTTCAACATAAGCGTCCAAAAATGCAGCAGCATCTTTTTGAGTATAGCCTGTTGTTTCAGCTAATTCTCTAATTAATTCTCCTTTGTTCATAAAAACATAAACTCCTTTTATTTTTGAAAAAGCGAGATGCTTTAACTGCTTATATTATATACCATAATGGGCATTTTTCAAACTAATTTACTAAAAAAATATGCCTTTTGTGCTTTTTACCGCAAAATATCGAATTTTCAAGGCATTTTTCCTTACAATTTTTGGGGTTTAGGCACCTAAATCTTGTTAACTCCTGAAACTTTGTTTTCTTGCGAAGCCCCTGTTTCATTGGTGTTTTTTTGGACATTTTCAATTTTCAAAATTTTAAATTCGCTGTTCATTTGCGCTTTTAAAATGTCTTTACGCTTCAAAGAGTATTGCGAAAAAAACAGCATAGACAAACTAATTGAGCACGCGCAACCCAAAAACACAATTAAACCCAAGTTGTTTTGAACAGTTAATGGCTGCACTGGTTGGGAAGCGTCAAATTTAATGAAGTCTAATAACAAGCCAATTAAAAACAAGGCAATGCTGTTTGCAAGGTTGTATGAAATTGTCATAAAACCGCTGTATGTGGCAGAATTGTTTTCTCCAGTTTTTATGTTGTCCATTGTTAAAACATCGGCAAACATGGAAAGAGGAAGGGAATATAACGACCCTGTGCCAAACCCACAAACAAAAATGCAAGGCAGTGTTAAAAGAAACAAAGCTTTGTTTGAAATAAAATCCCTAAAAATAAAAGTGACAACAGTTAACGCAATGCCAAACAGCACTGTGATGAGTGAAGAATTTAACGCGCTCTTTTTTTCTCCGCGATTGGCAAGATAAATCCAAAATGGTTGTGAAATTATGGCTGAAATGAACAAAACAGCCATAAGAATTGGAATTTGTGTTGAATTGAAATGATATGCATAAGTGAAAAGATGCATGCCCACACTAATTAAAAATGCAGAAGCAATTAATGCAACTGAATAGCCAATAATCACACTGAAATAGTTTTTTTGTTTTAACACATTAAAAAACTTTTTAAGTGTTTTAAAAAAAGATTGGTTTTGTTTTTGATGCATGTTAACAGGAAATTTAATTTTCTTATACGCTTTAAGCGTGCCAAAAGTGGAAATTAAACCACAAGCCAGGCTTAAAAATGATGTGACAAGCCCAATTTTAATGTAGCCAAGTTGGTTAAATTGTGATTGCATTGTGTTATTTGCTGGCATAAACCACATCATTAAAAAACTTGGCAAAAGCATGCCCAAAATAAAAAAAACTGTTTTGTAGCCTTGAATGACATTTTGTTCGGAATAATCTGGCGCAAGGTCAACACCAAGTGCAAAGTAAGGTGTTGCAAAAAGCGTGCAAGATGTTTCAATGCCCAAAAGGGCAAGAAGAAGCCAAAAAAACTTTACAATGCTTGGTGCACTTGTTGGTATAACCCACAAAAAAATGTTTGACAATGCCATTGTGAAAGTGGCAATAAACATAAAACGCAAGCGCCTTCCCAAACCTGTGTTTTTGCTTCTGTCTGAAATAAAACCAACAATAGGGTCGGAAACGCCGTCCCAAAGTGCACTTATGCCCACAGCAAGCCCAACAAGTGCGCCGCTCATTCCAAGCACAGCGGTTGCAAAAAACATCACAAAACTGTTAAGTGCTTGGCTTAAAGTGCCGTAACCCAAATTGCCAATGCCATACGCTGTTTTTGTTAAACGGCTTAATTTTTTCATACAACATTTTATGCTTTGAAAAGTTGTTTTATTATTAAATAACAATTATGACAAAGTTTTGTTTTTGCTTGCTTTAAACATTTTTAATTGTGCTATAATATTTATATGAACGACCTTATAAAACACAAACTTGAGGCGCTTCCACAAGAAAGTGGCGTTTATGTAATGCGTGAAAAAACTGGACAAGTCATTTATGTTGGCAAGGCAAAAAACCTTAAAAACAGAGTTAGCCAGTATTTTTTTGCCACAAAAAAAGACGACAAAGTTGCCGCCATGGTACAAAATATTTATGATTTGGAATATTTTGTCACGCCAGCAGAAGTTGATGCTTTGGCGCTTGAAAACACTTTAATTAAAAAATATAAACCCTTTTACAACATTTTGCTTAAAGACGACAAAAGTTTTTCTTACATTAAAGTTAACTTAAAAGAAGACTTTCCAAAGTTTGAAGTGACGCGCAAAATTAAAAACGACGGCAAAAAATATTTTGGCCCTTTCTTTGCGGGAATTACTGCTTTTGAAATTTTGAAAATTTTAAACTTGGCATATCCAATTCAAACCTACGGGTTAAAAGTTTCCAGGTCATCAAAACAAGAAAGCAAAGACACAACATTTGCATTTTCATTTGGAAGCATGTTTAACAAAATCAAATTAACAAAAGATGAATATAAAGTTGTTGTTGACAAAACAATTAAATTTTTGAATGGCGACAATGAAGAAATTGAACAAATTTTAACAGACAAAATGCTTGCAAACGCAAAAATGGAAAACTTTGAACAAGCACTTTTGTTGCGTGACAAAATTGCAAAACTTAAAAAATTGCGCGAAAAAACAATTATTAATGTGCCAAGAAATTTAAGTGTAGATGCATTTGGTGCAAGCAGCAATGGGCTTGAAACAGCAGTGTCTGTTGTGGTTTGCAGAATGGGCAGAATTGTGGGTATTCAAAACTTTTCGCTTTTAACATTAAGTGAAGATGTTAATGAAATTTTGGCGGAGTTTATTGTGGAATACTACAAAGACAAATTATTGCCAAAAGAAATTTTGGTGCCAAACAAATTGCAATTTGAAAAGTCCATTGAGCAAACGCTGTTTGAGCAAAAGGGCACCAAAGTTGAAATTATTGCGCCAGAAAAATCTTTAAAGAAAAAGTTTGTGAGTATGGCGCTTGATAACGCAGCGCTTCATTTAAAAACATCGGTTTCAAAACAACAGCAAAAACAAAACGCAACAATTGGTGCAATTAAAAGGCTTAAAGAAAAACTTGAACTTAAAAACTTGCCATACAGAATGGAATGTTATGACATTTCAAATTTGGGCGGCACAAACTCTGTTTCTTCCATGGCTGTTTTCACAAATGGTGAGGCAGACAAAAAGAGCTATCGCAAATTTAAAATTAAAACTGTTGATGGGCCAAACGATTTTTTAAGCATGCAAGAAACACTGACAAGACGCCTTGAAAGGCTTGTAAGTGGCGACACTGATTTTGGCGCAAAACCAGACCTTATTGTTATTGATGGTGGCAAAGGGCAACTTTCTGCCGCCTATGAAATTTTGTGCAAGTTTGGGCTTGAAGGGCAAATTGACATGATTTCGCTTGCCAAAAAATTTGAAGAAGTTTTTAAACCAAACAACTCGTTTCCATACATGTTAAACCGCAACAGTCCAGAACTTAAATTGTTGCAAAAGTTAAGAGATGAAACACACCGTTTTGCAATCACTTTTCACAGAACATTGCGTGACAAAAACGCTTTCACAAGTGTTCTTGATGACCTTGAAGGGCTTGGAGAAAAGAAAGCAAAATTATTGTTTGAAAAGTTTTTATCAGTTCAAAAAATTAAAGAAGCCAGCAAAGAAGAGCTTATGCAGGTGAATGGAATTGGACAAAAACTTGCAGAAAAAATTATTAATTTTTTAAAAGATAAATAATTAATTTTTAACATAATTTTTTAATCCATTATTTTTATTAAATTAAAAAAAATATTATATTTTAATTAAATTTAAAAAAATAATTTTAATAATTTTAATTTGAAATTAATTTAAAAAACAAATTAAAAATATAATAATTAAAAAATGGCTGAAAAATATAAAATTTAAGGTTTTAACAAAAAAAACGCTAAATTTATCTTTTAGCGTTTTTTATTAATTTTAAATAGATTTTTAATTAATTATTTTTATTTAATTTTTCTTTTCTTTTTAAAAACTTATACAAAATTCCAATGCCAGAAAAACTTAATGTTAAAAGTGTGATAGCAAGCAAAATTGAGCGGTTAACTCCATCTGTTTTAATTAAACTTGTTTCAACATAAGTTGTGACAACTTGGCCGTCTTTTGCGAAACTAATGCGTGTGTATTGCACATTTGTTTTGTAGCCTTCAACAAGCCTAATGCGTGTGTCTTTTTCAATTTGCAAATTTGTCTTTGTGAAAGTGTCGCCTTCTTTTTCAAACGCAAAAGTGTTTTCTGTTATGCTTGCATTTGTTTGCAAAAATTTGGTTGGAGATTTTAAGTTATTGTCAATCACAGCGGCTTTGTAAATATAGCCTTGTTGGGTTTGGTTTTCCACTTCAACTTCAACTTTATAAAATTCATTTTCTTCACTTTTCACGCGAACAACATCATGCAAATATAAAATTTTAATTGTTCTTTCGCCAAGTTGTGTTTGTGTTAATGTTTGCAAATTTTCTGTGGTGTCAAACACACGAGCAATGGTGTGAATCACGCGGACATACTCTGGAGTTTCAAGCGCAAAAACAGGTGATGAGCCAAAACTCACCACTGCCATTAAAAGCATAATTAAAATAAGCCCAAAGTATTTTTTCATTTGTTTAATTATAAGTCCTTGTTTGTTTTTTTGTCAATTAAAAGTTGGGTTAGTTTTCTTCGAGTATTGTTAATCTGTCGTCAAGCATGCTTTTTAAAACAATTTTGTTTTCGCCGTCTTCTTCCTTGCAAAGGTTTAAAAGGCTTTTCAAAGCACTTGCTTCTTGCGAAACTGTTTGGCTTGCCAAAGTGTAAATGTTTGAAGTGCTTGCTTTGAAAACTTCACTTTCAAGGCCAAACATTTTGTTAAGTTTTTTAATTTGCAATTCTGTTAGGTCAATCATTTTATTAAGTGTTTTGTTAAGTTGTGGCAAACGCACTTTTCTTTGCAAAAGCTGGTAGGAATGCAAAACTATTGAAAGCGCTTTCACACAATCTTGCGCTTTTTGTTGTTTTGCTTTTTCGTTTTCATCAAGCCTATAAAAAATAAAGCCCTTATCTTTTAAAGTTTTATGGTATTCTTGTGCCATTTTTTCAAAACTTTGTGGCAAAGAAAAATCGTCATATTCCATAAAAACACACCTCTTTAATTTTATATATGTGTTTTTTAAAAATTTATGTGAATTTACTTGTTTTGTTTCAAACTGCCTTGTGAAATTTCAAACTTTGTGTGTGTTATGTTGTCAAACTCAAATTCTGTGCAAGTTAAAATTGTTTGATATTTATTTGTAAACTTCAAAAGTTTTTGCTTGCGGGAAGCATCAAGTTCACTTAACACATCATCAAGCAACAGCACTGGGGCTTCGCCAGTTGTTTGGCGCATAATTTCCAGTTCTGCAAGTTTTAACGAAAGCGCACAAGTGCGTTGTTGCCCTTGGCTTGCGTAAGAACGCACGTCAATGTTGTTCAACTTAATTTTAATGTCATCTCGGTGAGGGCCGACAGAAGTGAAACCAAGTGAAAAGTCTTTTTCAAAATTTGTTTTAAGTTTTTTTAAAATCTTTTCTTCAATTTCTTCTTTTGTTTTTCCAGTTTCGCCTGCATATTCAAGTTCCAAGTTTTCTGCATTTTCTGTTAAATAGGCGTGTGCTTTTTGTGCGTATGGTGTGAGTTTTTCCAAAAACTCAATGCGTTTCAAAACAATTTTGGCGGCTTCTTGCGCAAGCATTCTGTCCCAAATGTCAATTGTGTCTTTAACTTGAGAAAAGTCTTTGCTATCTTTTAAAAGTTTGTTGCGGTTTGCCAAAATTTTGGCGTATTTATTAAGCGCGTAAAAATATGCTTTGTTTGTTTGTGAAATGTCAATATCCATAAAACGTCTGCGGTCTTCTGGGGCGTCTTTCACAAGTTTAAGTTCATCAGGCGAGAAGAATACAGCATTAAATTCCCCCATAAGTTCGCCCATTTTTTTAATTGGTATGCCATTGATTTTAATTGTCTTTTTGGCTTTTTTTGATAGATATACTTCAAGTTTTACTTTTGAAAATTCTTTTTTAACTTCCAAAGTAATTTTACTTTCTTCTTTTTCAAAGTTGATTAAATTTTTGTCTTTATTAACCCTTAAACTTTTTCCAATTGCGCAAAAATAAATGCCTTCAAGCGCATTGGTTTTGCCTTGGGCATTTTTTCCAACAAACACATTTAAGCCGTCATTAAGTTTAAATGTTTGGTTTGAATAATTGCGGTAATTTGCTAAAGTTAAGGTGTTAATTTTCATACCTTGTTATTGTATCACAAAAACAAAAATCTTAAAAGTATTTTACAAAGAATGAACTTTACTTGCGCACAAAAAACTTAAATTGGCAAAACTGCCTTTTAATTTAAAACACAAATTATTCGTGTTTTTTATTTGCTTTTTTGCAGTTTTCTTGTGTAATTTTTAATTTGGTAATTGCTTGCTTTTAAGGGGCAAAAAAGTTAAAATGTATTTATGGAAATTACCGGCGTTATTGAGTCTATTGTTTTTAGAAATGAAGAAAATGGTTATACTGTTGCCAAAATGTCAACCACTGATGCGTTCATCACTGCGGTTGGCAAATTTTTGCAAGTTTCTGAGGGGGAAAATTTTATTTTAACTGGCGAGTTTGTCACAAACTCTAAATTTGGCCGCCAATTTGCGTTCACTTCTTATGAAAGCATTATGCCAACTTCACTTGAAGGAATTGAAAGATATTTGGGCAGTGGATTAATTAAAGGCGTTGGTGCAATCACTGCAAAAGCAATTGTTAATAAATTTAAGCAAGACACTTTGGTGGTGATGGAATACACACCAGAAAAACTTGCAACAGTTAAACGCATAAGTGAAAAGAAAGCTTTAGAAATTGGAGAGAGTTTTCAAGCAATTAAAAAAATGCAAAATGCAGTTATGTTTTTGCAAGAATATAACATTTCAATTAACTTGGCATTAAAAATTTATGAGTTTTATCAAGAAAAAACAATTAATGAAGTTAAAACAAACCCATATAGGCTTGTTGAAGACATTGATGGCGTGGGCTTTTTAACTGCAGACAGCATTGCAAAAAACATGGGCGTGGCAAGCACAAGTGAGTTTAGAATTCGCGCTGGCATTTTACACATTTTGAAAGAAAGCACAGAAAAAAACGGAAACACTTATGATTACAAAAAAGCACTTCTTGCAAAAACTGCTTCACTTTTGGGAATTAGTTTACAAGAAAATGAAAGTGTTTTTGAAAACGTGATTAACGACCTTGTCTTACAAAAAATTATCACAACTTTTTTTGTTGATAAAAAAGAAGTTGTAATGCTTATAAAGTTATATTTCATTGAAAAAAGCATTGCAAAAAAACTTGCACTTCTTAAAGCAATGGCGCAAGAATATCAAATTGACACAGAAACTGACATTAAAAACTTTGAAATGATTAACGGACTTAAATTTCACGAAGACCAAAAGAAAGCAATTGACATGGCAGTTAACCAAGGTGTTGGCGTCATCACAGGCGGCCCAGGAACTGGTAAGACAACAATTATTAAATGCATCATTTCAATTTTGAGCCAACAAAACAAAAAAGTGATGTTAATGGCGCCAACAGGCAGGGCGGCAAAAAGGCTTAACGAAAGCACAAATTACCCTGCAAGCACAATTCACCGAGCGCTTGAACTTGACTGGACGGGCGGCGGATACTTTTTGCACAACGAAACAAACCCACTTGAAGTTGACGCAGTTATTGTGGACGAAATTTCCATGGTGGATGTTGTGCTTATGAATTCACTTCTTAAAGCCTTGCCAAGAGATTGCAGGCTTATTATGGTGGGCGACAAAGACCAATTGCCATCAGTTGGTGCGGGAAATGTTTTGAAAGACATTTTGGAAAGTGGCGTGTTTCATGTGAGTTATTTAAGCAAAATTTACCGTCAAGAAGATGGCGGCTTAATTATCACAAACGCGCATTTAATTAACCAAGGCGAAATGCCAATTATTGACAACACAAGCAAAAACTTCTTTTTTGAAAGCAAAACAGAAAACATTGATGTTGCGAATTCAATTATTGAACTTGTCACAGAACGCTTGCCGTCTTTCACAAAAGAAGATGCAAGCAAAATTCAAGTGCTTGCACCACTAAAAATGGGAGTTGCTGGCACAATTAACCTAAACGAAAAGCTACAAGAAAAAATTAACCCACCAAGTAGAAAAAAACAAGAATTAACTTTTGGCCAAACTGTATTTAGAGAAGGCGACAAAGTTATGCACGTTCAAAACAACTACAACTTAACTTGGAAAAAAACAACAGGCTATTTGGTGGAAGAAGGCAGTGGTGTTTTTAATGGTGATTTAGGCTATATTTACAGCATTAACCCGCAAACTGGGGAAACTGTTGTGTGGTTTGATGACGGCAGAGAATGTGTTTACCCAAAACCTGAAGTTAACCAATTATCTTTAGCGTATGCAATTACAATTCACAAAAGCCAAGGAAGTGAATTTGACTATATTGTCATCCCAGTAATCAGCGGGCCAAAAATGATTTTGACCAAAAACTTAATTTATACCGCTGTCACTCGTGCAAAAAAACTTGTTGTGCTTGTGGGGGAAAAACAAGCGCTTGCACGAATGATTAAAAACAACTACACCGAAGTGCGCTTAACCATGCTGAAAGATTTTTTGCTTGAAGCAGACAAAGAAATTACAAGAATGTTTTCTTAAATTTAAACACAAAGGAGAAAGTTTTTGAAAAACAAATTAGTGCAAGTTTTAACAAACCTTTTATACCCAGAAAACTTCAAGTGCGTTTTTTGCGGAGATGAACTTCCAAAAGCGGACAGGGTTTCAACTTGCTCTCATTGTCAAAAAAACTTGCCTTTTATAAAAAGTGAAAACACTTGCAAAAAGTGTGGCGACAAAATTACAGGAACAGGAAAATATTGTTATAACTGCAAAGGTTATAAACGCAAATTTGACATGGCGGCGGCACCATTTGTGTATGAAGGCAAAGTTAAAGATGTTGTGCATAAGTTTAAGTATGACAATGCAAAATATTTGTTTTATCCATCTGCCTCATTTATGGCAAGAGTGTTTTTTGAAAAAGTGCAGTATGCCGATTTAATTATACCAGTGCCAATGCATGCAAAAGCAAAAAAGAAAAGAGGGTATAATCAAGCCGAGATGCTTGCATTGTCACTTGCTGAAATCACTGGCATTAAGTGTGAAAGTGAAGTTTTGGTTAAAGAACATGAAACACAAAAACAAGCCGACCTTGACTTTAAAGATAGGCAAGAAAATTTAAAAAGTGCGTTTAAGATTAAAGACAAACAAAAAATCAAAGGCAAACTTGTTGTGCTTGTGGACGACATTTTAACAAGCGGTGCAACAGCAAACGAGTGTTCAGCTGTTTTAAAGAAAGCAGGGGCAAAAAAGGTGGTTGTTTTAACGCTTGCAAGAACGCATTATAATAAATTAAAGTAATTGCAAAAAAATGTTTGCAAATTGGCAAAAAATGTGTTAATATCTTCACTGACATAAAATTTTGTTTTTACTTTGGTAAATTGAAAAACAAAAAATCGTAAAAAAGGGTTAACCCTTGTTTACTTCATATAGTTGAAAATTGCTAGGAGGAAATTATGAGTAGAGTTTGTGAAATGACTGGAAAAGGCGCTATGGCAGGCAAAAAAGTTAGCCACAGCAATCGTAAATCAAACAAAAGATGGAACGCAAACATTCAAAAAGTGACCATGGAAATTGATGGCGTTAAAAGAAAAGTTAGGGTTTCAACAAAATATTTAAAAACACTTAAAAAATCTGTGTAATTTTTTAATTGCAATTTTTTTATCATCAAAAAACAAGCCAGTTTTGGCTTGTTTTTTTGTTTGGAAGTTAAATTCTGAAGGAAAAATGCCTAGAGAGAAAGCGCAAAGCTTTTATAAAAAGAAGTGCAAAATTATGAAAAAATGTTTTGCCCAAAACACTTTTTTTGTTATTCATAACTTATGTAATGTTTTTTAAAAACAAGTTTTAAAAGTCCAGACAAAATCTTGGGTGCTTTAATGCAAATTATTTTCATAAAAATCTCCTTTACTAAAAAGCTTTTCGTATAATCTTATGCACCTGCGTTTTTTATTGTGAATAGTTTTAATTTTTTTAGAATAATATACTAATTAAAAGATTTGCAATAAAATTTTAAAACAAGGTTAATTTGCTTGAAAAAAAACGTGATATATTATATATTTATTTATGCAGATAGGCTAAAAGAGGTAAGTTTTTGAAGGTATCCACAAAAAATTATTATGGTAAAATAAGCATTTACACAGACGCTATCGCATCTGTTGCGGGGTTTGCTGCGCTTGATTGCTATGGCGTTGTTGATATTGTTTCTAAAAGCTTTATAGACTCTGTGAAAGAACTTTTCAAAAAACAGCAATATCTTAAAGGCGTTAGAGTTAAAGTTATCGACAATAAAATTTTTATCGCAATCCATGCAATTTTTAAGTATGGAGTGTCCATTAACGCTGTTAGTGAAAGTTTGAAAAAATCTGTAAAATATAGTGTTGAAAACTTTACTGGAATGGTTGTTAATTCAATTGATGTCCATGTTGAAGGTGTTAGAGTTTAAGAGGATTATAAAATGCAAAAAGTTTTAAACGGTGCAGAATTTAGAAAAATGGTTATGGCTGGAACAAGCCTACTTGAAAAAAATAAAAACATGGTGGATTCACTTAACGTATTTCCTGTGCCAGATGGCGACACTGGCACTAATATGTATTTAACATTAAAGTCAGCGGCAAATGAAGTTTCAAATTGTGTTAGCAATAACATTGAAAACTTGTGCGAAGCGTATGCAAAAGGTGCTTTGCGCGGCGCAAGAGGAAACAGTGGTGTTATCACTTCTCAAATTGTTAAGGGCATCACAAACGTGCTTGCAAAAGAAAAACAAATAACAACAAAAGTGTTTGCAAAAGCACTTAGTGAAGGCGCAAAAGTGGCATATCAAGCTGTGACTGTTCCAAAGGAAGGAACAATTTTAACCGTGATTCGCGGGGTGGCGGAATATGCACAAGAAATTTGCAAAAAAGCAACCGAATTTGAAGAGTTTTTCAGTTTGATTTTGGAAAAAGGTGATGAAGTTTTGGCTCAAACACCTGAAATGCTTCCAGTGCTTAAAAAAGCAGGTGTTGTGGACGCGGGCGGAAAAGGCTTGCTTGTTGTTTTAACAGGTTATTATCGCGCAATTCTTGGCGATGAAGAACTTGATGTTGTGTTTGAAGAAGTTTTGCCACAAACAGAAGAAGAAACTTATGCAGACTTAAACAACCTTGGGGAAATTGAATTTGCATATTGCACAGAGTTTATGATTGTTAACTTGCACAAGAAAACAACAGAAGCCGACATTGACATTTTAAGAGAAAAACTTTTAAAAATTGGCGACTCTTTAATTTGCATTGGCGACTTGCAACAAGTTAAAGTGCACGTGCACACAAACCAACCAAACAGAGCGCTTGGCTATGCGCTTGAACTTGGCGAGCTTTACAACATGAAAATTGAAAATATGCTTGAACAAAACCGCGAACTTAAACGTAAAGCAGAAGCTGCCATGGCAAATTTGAAAGACCATGGAATGGTTAGTGTTGTTCCTGGAAAAGGAATTGGCGACTTGTTTAAAGACTTAAGCGTGGACGAACTTATTGAAGGCGGGCAAACAATGAACCCAAGTGCTGCAGACATTGCAAAAGCAGTTAACAAAGTTCAAGCAAAAAACGTGTTTGTTTTCCCAAATAATAAAAACATCATTTTGGCGGCAGAACAAGCAAAAGAATTAACAGACAAAAATGTGATTGTTGTGCCATCAAGAAGCGTGCCAGAAGGAATTGCAGCTGCGCTTTGCTTCAACCCAGAAGGAAGTGAAGCAGAAAACTTTGAAACAATGAGCGAAGCACTTTCTCATGTTAAATCTGGTTCTGTCACATACGCTGTGCGTGACACAAATATTGACGGTTTCAGCTTAACCGCTGGCGAAGTTATTGGACTTGACAATAAGTCAATTTTGTCAAAGGGAACAACAATCAGTGAAACCACAGAAGTATTAATTGAAAAACTTATTGATGACTCCATCATAAATATTGTGCTTTTCTATGGCGCAGAAGTTAGAGAAGACGAAGCAAACGAACTTGCAATTAAATTGCAAGAAAAGTTTCCAAAATGTGAAATTCAAGTTTTGTATGGCGGACAACCAGTTTACTATTACATCATTTCATTGGAATAATTATTTATTAATATATAAACAACCTATAAGAACATTAAATTCATATAGGTTGTTTTTTTATTGTAAGAAATGCTTTATAAATTTTTGTTTTTAATAAAAGCCATTTAAGTTTAACCTTTCAAGCAAAAACGACATAATTTTTTGTTTTTGTGTTTTTTTATATAATTTCATAATATCAACCTTGTTTTATAATTGAATTACTATCAAAAGGAAGGGTTATGGAATTAAAAAAATATAATTACTTTGCAAAATTTAAACTAATCATAAAATATGCGCTGTTTTTTGTCATGTTTTATGTGCTTATGCAGTCTGGAATTAACAACTCAATTTTTCCATTTGCAATTGGCGCTTTTTATGCACTTGTTTGGTGCAACCAAAAAGTTTATGTTTTGGCGCCACTTTACATTGTGGCAAGTTTGCTTTCAAATTTCAGTGTTAACACGGCAATAATTTCGTGTTTTACATCTTTGGTTATTTTGTTTACATACATGATTCACTTCAAATTTAAAAAACCAATGAAGCCATATTTGCTTGTGCTTTACGCACTTATTGCCCAAATTGTGCAAATTTGGATTGATGTGACAGGCGGCACTCACATTGCGTTAATTGTTGCAAACACTGTGCTTGCGCTTTTGTTTTTGTATGCTTTAACTGTGTTTTTCACAGCAGTTTTCATAAGGGGAATTACAAGCAGATTAAAAGTGTGGGAAGTAATCACTGGCTGCTTGTTTGTTATGGCAATTTCAAACGGACTTTCCGCAATTAACTTTTTTGGGTTTGAAACAGTTAAGTTTGTTGGTGCATTCGCAATTTTGTTAACTGCATATTGCTTTGACATTAAATTTTCACTTATATATTCTTCTGTTTATGCTGTTGGCACGCTTATTAACACCTCAAACGCATTTATGGTGGCACCGCTTGTTTTGTGGGCGCTTTTTGTTAATGCGTTCAGGTTTAAAAACCGCTTGATTTTTGTTTTTGCACTTGTTGTCATTGAAGCTGTGGTGGGGTGGTATTTTGAATTATATTATTCCTATAAAATTTTAAGCTTCATTTCTTGCATCTCTGGAGCGGTGGCATTTTTAATTGTGCCACCAAAAGTGCTTAATAATTTATCCGCAACATATTCATCAGCATCACAAAACCTTGCAATGAGAAATATTGTTAACAGAAACCGCGACGCTCTTTCCAAACGTTTTAACAATTTAAGTGAAGTGTTTGCAGAAATGGATAAGGTTTTCAGAAGCATGATTAAAGGCGGGCTTTCAATCAACGAAGCAAAAATGCTTTTAAAAGACGAAGTGAAAGAGAAATTTTCAGTTTATGGAAAACAGGGTAAACACGCTTTGAGAACATACGACAAAGAACTTGACACAATTTTGCTGGAATTAATCACAATTGCACTCGAGCGAAAAAACATAACTCTTTTGGACATTCCGCCTTTTATGACAACACAATATTCAAACATTAATGCTTTGGTTTCAATTATTAACAACACAGTTGATCAATACAAGCAATATGCAAGTTTTATAAACAACATTGACGCAAGCAAAGTTTTAATTGCGGAACAATTAAATGGTGTTGCAAAAATTATGCGTTCTCTTGCTGATGAAGTTGGAAAAAATGTGCTTTTTGACAACGCAAAAGAAGACAGAATTATTTCAGAATTAACATACAACAACATAATTTGTTCGGAAGCAATTATATACAACCAAAACCCAAGCATATTAAATGTGTCTTTGGTGGTTAAGCAAGAAGACTCCATGCGTCCAAAAATTCCAACAATTGTTTCAAAAATTGTTGGCTATCCAATGGTGGTGGCAGAAATTAACCCTTCAAGTCGCGGAGGATGGAGTGAAATTGAACTTAAAAACTCGCCAAAATATAATGTGATTTTTGGAACAGCTGGCGTTGCAAAAGACACAAATGAAGTGAGCGGCGACAGCTATTCCTTAACCAGAATTGATAACGACAAATTTATGATGGCGCTTTGCGATGGAATGGGTAATGGCAAGAAAGCAGAAAACGACAGCAGTCTTGCAGTTGGGCTTTTGGAAAACTTTTATAAAGCAGGATTTGACAATCAAATTATTTTGTCAAGTGTGAACAACTTGCTTGGGCTTGGCAATGATGAAGACTCTTTCAGCTCGCTTGACATTTGCGTGCTTGACTTAAAAAATGGAATTTCAGATTTTATTAAACTTGGTGCAACAACGGGTTTTGTGAAACACACAGACGGCATTTCAAAAATCAAATGCGAAAGTTTGCCAATTGGAATTGTTAGGGAAATTAAACCTGTGGTGGAAAAAATTGTTTTAAGTGCAGGTGATGTTGTTGTGCTTTGCACAGATGGGGTGACAGACAGTTTTGAAAGCGAAGACGATTTTGAAAACTATTTAAAAAGCATCACGAGCGTTAACCCACAAGAAATTTCAGAGCACATTTTATCACGCGCACTTGAAAATAATGGCAACCGCGCCAAAGATGATATGACAGTTTTAATTGCAAGAATTTATGAGGCAATTTAATAAAAATTAATTAGATATTATAATTTAATTAATTAAAATTGAAAATAAAAAAATAATTAATTTAATTTAAAATAATAAAAAACAAAAAATGCTTGAAAAACGCAAAAAATATGTTTTTCAGGCATTTTTATTTAATTAATATTAATTTAACTTTTAATTTTTCTTTTTATTATTTTTCATAATAATTTAATTTTATTAATTGTAAATAATAAAATAATTTTAAAATAAATTTACTACATAAATTGTCCCACAAAAATTTAAAAAATGGCTTTTGTTATGTTGCAAATCCAAACAATAAAAAACACACAAAATTAATTTGTGTGTTTTGTTTTAACAAAATTATTTCTTTTGGAATTTTCCGTTTTTCTTTTTAACAACAAATCCAACTTCTTGGGTTTCTGTTAATTTCTTCACAATTTCCAAAGCTTCTTTTTTGGTTTTTGTGCGTTTGGTTGCTCTTTGGCTTCCACGTCTTTTAATCACCCAGTCTTTCTTTTCTTTGTCGTAAGAAATTGTGTAGTGCCCAAGTTCTCTTTCTTCTTTTTCTTCTTCAGGTTGTTCTTCAACAACTTCTTCAGCTGGCTCTTCTTTCACTTCTTCAACTTGTTCAGCTTCTTTTTGCTTTCTTTTCTTTGCTGGTTTTGCTTCAACTGGTTTTTCCTGAGCAGTTTCTTCTGCTTTAACTTCTTCTTTCTCTTCTTCTTTCACTTCTGCAGGTTCAGTTTGGCTTTTTTCCGCTTCTTCAAGTGATTTTTCAAGTTCATCAAGTTCTCTTTGTTTTTTCTTCTTCGCAAGAATTGCCTCAACAACCCAGTAGATTATTAACGCCAACAAGATTATTCCGGCAACAACAAATTGCCAATATTGTTTAATAAATTCAAACATAATTTTCTCCTTTGTATTACAACTTAATTATAATGCGTTGTTTTTAAAAATGCAAGCATTGGTTTAAAACATTTTAAATTAGCCAATGATTTGGTCATCAATCTTTTTCTTTTTCTTCAAAAGCGCTTGTTTTTCCTCTTTGGTTGGTTTTTCTTTTTTTGGAAGAGGGCGTGTTATGCGCTGAGCATAATCAAACAAATTGTCTTCAAAAGGAATGAGTTCTTTACACCATTTGTCAATTTGCCTTGTGAAGAAATTAAACGCGTTGATTTGTGTTGCAGGTGAGTCAAGCTCAACTGTTAAAAGTTTTAAAGGCTCGTTTCTTTTTGTTCTAAGGTTTTTAACTTCGCTTGATTGAAACACAAGTTTTGCCTTAAACCCGCCGCCACTTAAAACTTTGTATATGGTGTTTTTGTTTTCAATGATTAATGTTGGGTTAACATTTTTCAAAACGTTTTCAAAGTCGATGGTGAATTGAATTGTGAAAAGTGATTTAATTCCATCAGTTAAAAAGAAGGCGTGATCAATCACTTTGTCTTTTGCACCAACTTCGTGAATGAAAACCATTTCTTTTTTTCTTGAAAAACTTTTTGGCAATTTGGAGTTGCGTTGAATTTTAAAATATGCTTTTTCAGGTGTGATTGTTTTGCTTAAAATAATTCCAGCTTTTTCAAGCAGGTTGGTTTCGGTGTCAAAATATACAATTCGTTCGTTATAAGCAGACTCAAACATAAACCTGTGCAAGTTTATCTTTTTTTCAATGTCCAAAACTTTTGAAAAAGGTTTTTCAGTTATGCCCAAATACACTTTCTCGCTTTCAGTGATAACATTAACAAAAGTTCCCATAATTTCTCCTAATTCAATTTTAATAAAATTAAGCGCAAAACGCAAGCATAATAGGCACATAATAAACAACTTTTTTGCTTTTGAATTTAATTTCACTGGCTAAATTGAGTTTATTATAAAATTTGTTTATAAAGTGATATTATTTGCAAAAAAATATTTTGGTGTGTTATACTATTTTTAACTAATTCATTAGGAGTTTTTTGCATGAAAAAAAACATTTTTAAAGTTTTGCTTACGCTTGTTTGTTTTTCTTTTATTTTAACAGGATGCGACGAGTTTTTCAGTAAATATTACAAAGCGTTCAAATCCGTGGGGTCAGATTTAACTCCTTGGGGTTATTACAGCCAAATTGAACAAGCAAAACAAACAATAAACGCAGATTTTCAAGCAATTAAAAACAAAAACTTAAATGGGCACATCGAGTTTAACAATAATCTTGATTCGTTTGGTTTTCTTGAAGGAATGCTTAGAGATTCTGTTAGTGCGCTTGAGCTTTTTTACACAAACGCTCAAACAGATGTTTATTTTCAATATGACGACTTAACAAACTACACAGTTAAAAAAGTTGCTGGGCAATTAAACACCTTTGATGTTTCTTATGGCAAAAGCGTTGTTGAAAACAATTTGATTAATGGTGACGTTGTTGTTGACAACTTGGCAAAAAGAATAATTATTCCAATTAAAACAAGAGCTAAAATCACTTCAATTTCATCTGGCGCAGGCTCAACAGAGGGCACTTTTAATGTTGCTTTTAACAGTGTTGATGTGACAATGCCAGATTTATCAAACTTGCTTGACTATGTTCCAGCAAGCCATTCAACCCCACAAGGCTTGGCAGTTTACAGCGCAATAATTCATTCTCAAACTGCAACAAAAGTTGATGTGACACTTGAAAAGAAAATTGACTCTGCAAACTATTATTACAGAAAGAGAATTGTAATTGAACTTAAAAACACACTTTACACAATGACAATAACATCAAGTTTGTCAGATGGTTCATCAGTTGTGAAATCTTACATTTTGAACAACAAACCTTCGTCAATGATTTTTAACTTAGACCAAACAAATGGCTATTTTAAATGGGACATTTATCTTTCTGCTTCACAATTCAGTTATTCTGGTGAGGCATATTATCAAGGCAGAAAACAAATGCTTGTGCAAGAAAAGTTTAATCCTGAAATTGCTGGGCACAATTTAACAAAACCATACACAAATCAACTTTTCATTGATGGCGGTGCATACAGATATAAACAAATTCAAACAGCAGAACAAATTGAAAGCATAACAAAACAAAATATTTATGAATTTGCTTATTACATTAACGAAATAAGCGCAATAACTTTGGAAAGAGCAAGCGCAAGTGCCAGAGAAGTTGCGTTTAGAAAATATGGCAACTAGAGGAAAAATGGAAGAAGAAAAACTTTACTTAGAATTTGTTGTTTCAAACATTAACAAAAAACTTAAAATGTTGGAACAAGGAATTAAAAGCGCAGCAGGCCAAGTGGATTATTTACTTGGCTTTATTTCTGATTCAATTAAAGAAATGGATGACGAGGAAATTGAAGCCACAAGAGCCATGCTTGCAAACGAAGATGAAAAATTAAGCATTTATCAAGAAGCAAAAGAAAAACTTGACTTGCAAAAAAGAAAACCATATTTTGCAAGGTTTGATTTTAAACCAGACAACCAAAGTGAAGCACAAAAAATTTATTTGGGTGTGGGCAGTTTCATAAAAGAAGAAACATCACAAGTTTTGGTTAGTGACTGGCGCTCAAACATTGCAAACGTGTTTTATGACTATGAACTTGGGCGCGCAAAATACAGCCCAAACGATGACGAAGATGAAATTAATGGAGAAATTACATTAAAACGTCAATTTCAAATTGAAGACCAAAAATTGGAATATTTTTTTGACACTTCAGTTATGATTTATGACGAAATTTTGCAAAAGAATTTGGCACAAAACACAGGCGAGAAAATGAAAAGCATTGTTGCCACAATTCAAAAAGAGCAAAATGAAATCATTAGGGGAAAAGATAATATTAATTTGTTTGTGCAAGGTGTTGCAGGCAGTGGAAAAACCGCCATTGCGCTTCACCGCGTTGCCTTTTTGCTTTACAGAAGCAAAGAATTAATTTCTTCAAACGAAGTTATGATTATTTCCCCAAACAAAATCTTTTCAAAATACATCAGCAATGTGTTGCCAGAACTTGGGGAAAAAAACGTGCTTGACACAACATTTTTAAGCCTTGCAAAAAACGTGCTTGCAGCCCCAATGCCACTTGAACAAAGAGAAACAATGGTGGACAGAGTTTTGAAAAGCAAAAAAGATATGTTGGTTGCAAACATTAAAGAAAGTTTTGATTTTTTTGAAAAACTTGAGCTTTTCATGACAGAGTATGCAAACCAATTTTTCACACCAAGAAACTTAAAAGTTGGAAAGCAAGAATTTGGAAAAGATATAATTCAAAATTTGTATTTTGAAAAATATGCAGGCAAAAGGCCAAGTTTAAAAGTGTCGTGGATTGCAGACTATATTGTTGATGAATTTAATGTCCCATTTTCAGTTAGACAAGATGTTTACTTGCGTGTAAAAAAAGTGATTTATTCAATGTTTGCAAGTGTTGACATTTTTAGAATTTATCGCGAGTTTTTAATTAGCGTTGGGCTTGAAAATTTGGCATTGGACAAAATTTTGTATGATGACATTGCACCGCTTCTTTACATTAAACATTTTCTTTTTGGTTTGGAAAGAGATTCCAACATCAAACACCTTGTGATTGATGAAATGCAAGATTTTTCACCAATTGCACTTTATGTGCTTAACGAAGTTTATCCTTGTCCAAAAACAATTTTGGGCGACATTAACCAAAGTTTGTTTAAGAGTTTGGATGAAGAATATTTAAAAAACATCACTTCACTTTTACCAAACACACAATTAATTACGCTTAACAAAACATATAGATCCACAAAACAAATCACAAACTATGCAAATGATATTTTGTCATTGAAAAACATAACATATATCAGTCGCGAAGGAAGTGAGGTTGAACAATTAACTTGCACAAAAGAAGAACTTATCAGTTTGTTAAACACCGCGCTTTACACACTTTTGCCCAAAGGCAAAGTTGCAATTATTTGCAAAGATGAAAAACAGGCAAAAGAAGTTTACTTTGCGCTTGAGGCTTTTGAAGACATTTGCCTTGCTGCTGATGAAAGTGAAAATATTTTAAACGCGAAAATTTTGGTGACATCAGTTGCATATTCCAAAGGGCTTGAATTTGAAAATGTGATTGCAATAAGCCAGCCAACTTTTGACGCAGAATTGGACAAAAAAATTTTATATGTCAGCGCAACGCGTGCACTTCACAACTTAACAGTTGTAAAAATTTTGAATTAACTAAGGCAATAATTCTTTTAAAAGAATTTTGTTTATGATACAATACAAAGAGAAAATTATGAAAAGAACACCGAAAAACAAAAAAAAATTAATTGGATATGGCGCAATAATAACATTAGTGCTTGTGTTTATTATGTCAATTGCTTTTGCCTCACTTAAACTTCCAGATGGATTAAGCATTTTTTTAACAGTGCTTATAACTGGAATTTTCTTGTTTGTTTATTATTTGGTTTTCACAGCAATTGAAGGCAAAATCGAGCAAAAGAAAAAAGACAAAGTTGACCCATTTAATTTTTAATGAAACATAGGAGAAGAAATGACAAAGAAAACAGCAAAAATTATGCCACATAACACAGAAGCCGAACAAGCGTTGTTGGGATGTCTTTTAATTGACGAAAACGTGCCGGTTCAAGTTATGGCAACATTAAAAAAAGATGACTTTTATCTTGACGCACATAGCATCATTTTTGAATCTATGAGTTCAATTTATAACTCAAACAAACCAGTTGACTTCATCACAGTTTCAGACGACCTTGACAAAACAGACATGCTTGAAACAGTTGGTGGGCTTGAATATTTAACAACACTCACAAACGTTGTGCCATCTGCTGTTAACTTTAACCATTACTTTGAAATTGTTAAACGCGACAGCGTTATGAGAAAACTCATTCTTTCTGGCCAACAAATCATTGAAAACGCTTATGCTGCTGAAGACAAAACAGACGCACTTGGTTTTGCTGAAAAGGTTATTTTTGAAATTGCACAAAATGAAGATACTTCAAGTTTGGAACACATTGGGCCAGCACTTAAAAGTGTGATTGAAAAATTTGACAAAATTGCAAAAGAAGGGGGCACAATTCGTGGAATTCCAACTGGGCTTAAAGACCTTGACCGTGCAACAAATGGCCTTCAAAATTCCGACCTTATCTTGCTTGCAGCGCGTCCTGGTGTTGGTAAAACATCGCTTGCAATGAACATGGTAATTAACGCCGCAGTTAACGAGAAAAAGCGTTGTGCAATTTTCTCACTTGAAATGCCAGACACACAACTTGCTCAAAGAGCAG
>JBMNOM010000050.1:0-6100 GCA_050943075.1 Christensenellales bacterium | reverse complement strand
TCCACTGTGATAGTCACACTACTTCCGCCAGCAATAATGCTTTCTGTGTGTGGCAAAATGTTAATGTTAAGTAATGCGTGTGGCACATCAATTGCACTCACAACAAGTGTGGCAACAGCGCCTTCCGCCCCAGTGCCAGCTTCAAGCACGCAATCAAAAACAATGATAATTTTTTCAGTTTCGTCTTCTTCCACTGCAAACCCAACTGGAACAAGTTTGCCTTGTGTTTTAGAAATTTCTTGCAAACTAACTGTTGTTGTGGCAACTTGCCCAACCCCAATTGTCACTTGTGATGCCGCGCTGTTTTGCGAGCCAAGAACACCGCTTGCCCAATAGGCAAAAATTCCTCCTGTTAGTAAAAATGTGACAAGAAAAGATAGCATGGTTAATTTTTTAACTTTTTTTTGCTTCATAAATTCTCCTTTTCGCAAAAGCATTTTATTAATTTAAAAAAGGTTTTAGAACACTTTTTGCCGAAAAATGTAAGTTAAAAGCGAAAAACAAACTAAAACCAAATTTTTTTCCTGCTTTTTATTATGCTTTGCACAAAAAAAATGTGAAATTTTTTTCACTTTTTTTTGGAAAAATTTAATTAATTAAAAACACACAAAAGCTTTTGTGATAAACACACAATTTTTTGTGCTTAAAAGACAATCACAAACACATTTTCTTTGTTTGAAACAAACTTTTCAAACACAACTCACAAAGAAATTATTTTTTCTTCGCTTTGTTTTTGGCTGGGCTTCCCACCATAACAGCGTAAGGCTCAACATCTTTAAGCACTGTGCTGTTTGCGCCAATGGTTGCACCTTTGCCAATGTAGATGTTTCCCAAAACAAAAGCACCCGCACCCACAACAACATCATCGCTTAATGTTGGGTGGCGTTTTGTTTTGTTAAAACTAACTCCGCCCAATGTCACATTTTGATAAATTGTGCATCTGTCACCAATCACAGCGGTGTCACCAATCACCACGCCAGCGCCATGATCAATGAATAGGTGTTTGCCAATAACAGCGCCTGGGCTGATTTCAATGTTGGTTAAAAAGCGCGAAAATTGTGCAATCATCTTTGCCAAAAAGTAAAACTTAATTTTGTGAAAAAAATGTGCAATTCTATGAAAAAACACAGCTTTCACACCCGGGTATAAAAACAAAATATGTAAAATATTTTTTGCAGCAGGGTCGCGCGCTTTAATGCTTTTCAAAAATTTAATCATAACAACCTCATCTTTTGAATTTAAAAGAAACCTCTTTTTTTCACTATATGCCCCAAACCAAATTTTTGCTTAAAATGTGTGAGTATCGCCATTTTTTGCTTGGTTTAATTTGTTAAAAAATATCTTTTCAGTTGCTAAATTTAAGTTTAATACACGCAAAAACAAACAAAAAAAGCGGTTAATCAAACCGCTTTTTAAACAAATTCATATTTAATTTTAAATTCTTTTTCTGCAACAAGAAATGAAACAACAGCGCCTAAATAAAGTGGAACTTGTGGATAAACATGCCCAAAGTCAGCGTTAAATAAAATTGGAACATCAAATTCTTCTAGCACGTCCAAAATTGCTTGCTTGTGAGAAAAGTCGCCCACGTTTTGCGCGTTAAATGGCCTGCCAAAAACAAAGCCATTAACAAATTTAAACCAGCCATTTTGTTTCATTTGCCAAAGTGCGCGCTTTACTTCAAGTGGGTCAATGTCACAACTTTCAAACACCCAAACAAAACCTTGTTTTTTATACTTTTTTAAAAACTTTTTTGTCCTGTCAAATTTTGTGCCTAAATAACACAAAAGCACATCAATGCAGCCACCAACTGCCCTGCCCTTAAAACAAAATTCTTTTTCTTTGTTTTGTCCTTTTGCCAACACTTCCCAATTTGAAAGGGTTTCAAATTCAATTTGTGTTTCTTTGCCTGTTTTTGTGTAAATTCGCTTGCTTTCTCTTTTGTTGAAACTAGAAAACTCACTTTTAAATTCTGTGATTGCTTTAAAAGCATAATTCACACTTAAATGCTTATTAAGGTAAGCAAAAGTGTAAAAATTATAAGCATATAAACTGCAGGTGTCCAAATGAGTTAACAAGAAATGGCAAAGAATTGTGTTGTCGCTAAAGCCCACAAAAAGTTTTTTGTGATTTTTCAATTTTTTTGCGTTTAAATGTGGCAAAATTTCCATCATAAACTGCCCGCCAGCAACAGCGCAAAGGCAGTTAATTTTGGGGTCCAGCCAAGCAGCTTCAAACTCTTTTGCCCTTTCAAAAGCGCTTGCACTAACAAAACCTTTTGTGTTTTTTAAGTTTTTTGAAAACTTTAAACAAAAGCCTTTTTCCTTAAACATTTTACAAGCTTTTTTAAACAAAATTTCATTCTTTTTGTTAAGCCCATTTGATGGAGCGCAAACAAAAATTGTTTGGTCAACAAAAAGCACAGGTGGATATTTCATTTTTTCTCCCCTGTGCTTGTTATATGACAAACATTATTGTGCTGTTAATTTTTCTGCTTTTGCAACTTTTGCTTGAAGTGAAAACTCGCAACCGCAATAGTCTTGCCTGTAAAGGTCATATTCCTTGCTGTATTCAATGCTTTTTTTATAGCCGTCATTTTTTTTGAAATCGCTGTGCAAAAATTTCACATTTTCTTTGTTTGAAATAATTTTGCCAACTTCGTTAATCCAATGTGCGTTTTTGTAAGGCGACACTGTTAATGTTGTGCAAAAATAATCATAATTTTTTTCTTTTGCAAATTTTCCAGTTTTTGAAAGGCGCAACATATAACACAAATAACATCTTGGGCTGCCTTCAAATTCTTTTTCATAGCCCTTAACAAAGGCATAAAATTCTTCTGGCACAAATTCTGTGGTTTCAACTTTAATTTCAGTTTCATAAAAAACTGCGTCTTCAAACTTTCCCGCCTCAAACCTTTCTTTTGCTTCAGCGTTCAAAATTTTAATGAGTTTTCTTTGTTCTTCTTCTCGTTTTAAATATTCCTGGCTTGGATATAAATTGGAATTGTAAAAGAAAACTGTAATGTTGAAATATTTTTGCAACAGCTTCAAAACATAACTGCTGCAAGGCGCGCAACAAGAATGCAACAATAAACTTGGCTTTTTGTTGCTTTTTAAAATTTTGTCAATTTCCTCTTTCATAAGCAAATCGTAATTTACATTTGTTTTAAACAAATCACTTGTTTGCGGAAAACTTTTCTTTTCATTAACTTCTTGTTTAATTTCCATATCACCATTATAAACACTTTACCCAAAAACACAAACAAAATTTTTACTTGCACCAAACTCAAAACAAAAAAAACCAACAAGCCGTCTTATTAAAAATAATGCACAAAAGAATGTAAGCGAAAAAGCATAATTTAACAAAAAGACTGCCTATTTCTTTTAACAAAGTTTATTGCATAAAAAAAGAGATAAAGAGGTTGAAAATGCGGTTTACGATTTGCTTGGATTTTTGAATAAATTAGGTTTTTTTTGCTTGAAAAGCATAGCAAATATACTATGGGCGAAAGCGAAAAAGCATAATTTAACAAAAAGACAAATAAATTCTAACCGTGTTTTTAACTGGGTTATCTCTCTCATAAAGTCCCTGCGTTTGCACTGATGGTGTATTTAACATTGTATGACTTGAAAACTTCTTTAATTGTTTTGCTGTCGGTTTTGTGATGTGAGAAAATGTCAATCACAACAAATTGGTCCCATTTTGTTTCGTATGTAATGAATGAAATGTTTTTTGCCAAAAGTTCGTGTTTTAAATCTTTTAATTGTTCGGTTGGAACTGTGACAGTGATTTTCCAAAGTTGGTCTTTTCTTAATTTTTCCAAAATCCAAAGCCCAAAATAAACACCAATTAAATTTGTGACAATTGTGATGATGAGTGCCACTTCCATGCTTACTTGCACCAAACTTTTAATAACAATTGTGTTGAAGCCGTAAGCCACTGCGTTGATAACCGCCGCCCAGTTTTTTCCACCTTTAATTGTGATTACGCTTTTAATTGTGCTAAGAATAACATTGATGAATTGTGCAACAAAAAATGCTATTATAATTTTTGCCATATTAACCTCCTTTTTTGTTAAATTGCATAAATAAAACTCTCTGGTGCCGCAAGTTTGCGGTTTTCGAGAGTTTTTTGTTTCTTTTTGGCTTTTTAAGGCGAAAAGTATTATAGCACAGCAAGTTGTACTTTGCAAGTGTTTTATGAATGATAATAATTATTTTTTTGCCACTAATTTTTAAAGTGTTTTAACTGGCAAAATTAACATTTAAAAGTTAAAAAATATATTTTTCAAGCACATTAATTAAATATTCGCCTTTATTAACTGTAAACACATAAGCGTCAGATTTATTAATGATTTCTTGTGCTTGTTTAAGCCTTTCTTCAAGCATTTTTTCAACACCGTCTGGGTTGTATCCACGAGAAATATAATGTGCTTTAATTTCGTTCATTTTACTGTGACTTGGCAAAACAAAGCCATAGGTGTAGCCATAGTTTGTGCAAAAGTTTAAGTTTTCTGGTTTTAATGCCATAACAGCAATTTTTCCAGGAAGATTGCGCTTGAAAAACATTGCCATATTTTTTGGAAACTCTGGGTTTGGCACAAAGTCAATTTTTTTGTTTTTAATGTCTTCTGGGTGAATTGTTGTGCCTTTAAGTTTAAGGTTTTTAAACCAACTCATTCTCACTTCCAAAACTCTGTTATCAATGTTTGCTGTAAACGTTTTTCCAAGCCCAAGATAAACAAGCAAAACTTTTGGTCTTTTCATTTTTTCTCCTTGTAATTTAAGTATAAATGCAATTTAAATATTAATCAAGATTTTATTTTTTTGCCAAACAATTTTTGCTTTATCTACATCAAGAATTTAATGCTTTTATAATTATATAAATAACATTTATTATAAATCAAGTTGCAATTTTTTAGTTGAAGTGATAAAATCTTAATGTTAATTATTTGTGGAGGCATAAATGTTAGATAAGAAATACAATTTTGAAGAAAAAGAAGAAAAATGGCAAAATTACTGGTTTGAAAACGATATTTACAAATACGAGCCAAAACCAGGAAATGAAACATATTCCATAGACACCCCACCACCAACATGTAATGGTAATATTCACATGGGGCATTTGTCATCATACATGCACATTGAAACTGTTGCAAGACACAACAGAATGCTTGGCAAAGACGTTTATTTTCCATTTGGATTTGATGATAATGGACTTCCAACTGAAAGATATGTTGAAAAAATTATTAAGAAAAAAGCATATCAACTACCAAGAGATAAATTCATTGAAATTTGTTTGGAAGAAACAAAAAAACTTGAAGAAGATTTTTTTGCACTTTACAAAAAAGCTGGTTTCAGCTGCAATTTGAAAACTCATTACTCCACAATTGCACCAAGGACAAGAAAAATTTCACAAGAATCATTTTTGGACTTGTATAAAAAAGGTTATATCTATCAATCAGAATCCCCTGCGCTTTGGTGCACAGAATGTAAAACCGCTTGCGCTCAATCTGAACTTGAAGACCAAGACATTGAAAGCACTTTCAATTATTTGAAATTCTTCCTTGATGGAACAGATGAATATGTTGTTGTTGCAACAACAAGACCAGAAATGCTTGGCGGCGTTGTTTGTGTGTTTGTTAACCCAGACGACAAAAAGAACGCACATCTTGTTGGCAAAAAACTTCGTGTTCCTCACTTTGACTACACTGTTGAAGTTTTAACCGACGAACTTGTTGACCCTGAAAAAGGCTCTGGCGTGGTTATGTGCTGCACTTTTGGTGACACAGTGGATAAAGAATGGCAAAGAAAGCACAACTTGCCAATTAAAAAATGTTTCACAGATGATGGAATTATGACTTCACTTGCAGGCGAATTTGAAGGGCTTGGAATTGTTGAAGCAAGAAAACAAATCATTGAAAAACTTAAAGAAGAAAACCTTTTAATTAAACAAGACAACATCACACACGCGGTTTCAACACACGACCGCTGCGGCACACCAATTGAAATTGCTGTTAAAAAACAATGGTTCATTGATGTATTGTCACACAAACAAGAACTTTTGCAAGCAGGGCTTGATTTAAACTGGTATCCAAAAA
>JBMNOM010000010.1:0-31603 GCA_050943075.1 Christensenellales bacterium | reverse complement strand
TTCTTAACTTTTTAATTTTTTTTACTTAATTTTCTTAAAAAATGAAATTTATTTAATAAATGCAAACAAAACTACAAGGCAATACTACCCTATTTATAACCTACTCATTATACCACAAAAAACACACCCTTCAACCACTTCAATTAAACAAAACATAGAGAAATAACACCACATAATATGAATAAATTAATAAAAAAAACCTTAACGAGTGTTAAGGTTTTCTTTTATGTTTTCATTTCAATTCAAACAATTATTGTTTTAATGTTATTGTGCGGTTAAACACAAGTTTGTTTTCTGTTGTGTCTGTGTCAAGTGCAAAATAGCCATTGCGCAAGAATTGATATCTATCTTCAAAGTTAAATTCAACATCAGCTTCAATTAAAGCATTGTTAACAACAACCATCGAATTTGGATTAAATTTATATTCTTTGTTTGCGTCTGGTTCTTTGCTTGCTGCTTCTTCGTCTTCGTCCTCTTCGTCCAAAAGCAAGTTATTAATCAAACGGCATTCAATTTCTTTTGCATAGTTTGCATTAACCCAGTGAATTGTGCCTTTAACTTTTTTTGTGCTGCCCGAGCCAGATTTTGTGTCTTTGTCGTATTCAGCATAAATTGTTGTAATTTTTCCATTTTCGTCAACATCATAGCCTGTTGCTTTAATGATGAAAGCACCCATTAGGCGAACTTCTCCGCCAAGGAACAAGCGCTTAAAGCCTGCTGGTGGAACAATTTCAAAATCACTTCTTTCAATGAAAAGTTCTTTTCCAAACTTATATGTGCGGTAGGTTGATTCTTCATTTTGAGGGTAATCTTTCAAAACAACATCTTCCTCGCCTTCCATATTTGTAATCACAAGTTTAACAGGATCAAGCACTGCCATAACTCTTTTTGACTTTTTATTTAAATCATCTCTAACAAAATGTTCAAAGAAACTAAGTTCAACAGCACCATAGTTTTTTGAAACTCCTGTTGCTCTAACAAACTCAATTAAGCTTTCTGGCAACACTCCACGTCTTTTTAATCCACGAATTGTGAAAAGCCTTGGGTCATCAAAGCTGGACACTCTGCCTTCTGCCACAAGTTTTTTAATGAAACGTTTTCCAAGCACAACACCTTTGATGTAAAGGTTTGAATATTCAACTTGGCGTGGACGATGTGAAAGCCCACTGTTTTCAATCACCCAATCATAAAGTGGGCGGTGGTCTTCAAATTCTGGGCCACAAATTGAGTGTGAAACGCCTTCAAGAGCATCATCAAGTGGGTGTGAAAAGTCATAAGATGGATAAATGTTCCATGAATGACCAATTCTTTGGTGATGATTTTTTTGAATTCTGTAAATAACTGGGTCACGCATGTTCATGTTTGGGCTTTTCATGTCAATTTTTGCTCTTAAACATCTTTCGCCCATTTCAAACTCGCCGTTTTTCATTCTTTCAAAAAGATCAAGATTTTCTTCCACACTTCTGTTTCTGTATGGGCTTTCAACGCCAGGTTCTGTTAAAGTTCCTCTTGTTCTTGAAAGTTCTTCAGGTGTCAAATCGCAAACGTATGCCTTGCCTTCTTTAATTAACTTAACTGCAATTTCATAGTTTTGTGGAAAATAATCTGTTGCATAATAAATGTTTTTCCACTTATAACCAAGCCACATAACGTCATCTTGAATTGCATCCACAAACTCTTGGCTTTCTTTTGTTGGGTTTGTGTCGTCATATCTCAAATTACAAACTCCGCCATATTTCAAAGCTGTTCCATAATTTAAAAGAATGTTTCTAACATGTCCAATGTGCAAATAACCACTTGGCTCTGGTGGGTGTCTGGTCTGGATACAATCAACCCGCCCATCACGTAAGTCATTATTGATAATTTCTTCAATAAAATTAGTTGCTTCAACCATAACAATCCTCCTTAAAAATTTAATGTCAAAGTGGTTAAAAATCTTTAACAAAATATACATAAAGTATAAAAGACAAAGCCCCAAACTGTCAAGGGTTTTCCCATAAAACAACATAAATCAAAATAAAAACACCACTTAAATTAAGTGGTGCTTTGCAATTTTAAAAATATCTCAACTTTTCAACTAAAATTTGCTATTTTTCAATTGTTTTTTAGCCAAAACTTGCATTTAAATAACTTCAATTTTAATGCTTTCGCCAGTGTCGGCATCTTGATATGAAATCCAGTATCCAAAATCCTCTGGTTTGTCCGCGTCAAGTGGAAGCCACTGACAAGTGCCTTGCATTTCTTTTGGTGGGTTTTCACTGTGAAGCCCTGGCAAGCCATAGCAAATATATTTTAAATACCCCTCTTCATAAATAAGCCCAACAACATAATAATGCTCATTTTTTTCATAGTCCACTCTCACCCATTTTGAGTGCGGAATTATGTTTGTTAAAAACTCTTCTTCAGGGTATGAAGTGAAAAGCTCGGTGATTTGGTTTTTAACTTCCTCATAAAACAAACCTTTCTTTTCAGTTTTTGGTTTTGCTATCTCTTCTTCCTCGTAATGTTTTTCCTCATCGGTTAAACTTTCCTCAATCAAACTTTCAATTGCAGCTTTTTCTTCGTCATCATAGTCAATTTCAAGTTCGTTTAATTTGCTTTCAACTTTTTTTGCACTCATTTCTTCATCAAACAATGAAAGAGCAGAAGCAAGCCTAATTTCAGTTGAAGAAACACTTTTGCCATCGGACGAGCCAAACAAAAGTGGGGTTGGAGCGCCGCCCTTAAAATTAATTAATGCACAAGTAATTGCTTTTGCGTTTTCCAAAACAGATAACTCATCTTCCAAAACAAAAGAATAAAGCCTTGAATCCACAGGTGTTAAACCCGCCTTCAAAACTTTTCCTTCGTGCAAAATTCCAAGTGTTAAAATGCCTTGTGGTTCGCTTTTAAAATTGTAAAGCCTTAACTGCCCTTGCAACAAATTTTTAAATTTTTCAACATTAACAACTGCTTTTGAGTTTGTGCCATCAAGCGCAGATAAAACAAGTGTTTTTTTCAAATACATATTCACCTCACAAATACATTTGTATTATACAAAAGTATTCTATGAAAGTTTATACAAGAAAAGAACACTATTTAGGTAAATATGTCTTAATTTGTTGTAGCAAAACAAAAAAATCTTGTGGGCTTAGATTTTCCGCTCTTGCGTTCAAATCAAACCCCAAAGATGCAAAAACATTGTTCAAAAATTCTCTGTCCAAACCAAAGCCATGCATCAAATTGTTAATTAAAGTTTTTCTTCTCATGTTAAACGATGTGCGAACTAAACGCGCATATTCAAAATCAAAATCTTTTGTTCTTGAAAGAAAAATGAATGCGCTGTCAACTTTTGGCACAGGGAAAAACATTTTTTTGTTAACAATTTTCAAAATTTTGCATGTGTTGTGAAATTGGCAAATCACACTAAGTGCGCCATAGTTTTCATCTCCAACTGGCGCAATAATGCGCTCGGCAACTTCTTTTTGAATCATAAGTGCCATAAAGTTCACTTTTGATGTTTCTTCCAAAAATTTAAAAATTAATGGTGTTGTAATGTAATATGGAATGTTTGCCACAACAGCAAAATTTTTTCCATCAAATTGGTTTTCAATTTGCTTAATGTCTTCTTTTAATCCATCTTTAAAAACAAGGTTAACATTTGTCCCATTAAATTTTTCTTCAAGGTGTTCTTTTAAATCAATGTCAATTTCATAACCCACAACTTTTTTTGCGTTTTCAGATAAAATTTGTGTTAAAGCACCTTTGCCAAGTCCAATTTCCAAAACATTGTCTTCTTTTGTTAATGGCGTTAATTTAATTAAAGAAGCAAGCAAATTCTTGTCACTTAAAAAATTTTGCCCAAACTTCTTTTTAAATTGAAAATTGTTTTTATCATTCATATCTTTCATATTCCATACACTCTTTTTGCATTTTGTGTTGTAATTTTAATTATGTTTTCTTCCGTTTCACCCAAAAGTCCACCCAATGTTTTAACAACAAGCGGCAAATATTTTGGCTCGTTTGTTTTGCCTCTAAATGGCACAGGTGCTAAATATGGGCAATCTGTTTCCAAAACAATGTTATTAAGCCCAACTTCTTTAATTGCTTCACGAAGCTCATCTGCATTTTTAAATGTTATGCTTCCACCAACACCAAGCAAAAAGCCAAGTTCAACATATTTTTTTGCGTAAAACGCATTGCTTGAAAAACAGTGAATAATTCCACCTTTAATTTTTTCTTTGTGTTTAAGAAGCGTGGCAAAAGTTTGCTCGTCTGCTTCTCTTGTGTGAATTACAATTGGCAAATTTAATTTGCAAGCAAGTTCAATTTGTTTTTCAAAAACTTCTTGTTGAATTTCTCGTGGAGAAAAATCATAGTGAAAATCAAGCCCAATTTCCCCAATTGCAACAACCTTTTTGTGCTTTGCAAGTTCAATAAGTTCTTGTTCGGCTTCAAGTGAAAAACTTTTTGCGTCGTGTGGATGAAAACCAATAACAGCAAAAATGTTTTCAAATTCTTGTGCAAGCAAAACAACTTGTTTGCTTGTTTCAAGGTCGCTTCCAACACAAACAATTTCTCTTACGCCTGCATTTTTTGCGTTTTCAACAATTTTTGCCACATTGCCAGCAAATTTTTCGTCATTTAAGTGTGCGTGAGTGTCAATCATAAAAAATCCTTTATGTTTTTAATTATACACAAAAAATTACGAAAAACAAACACAGCAAAGCATATACATAAAATATGAACAAAATTTGGCTGTTTTTATTTTTGTTTTCAAGTTTGGTGCTGGTTTACACCAAGCCAGATGCTTTATTGTTAGGCCTAATGGGCGCAGCTTCAAACGTTGTAAAATTGTGTTTGGAGTTTTGTGCCATATATTCAGTTTGGATGGGGCTTTTAGAAATTTTGGAAGACAGTGGCATAAGTGCAAAACTTTCGCACCTTCTTTCCCCTTTGGTTAAAAAACTTTTTAAAACAGAAAACAGCGAAGCAATTAAACAAATTTCAATTTCACTTTCCTCAAACATTTTGGGCATGGGAAACGCAAGCGTGCCAAGTGCAATTAAAGCCATGAGTTTACTGGACGACAAAAACGGAAAATTAACCTACCCCATGTTTATTTTTATGTTAATTTCATGTTGTTCAATTCAGCTTTTACCCACAACAATAATTTCATTGCGTCAGCAAATTGGAAGCGCAAATGCTTATGACATAATTTTGCCTGCATTTTTAAGTTCGTTTATCATACTTATTGTAATTGTTTGCCTTGGCATTTTAATTAAAAAAATTAAACCAAAAGGAAAACGCAAAAAATGATGTATGTTATTCCTTTATTCATAATTTTTTTGCTTGCCTATTCCGCCAAAAAAAAGTGCAAACTTTTGACAGTTTTGTTAAAGGGGCAAAAAATGGGCTTGTGCTTGTGTTTGACATTTTTCCATACATTTTGGCAATTATGCTTGCAGTTGAAGTTTTTAGGCTTAGCGGATTATCAAGCATTTTTGTTGGGCTTGTTTCTCCAGTTTTTCAAGTTTTGGGGATTCCACAAGAAGTTTGCGAACTTGTTTTTTTGCGCCCTTTCACGGGAAGCGGAAGCATTGCCCTGCTTATTGACATCTTTTTAAAATATGGGCCAGATAGCTACATCTCTCGTTGTGCAAGTGTGATACTGGCAAGCAGTGAAACTGTGTTTTATGTTTCCAGTATATACCTTTCAAAAACAAGCGTGAAAAAACTTGGAATAGTTTTGCCTCTTGCCTTGCTTGGCGCATTAATCAGTGCAATTCTTTCTTGTTTGCTTGTTAAAATTTTTTAAGTTTAAAACAAAACTTAAAACAAATTAAAAAAATTTACAAACAATTTTAATTTTTAATTAAAAAAACATTAAAAACAATAAAAAAACTGCATTTTTTGTGCAGTTTTAATAAATTTTTAATAAATTACAAAATTTTAGTCTTTGTAAAGGCTTTCAACATAGCGCCAGTTAAGAATTTCCCAAATGCCATTCAAATAGTCTGCGCGTTTGTTTTGGTGTTTTAAATAATATGCGTGTTCCCAAACATCAATGCCCAAAATTGGTTTACCATAAAGCACTGGTGCATCTTGGTTTGGCATGCCCAAAATTTCAAGGCCGCCATTTTCTTGTTTGATAAGCCAAGCCCAACCCGAGCCAAATTGTTTTAAACCAGTGGCAACAAAAGCTTTTTTAAATTCCTCAAAGCTTCCCCATTTTTTCTCAATGGCTTCAAGCAATTCACCTTGTGGGATTTGCCCTTTTTTTGGTGTTAAAACATTCCAATAATGTGTGTGGTTGTAATGTCCACCGCCATTGTTTCTAACAGCTGTTTGAATGTCTTGTGGCAAGGTTTTAATGTTTTTTAAAAGTTCTTCCAAAGTGTAGTCAATGTCTGGGTATTTTTCAAGCGCTGCATTCAAGTTTGTCACGTAGGCATTGTGGTGTTTGGAATAATGTATTTCAACAGTTAAAGCGTCAATCACTGGTTCAAGTGCATCATAACTGTATGGCAATTTTTCAAGTTCAAATTTCATAATGTTCTCCTTATTTTGATACTTAATTTTATCACATATTTACAAATAAAAAAAATCTTTTGCGCTCCCCAGCGTTTTTGGTGGCAATTTTTTTGTCAAAAACGTGAGGCTTAAAAGATTTTGTTTTACATTAAATTATTTCTTAATTTTTATTTTGCTTTTAAAAGTTTGTAAAGTTCTTGTTTTTTAATATTGTTTTCTTTTGCAACAAGAGCAATGGCTTGGTTTTCTGTAATGCCTTCTGTTTGCATTTTTTTCTCAACAAGGTCTTTCAAACTTGCTTCGTCTTGTGGTGTTTGTTCTTCATTGGCTTCTTGTTTTCCTTCAACCACCAAAACAAACTCACCTTTTTCATTAATGTCAATTTCTTGTCCTAAAACAAAGTGATATGCAGTTTCAAAAACTTTTGTAATTTCTTTCACCAAAACAGCTTTTCTTGCACCAAAAATTTCATAAATGGCAGCAATGTCTTTTTCCAAGGAATGTGGCGAAATGTAAAACACAAGTGTTGAGGGCAAATTTTTATATATATTTAAAAGTTTTTTGCGGGCGCTTTGTTTTTCTGGCAAAAAACCCAAAAAGCAAAATGCTTGCAAACTTAACCCACTTAACACCAAAGCAGAAATGCTTGCTGTTGGGCCAGGAATCACTGTGTATTTTAAATTGTTTTCAATTAGTTTTGAAATTAAAATTTGCCCTGGGTCAGAAATCAGTGGCATTCCACTGTCTGAAACAAGCGCTCCCGTTTTTCCTTGGAGCAAAAGTTTAACAATTTCTTCGCTTTTTTGTTGCTCGTTAAACTTGTGGTAGGCAATTAATGGTTTTTTAATTGAATAATGATTTAACAAAATTAAAGTTTTTCTTGTGTCTTCACATGCAATAAAATCCACGCTTTGAAGTGTTTCAAGCGCACGCAGTGTTATATCTTTCAAATTGCCAATTGGCAACCCAACAATGTAAAGCATACAAAAATCCTTTATTTAAATAGTTCTTTAATAATTGCAACATAATCGCCCTTGTCGTTATGTGTGATAAGCGGTGGCAAAACTTTCATTCCTTGTTTGGCATCTTTTTTTGCCATAACAAAAACACAAGAGGCTTGTGAAAAAGTGTTTGGATAAGAAAAAAACATTTCCTTAACTGCAAACTTGTTCTTTTCCAAAACCAAGATAAGTTCGTCAAGCCTTTCTGGGTTCAAACAAATATACAATTTGCCATTTGTTGAAAGCAAAGCTTTTGCGCTTTCCACAATTTCAGTTAAATTTGTTTTAACTTCTGCTTTGGAAATTGCAATTTCTTCTTCAAAAGGCAACTTCCCGCTTTCAAGTTTTTTGTATGGTGGATTAACCACCACAACATCAATTTTTTCATCTTTCAAAATTTCTTTGGCGTTTTTGTTGTCTTGATTAAAAAGTGTGATGATATTTGCAAGGTTGTTTTTCTCAATGCTTAAAAGCGCTTGGTTATACACATTTTCTTGAATTTCAAAACCCCAAATTTTGTTTGGGTTTTCTTTGTGGGCAATAAGAGTGGAAATTATTCCACTTCCAAAACAAAACTCCACAACATTTTGGCCTTTTGCATTAACAAAATTTGCCAAAATAACTGCGTCCGAAGTGAATTTATACCCTTTTTTATTTTGCAAAATTTGCAAACCGCCAAGTTGCAAATCTTCCCAAATTAATTCGTTTACCATACCACCAACTTAAAATTTTATGTCTTTTAAAGCAAAAGTTTTAATTTCAAAAGCGTTTTCATCTTTTTTAAATTTAACATCAACTGTGTGTTTTAAAAGGTTGTTATAAACACAAATTCCTTGTCCATCTAGTGTTGTCACTATTGTGTTTAATTTTGGCATCATTTCAAGGCTTTCTTTGTAATGTTCACTTTCATAAGACAAACAACACATCAACTTGCCACACATACCACTTATATTTGCAGGGTTAAGCGATAAGTTTTGCACTTTTGCCTGTTTGATTGAAACTTGGCAAAAATTGTTAAAACCTTTGCTGCAACAACATTCTTTTCCGCATGGGCCAAGAGTGCCAATTAGTTTAACTTCATCTCTTGCTCCAATTTGTCTAAGTTCAATTTTAACCTTGTATGTTTTAACAAGTTCTTTAACAAGTTCTCTAAAATCAACTCTGTCTTCAGATGTGAAGAAAACAACAAGTTTTGCACCATCCAAACTTAAAAAACACTTAACAATTTTCATGTCCAATTTAAACGAATCCGCAAGTGTTTTTGTGTTTTTAAGAATTTCTTTTTCTATTTCGCGGTTTTCTTGCTCTTGGCGTGCGTCGCGTTCAGTTTGCACTCTAATAACTGTAAATTGTTGTTCTCCTTCTGTTTCTTTTGCTTTAAACACTTGAGAAACAACTCTGCCACTTTCAAGCCCATTAACGCCGTCAACAACAACAATCATATCTTTTTTTAAATCAAGCAAACTTGTTTTGCAGTTATACCATTTATTGTGTCCAAACAAGTAAACCTTGATAACATCTATTTCCATAAAAATTTATCCTCCAAAATTCCCAAAAGCAAGTTGTCTGTAATTGACGTGATGTTAACACTTGCATCAAAAAGCATTTTTGCTTTAATTATTTTATTTAAAATGTTGATAATTGCCAAATTTGAAAATTGCGCGCTTAGTGGGCTGATTAACAAAACACTTGCATCATCAATTAAATTTTCGCTTTGATTTTTAATTAAAAGCATGTTTCTAAACACTTTTTCCAAAATTTCAAGCCTGAGTAAAAACAAACTTCTTTCACTGAATTCCGCACTAAAATTAATGATGTCTTTGCTTGAAGTCATTTTAGCAAGCATATTTAAAACAAAATCATAACTATGTAAGAAGTCTTTGTTTTCTGCAAGTGCAAGAGCTCTGCCCAAATATCCATCACTCATGTCAAGAATGTTTTGATTAAACTTAACATTATTGTTTTTCAAAATGCTTTGAAGTTCATCTGCTTTAAAGGGTGGGACAAAATGTTTTTGCACTCTTGACAAAATTGTGGAAAGCACTTTTTTGTCGTTTGTTCCATTAAGCATAAAGAATGTGTTTTTTGGTGGTTCTTCCAAAATTTTCAAAATTTTGTTTTGTGCACTTTCGTTGGCTTTGTCAAAATTATTAATTAAAAAAACTTTGCGCTCGCCAGCAATTGGCTTTTTGTATGCATTTTCAACAACATGGGCTGCGCTTGCAACCATAAATGTTTTTTCTTTTGGTAAAATGAACAAATCTGGGTGCGTTTGTGCGTTAACTTGGGCGCAAGCAGCACAAGTGCCACAAGCATTCATATTTTCACAAAGCAAAAGGCGTGCAACAAGGTCAGAAAAAGTTTTTGCGCTAAACTCGTCTTCACACACAAAAAAGTGTGCATGTGAAACAGAGTCCTGCGATAATTGATTTTTAAGCCTATCATAAAGCCAAAGCTTTTTAAAATCTTCTTGGTAATTAGTCATATTAAAATATTATCACAATTTGCAATTATTTAAAACAAAAAAGTTGAGGGTCACCTCAACTTTTTTCTTTACGCACAAATAGGATTTATTTGACTTTGTGATTTATTATTTAAGTTCAACAGTTGCACCAGCTTCTTTAAGTTTAGCTTCCATTTCTTTAGCTTCTTTAGTTGGTACATTTTCTTTAACGTTTGCAGGTGCTCCGTCAACAAGCGCTTTAGCTTCTGAAAGTCCAAGACCTGTGATTTCTCTAACTGCTTTAATAACTGCGATTTTGTTGTCGCCTGCTGCTTTCAAAACAACTGTAAATTCAGTTTTTTCTTCAGCTGCTTCTGCTGGTGCTCCAGCAACTGGTGCTGCTGCAACTGCAACTGGTGCTGCTGCGCTAACTCCAAATTCTTCTTCTAACATTTTAACAAGCTCACTAACTTCAACAAGTGTAAGAGCTTTAATTTCTTCAACAAATTTCTTTAAATCTGCCATTTTTAATTTCCTCCTAAAATTTCTTTTTGCTTTTTAAGCATATTTTTTGTGACATTTAAGTTGTCACCAACTTCTTCACTTTGAAAGTGATTTTTTGTTTAGCAAATCAAATTAATTAATTTTATTAACCTTTTTTTGCGATTTCACTCAATGCTCTAACAAAACCTGTTGTTGGTGCTGAAAGCACTCTTGCAAGAGATGTTGCAGGAGAATTGAGAATGGATAAGAGTTTGCCAAGCAATACTTCTTTTGATGGAAGTGTAGCAAGAGCTTCGATTTCGGCTTTTGTCACAACTTTGTTGTCAACAATACCAAACTTCAATTCAAGAATTTTATCTTTCTTGATTGCGTCAACCAAAACTTTTGGAGCTGTCACTTCATCTGCATAACTGAAAACAACAGCGTTTGTGCCTTGCAAAAGCTCGTCACAACCTGTGATTCCAAGTTCGTTAAGAGCAATAAGCATCAAACGGTTTTTATACACTTTGTACTCAGAACCATTAGCTTTGAATGCTCTTCTTAAAGATGTGTCTTTTTCCACATTCAAACCACGATAGTCAACAAAAGCAATAGATTTAGATTCACTAATTTTTTGTTTGATTTCTTCAACAATTAATTTTTTAGCTTCTAAATTTGCGCTCATTATTTCCTCCTTATTAAATTTCTTTGTGCGTTAAGTGTAAAAAATAATTCCTTTTGACCGAAATAAAGCCAAAAGGAATTTAAAAGTTAAAATCCGTTGTTTGCTTTACCTCGGCAAGCAATGGCATAAAGCCAAAATTTAAGATAATCACTTGCTGTCTTTGGAAAGGCATTATTAAATACTGCCCTATTATAATTAACAACTCAACATTTGTCAAGCCTTTTTATGATATTTTTACAAAACAATTAAAGCCCATTTTAACAAACAACAATTAAGTGTTAAATTAAAACTCTTTGAATACGCTTTGCAAAATTAAGTTAATATAAATAATTTTATTTCAAACTTTGTGCCTTTGCAAGTTCAACCGAATTTTTGAGTAGCATTGCAATTGTCATTGGCCCAACCCCGCCTGGAACAGTGGTTAAAAAACCTGCCACTTTTTTCACATTTTCAAAATCCACATCGCCAACAAGTTTGCCCTCAGCATTTCTGTTAATTCCAACATCAATCACAAACGCGCCTTTTTTAACCATTTGTTTTGAAATTAATCCAGCTTTACCAACTGCAGAAATTAAAATATCTGCTTTTTTTGTGTGCAAAGCCAAGTCTTTGCTTTTTGAGTGAAGAATTGTGACGGTTGCATTTTTTTGCAGTAAGAGAAACGCAAGTGGTTTGCCAACCAAATTGCTTCTGCCAAGCACAACAACTTCTTTTCCTTCCAAGTTTGGGCAAACGCTTTCAATTAAATGCAAAACACCTTTTGGCGTGCAAGGCACAACTGCACTGTTTCCGCAAAACAATTCTCCTATATTGGCAGGTGTTAAGCCGTCAACATCTTTTGCTTTGTCAATGTGTTTCAATGCTTCTTGCGAGTTTAAATGGCGTGGCAAGGGCAATTGCAACAAAATTGCATTAATGTCTTCTCTTTGGCAAAGTTTATCAAGCAAACTGTTCAATTTTTCTTGGCTAACATCTTCATCAAGCAAAAATTCAAGGCTTTTAATTCCAACTTGTTCACACGCAATTTTTTTGTTTTTAACATAAGTTTGGCTTGCTGGGTCCTTCCCCACCAAAACAACAGCCAAGCAAACATTAAGGGCGGTTTTTTCAATTTCTTGTTTTAATTCATCTTTAATTTGCATTGCAATTTTTTTGCCGTCAATAATTGTCATATTTTTCTCCAATTAATTAAATTATGAACCTCTTTAAAATTTTAAGTCAAATGTTAAATAAAGAATAAAAACTTATATATATCAATAAAATATTACAAAGGAAAAATACAATGACAATTTTTCAAGCAATTATTTTGGGGCTGGTGCAAGGTTTAACAGAGTTTTTACCAATTTCTTCAAGCGGACATTTGGTGTTATTATCAAAAGTTTTTGGCATTAAAAGCAACTTTGTTTTTTTTAGCATTGCTTTACACTTTGCCACTTTGCTTGCTGTGCTTTGGCATTTCAGAAAAGAGGTTTGGCTTGTGGTTAAAAAACCTTTTGGCCCACTTGCTGTAAAACTTTACATTGCCACAATTCCAGCAATTATTGTTGCGCTTTTGTTCAACGACCAAATTGAAAAAATGTTTTCTGGCACGCTTTTGCCATTTTGTTTTATGTTTACAGCAGTTCTTTTAATTTTAACTCAAATATGCGCAACAAAACAAAAACACAAGAAAAAAATTGATTATAAAGGCGCGCTGTTTATGGGGTTTATGCAAGCAGTTGCAATCATTCCTGGCATTTCACGCTCGGGCTCAACAATCAGTGGCAGTGTTTTGGCAGGTTATGACAAAGAAGAAAGCGCACACTTTTCTTTTCTTATTAGTGTTCCAATAATACTCGCTTCTTGCGCTTATGAAGTGCTTAAAATTTTTAAGCAAGGCGCTGGTTTAATTTTTCCACTTCAAACAATTGTGTCTTCACTTTTTGCCTTTTTAAGCGGCATTTTTGCCATTAAATTAATGCTTAATATTGTTAAAAAAGTGAAATTTCATTATTTCAGTTATTACTTAATTATTTTAAGTATAATTTCATTTATTATTTATTTTTAAATAAAGCAAAATGGCAAACGCAAACAAAACGTTGCCAAAAAAAACTTAATTAACCCCAAAAAAATATAATTTGCAACACCCTTACCAAATAAATGCAAAATTAATAAAAACAACCCTTTTCTAAAAAAGCCAATCCCAAAATTCCCAAAACAAAAAAACAACCTGTTTTAAGGTTGTTCTTTTTTATTAATAATCAATTACTTTGTTATTTGAATGTTATCATTAATTTTTTTGTTTTGATTTGCTTTATTTTTCTTAAGTTTTTGCTCAATTTTTCTAATTATAATTGGCACAAAGTAAAGCAAAATTGAAGTTGTCACAAGAAGTGAAATATAAACAATGACACTTTCTGTTGTAAAGCGCGTTATTCCAAATGTTGCTGGCAGTGCAAGCATTGCAATTAAGTTGCAGGCAAGCGACACAAGCAAAGTTAAAAATCTTAACATATTAAGTGGCCAGCAAATTCTAACAAGGTTTGCAAAACCAATTGATGTTATCACAAGTGTTCCAAGTGTCACTTTTGCTTCCGCATCCATTGGCACAAAATTCCAAATAAACATCATAATAAGCACATTAGACACAAGCACAACACCATAAGGCAAAGAGTTTTTCAAAACGCCTTTAATAAAGTTGCCTTTAATGATTTGCTCGTTTGGTTGCAATGCCAGAATGACAGATGGCAAACCAATGATGAAAAGCTCAAGCATGTAAAGTTGCATTGTGTAGAATGGATATGGCGAAAGTGTGATGATGGTAATTAAGGATAGCACAATTGTGAAAAATGTTTTCATTAAATAAAGTGCTGATGATTGTTGAATGTTGTTAACAACTTTTCTTCCTTCTTTAACCACTGATGGCAAGGAAGCAAATTTTGAGTTTAAAAGCACAAGGTGTGAAATTCCTCTTGCAACCTCACTGCCGTCCGCCATGGAAATTGAGCAATCTGCTTCTTTTAATGCAAGTGTGTCGTTAACGCCATCACCTGTCATGGCAACAACATTGCCTGCGTTTTTAAGTGCTTTAACAAGTGCGTGTTTTTGTTCTGGCGAAACTCTGCCAAACACTGTGTATTTGTTTGCAACGCGTGCAACTTCGTCAAGGCTTAGTCCTTCAAGTGAAATTGTTTTATCCCAACCTTCCACCCCAACACGTTTTGCAATGCTGCTTACTGTTGCAGGGTCGTCACCTGAAATAATTTTAATTTCAACATCGTTTTGTTTAAACCAATCAATTGTTGCTGTCGCGTCATCTCTAATGTGGTCTTCAATCACAATCATTGCAACTGGTTCAAGGTTTGGCAATGTGTCGTTTTTAATGTCTTCTGTGCTTGTTGCAATTAAAAGCACTCTGTCGCCTTTTGTTGTTCTTCTTGTAATTTTGGCTTTTAATTCTTTTGTTATGTTAACTGGCAAAAAGTCTGGAGCGCCCATGGCAATTGTTCCAAAATCTTTAAATGTTGCCCCAGAATGCTTTCTGTCCGATGAAAATGGAATTGTTTCCTTAATTTTTAAGGAATAGTCAATTCCAAAATGTTGGCTTAATGCTCTTGATGTGGAATTTGCGCCTTTTTGGCTTCCCAAAAAGTTTGCAAGCAAATTGTCAAAGTCATAGTCCATATTTTTAAGCATAATCACTTCTTTCACTTGCATTGTGCCGTCTGTAATTGTGCCTGTTTTGTCAAGGCAAAGCACGTTTGCACGCGCCAAGTTTTCAATGCTGTAAAGGTCTTTCACAAGTGTTTTCTTTGCAGAAAGTTTAATAACACCAACGCTTAGGGCAATTGTAATTAACAAAAACATACCTGCCGGAATCATGCCAATAAGCGAAGCACCACTTTTTCTAATTGCTTCGGTTATGTTTTGTCCGCCGCCATAGTAGTTGTTAACAAACATAAGCCCGCCAATTGGAATAAGCATAATGCCAATGTATTTAATGATTAACTTCAAGTCTTTAAAAAGGTTTGAACTTGGGCTTTTGAATTGCTTGGCTTCTGCTGCAATTGTTTGAATGTAGTTTTGTTTGCCAACTTTTTCCACTTTTGCAAAGCACTCGCCCGCAGACAAAAAACTGCCTGCAAGAAGAATGTCACCTTCAACTTTTTTAACAGCTTTAGATTCCCCTGTTAACAAACTTTCGTTAACATCAACTCTGCCACTGATAATAATGCAATCTGATGGCACTTGGTTTCCAACATCAAGTTTAATAATGTCATCAAGCACAAGTTTGTTTGCGTAAATTTTATGTTCTTTGCCATTTCTAATAACTGTCACTTTGGGCGTAGCAACAAGTTTAAGTTTTTCAACTGTCACTTTTGCTTTAATTTCTTGAAAAATTGCAATGGCTGTGTTTGCAACAACTACAACAATAAACAACATATCACCATAGGATTTCACAAGAATGAAAGCAATGGAGATAATGACATAAATTAAATTAAAATAAGTAAATATATTATCAAACAAAATTTTCCAAATTGGTTTTGAAGTTTTTTGTTTGGTGAAATTAAACAATTTTTCCTTGTTGCGAAGTGCAACCTGTGCAGTAGATAACCCAAGCGTTAAATCTGGGTTAAATCTTTCAAAAATATAGTTTTTATCTTTTGGCTTTGCCACTTTATAAATTTCCTTTTTAAGCAAATTATTGGATTGAAACAATTAAAACGTTTTAAAAGTTTTAAAAATTCTCTGTAAATTTAATATAAAAACACCATAATTGTATCATATCTTAAAATTTAAGTAAATAGTTATATAAAATTATAAATAATATTATCTTAAAAAACACAACATTTTAAACAAAAAACAACTTTAAAATGCTTGATATAAGCAAATTAAAGTTGCTGTTTAATTTTAAACATTAAACCTAAAAAGTGCAATGTCGCCATCTTGGAAAACGTAATCTTTTCCTTCAATTCTCACTTTGCCTTTTTCTCTTGCTGCGGCATAACTGCCAGCACTAATCAAATCGTCAAAACTAACAATTTCCGCTCTGATGAAACCTTTTTCAAAATCTGTGTGGATTTTGCCCGCTGCTTGTGGCGCTTTTGTGCCTTTTTTAATTGTCCAGGCCTTAACTTCTTTTTCCCCAGCAGTAATATAACTCATAAGCCCAAGAAGTGAATAGCCCGCTTTAATTAATTTGTCAAGGCCGCTTTCTTCAATTCCAAGTTCTTGCATAAAAAGTTGTTTTTCATCTTCTGGCAAACTGGACAATTCTTGTTCAATTTTTGCTGAAATTGCAATGCAAGAAGCATTTTCTTGTTTTGCAATCTCTTGTAAAGCGGTTAAGTGCTTTGTTTGTTTTCCAATTTCGTTTTCCCCAATGTTTGCAACATAAATCACTGGTTTTTGTGTGATTAAAAAGAAATCTTTAACTGTTTTTTGTTCTTCTTCAGTAAATGTCAAACTTCTTGCTGGCAAACCCTTTTCAAGTTGAGAAACAATTCTTTCCAAAAGTGCCTTTTCTTCCAAAGCCTCTTTATCTCCACCTTTTGATGCTTTTGCAGCTTTGTCAAGGCGTTTTTGTGCGGTTTCAAGGTCGGCCAATATGAGTTCCAAATTAATAATTTCTGCGTCACGCTTTGGATCTGTTCCATTGTTCACATTAATAATGTTTTCGTCATCAAAACATCTCACAACGTGCGCAATGGCATCAACTTCACGAATATGGCTTAAAAATTTGTTTCCAAGCCCCTCACCTTTGCTTGCACCTGCAACAAGCCCAGCAATGTCAACAAATTCAATAATTGCTGGAACAACTTTTTGTGTGTTATAAAATTTTCCAAGCACATCAAGCCTTTCATCTTTAACTGTGACAATTCCAACATTTGGTTCAATGGTGCAAAATGGATAATTTGCACTTTCTGCTTTTGCATTTGTAAGCGCATTAAACAAAGTGCTTTTTCCAACATTTGGCAAGCCAACAACACCAATTTTCATAATTTTCTCCTGTAACTTTAATTTTTCTAGCACATTATATCACATTTACAAAAAAAATAAATGCTTTTATAACATAAAAAACAAAACCACTTTGTAATTTCAAAGTGCTTTTGTTTTCTTAATCAAAAAGTTCTGGGCAACCATCAAAATCGTCATTATCAATAATATCAATAAATTTTTCAATTTCTTTAATGAACGCTTTCATTAAATGTTGCATTTTGCCTTCATATTGAAACGCTGCTTGTTGGGCGTGGCCACCGCCATTAAAGTGTTTTGCAACAACAGAAACATCAATGCCTTGTCTTGCCCTAATTTTCACAAAAATTTTGCCTTTTTCTTTTTCAAGCATAATTGCACTGATAATCACGCCCTTTCTGTAAAGCGCTTCATCCACAATGCCCTCTGCGTCTTCAAGTTGTGCTTTGGAAGCATTAAACACTTTGTAATCCAAATCAATTAAACAGAGTTTTCCGTCAACATAATATTTTCTGTGACGTTTGCTGTATGCATAACTGTAAAGTTCGTCTCTTGCTTGCGAGCTGTTTTGGAAAAAGTTTGCCTTAATTTTGTTTGCAAGTGTTTTTCCAAGTTTGTGTTTAATGACAGTAACTGCTTTTGATGTCAAATGCGTGTCTGCATTGTTTTGCAAATTGTTTGTGTCGGTTAAAATGCCTGCATATAAAAGTGAAAGCAAGAATTTTGAAACTTCAACTTTTTGCTTGTAAATGAAAATGTAATAAAGTGCTTCGCAAGTTGAAGATGTTTTGTAAACATAGTTTAAATCGGCAAATTTTGTGTTTGTTAAGTGATGATCCAAGTTAACTTTAACTTTACCTCTTTCAAAAATTTCTTTTTTGTTCCCAAGCCTGTCAATATTAGCGCAATCAAGTGCAATGGTTAAATCATATTTTTTAAGTGGCTTGTCTGGGTTTAAGTTTGAAATTTTTTCGTCAGGGTTTTGAAAAAAGATTTTTGTGCTTTCAGGCAATGTGGTGTAATCCAAAAACATATGTATTCTTTTTCTTAATGTATTGCCAAACTCATCTTTGCTGTGAAATTTTCTTATAAGTTCTTTAAATGCTAAAACAGAAGCAAAAGCGTCAACATCGGGCACTTGATGAGAAATAATTGCAATGCTTTTCGAACTTTGCAACAATTCAAGAAAACTTCGTATATCTTGTGACATAAGTCCTCCTGTAAGATACTCACATTATATTACCATAAAACAAAATTAAAAAACACAAAAATTTTATTTCAACTTCCTAAAAAATGCATAAAACCCTTAAAAATTAAGGGTTTCAGCGTTCGTTGGTTTTTAATTTTTTATTATTTTTTGTGGCAGTTTTTGCCGCAAATTTGACATTTTTTAAACATTTTTGCCATGGCAGTTTTTATATTTTTGTCCACTACCGCAAGGGCAAGGGTCATTTCTGCCAGTGAGTTTTTCTTGTTTTGCAGGGCCCGAGCCTTCTGTCACTTCAATTGGTTTATATTCTTGTTTTCTTTCAGGAACTTTTGTTTCAATTTCAATTTTTGCGTTCAACAAAAGTGAAGCGGTTTGAAGTTTAATTCTGTCAATCATATTGTCAAACATATCAAAACCTTCGCGTTTGTATGCAACAATTGGGTCTTGATTTCCATAAGCACGCAAGCCAATTTCGTTTCTTAAAATTGTCATTTGGTCGATGTGATCCATCCAAAGTGAGTCAACCACACGTAAAAGCACAAAACGCTCAAAGTCTGCAAAGTTGATTTTATAGCTGTTTGTAATTGCAAGTTTTTCATCATATTTTGCATAGATAACTTTCAATATCTTTTCAACAACATCTTCAATTTCACAGTCGTCAACAAACTCTTTTGTGATAAGGTTTGTGCCTTTTGGGAACAAGTTGTCTTCAAGTGCCCTGTTTAAAGGCTCCAAATCCCATTCATAGTATGGTTTATCTGGGTTTAAATAGCTGTAAACCATTGGGGAAACAATGTCTGGGAACATTGCCATCACTTGATTGTGAACATCTTCGCCATCAAGCACTTTATTTCTTTCACCATAGATAATTTCTCTTTGCTTGTTCATAACGTTGTCAAACTCAAGCACGCTTCTTCTTGAAGCATAGTTTTGGCTTTCAACGCGTTTTTGTGCGCCTTCAATTTGTTTTGAAAGAAGTTTTAATTGGAATGGTGTATTTTCGTCAATTCTAAACCATTCAGTAATCTTTTGCATTTTTTCGCCACCAAAGCGCTTCAAAAGATCATCTTCAAGTGATAAGAAGAACACTGTTGAACCTGGGTCGCCTTGTCTGGAAGCACGGCCTCTTAATTGGTTGTCAATTCTTCTGCTTTCATGGCGTTCTGTGCCCACAATGTGAAGGCCACCAACTGCCAAAACTTTTTCTTTTTCTTTGTCGGTTTCAACTTTAAATTCTTTGTAATATCTGTTATATCTTGCCCTAATTTCTTGCATTTCTTCACTTAAATTAGTTTCAAATGAAGTTGCAAAAGAAATTTGTGCGTCTGTGACATTTTCTGCTCTTAAGCGGTTTTTTGCCAAAAATTCTGGATTACCACCAAGCAAAATGTCAGTTCCACGACCAGCCATGTTGGTTGCAATTGTCACAGCTTTAAAGCGTCCTGCTTGAGCAACAATTTCACTTTCTTGTTCGTGGTTTTTCGCGTTTAACACGTAGTGTGGAATTTTTGCTTTTTTAAGTTCTCTTGAAATTTCTTCACTTTTTTCAATTGTGATTGTTCCAATCAAAACTGGTTGGCCTTTTTCATAACAATCTTTAACTTCTTCCACAACTGCGTTAAGTTTTCCACGCACATTCTTGTAAATAATGTCTGGTTCGTCAATACGTTGGTTTGGTTTGTTTGGTGGAATTATGATAACGTCCAAACTATAAATTCCATTAAATTCAGCTTCTTCTGTTTTTGCTGTTCCTGTCATACCACTTAATTTTCTGTAAAGTCGGAAATAGTTTTGGAATGTGACTGTTGCCAAAGTTTTGTTTTCGTCTTTAATTTTAACATTTTCTTTGGCTTCAATTGCTTGGTGCAAGCCGTCGGAATATCTTCTTCCTGGCATTAAACGACCAGTAAATTCGTCAACAATGATAATTTCATCATCTTTAACAATGTAGTTTTCATCACGGTGCATAATGTAGTTTGCTTTTAATGCATTCATGATGTAGTGGTTAAGTTCAATGTGTTCAACATCAGACAAGTTTTCAATTTTGTAAAATCTTTCTGCTTTTGCAATTCCCTCTTCTGTCAAGTGAATTGTTTTAAGTTTTGGGTCAATTTCAAAGTGTTCTTCGTCTTTAAGTGAGCGTGCAAAATTTTGGGCATCGTAGTATGCCTTGCTTGATTTCATTCCAGCTCCACTAATGATGAGTGGTGTTCTTGCTTCGTCAATTAAAATGCTGTCCACTTCGTCCACAATGGCAAAATTGTGTCCTCTTTGCATTCTGTCCGAAGCTTTAATCACCATGTTGTCACGCAAATAGTCAAAGCCAAATTCGTTGTTTGTGCCATAAGTGATGTCACAAGCATAAGCTTCTTGCTTTTCTTTTGGGCTCATTCCACTAACAGCAACACCAACAGTAAGGCCCAAGAATTTGTGAACTTTTCCCATCCACTCTGCGTCTCTTTTTGCAAGGTATTCGTTAACTGTGACAACGTGCACGCCTTTTTTGCTTAATGCGTTAAGGTAAGATGGCAAAGTTGCCACAAGTGTTTTACCTTCACCTGTTGCCATTTCTGCAATTCTTCCTTGATGAAGTGCAATACCACCCAAAATTTGCACATAGAAATGCTTCATGTTAAGCACTCTAAATGCTGCTTCTCTAACTGTGGCATACGCTTCTGGTAATATATCGTTTAAAGTTTCGCCTTTTTCAAGCCTAGACAAAAACAAAGGTGTTTTTGCTTTAAGTTCTTCATCTGTTAATTTTGAAAATTCTTCTTCTAAGGCAACAACCTTATCTGCAATCTTTTTAAGTTTTTTAATATTTCTTGAATTTTGAGAAAAAAGTCCCATGTAAATTACTCCTCGCCTTTTAGTTTACAACAAACAAAACCTTTATTGCAAACGATTTTGAAAATTAACCCCACACTTTAACATAGTAATATATATAAAATAAACATAATTATATTAAATTAATTACATATCAAATTAAAACAAGCCATATACATATATAAACAAAATTATAACGGAGAGATTTATGGCAGAACACAAAAAATTTACCGAGAGCATTTTAAATTTAACAAACAGACAAAAACTTTCACTTTCCGGCGTGGAAAAAGTTGTTGTTGTTTCAAACTTTAAAATTGAACTTATTGCAAGTGGAAGCAATTTAAAAATCACTGGCGAAAACTTGGAAGTTGAAAAACTCGACATTGAAAATGGCGTTTTGCGTGTTAATGGAATTGTTAATGAAATTAAATATAACGAAACCAAAACACCACTTTTAAAACGCTTGTTTAAATAGGAAAAGTTATGTTATACGAAACAATGTCACAACCCAAAATTTTTTTGTTTTTGACCCTTTGGGGTTTTGCAAGTGGGTTTTTATATGACATAAGCAGTTATATAATTTTTTTGTGCAACAAAAACAAAATTGTTAAAATTGTTTTCAATTTTTTGGCAACAATTTGCGCCTTTATAGTTTTTCACATTGCAGTGTTAAAACTTGATTATGGCGAATTGCGTTTTTTTCATTTTGTTTCCTTTTGGCTTTTTTTAACTTTCCAAAGAATTACTTTGGGGAATATAATTGCAAATTTTATTGATAAGTGTTATACTTTTTTCACAAAACAAATTCAAAAATTGTTAAAAGGACTGCAAAAGAAAAAATGGAAAGAACAACAGGAGAACAAACACAAATCATAAAACTTCTTGTTATGTTTGCTGCAATTTTGCTTTGCGCTCTTCTTTTAACTGGAGTTTGTTTAACAATTGTTCACAACGCACTTTTGAAAAAACAAAACCAAGTTAACGCAAACACATCTTTAATTGAACAACAACTTGAAGAACACGAAGCGGACAAAAATTTTTTGCAAACAGAAGATGGGGAAATTGTTTTGGGATAATTAAAACGCAAAAAAACAATTAAAAACTTGTATAATTTAAAACCAGTTAACTTTAATAAGTTTAAATAATTTAATAAATATGCTTTAAAAATATTAAAAAAACACAAAAAAACACATCAAATTGATGTGTTTTTGTTTTAATTTGATAATCCTTTGTTTTGAGCAACAATGTTTTTAATTGCGTTTTCTTGTGAGGCATTCATTGCAAGGAAGGTTTCTTTTAACACTGTTTGACATTCACTTGAAGCAAAGCCAGCATAAGTTGCTGTGAAGATTTCGTTCTTTTCAACACTTGTTAAAAACATTGTGTCTTTGCTGATTTTAAATGTTAATTGAATTGAATGAATTGTCACAGCTCCACCACCATTTGCTGTGAATGTTGCAATGTATTTTGGTGAGAGTTTGTTAACACTTAAATTCACTTTAATTATGTAGTTTTTTGGGTCGCTTGTTTTGTCTTGAAGAATTGACCCTACACTGTCTTTGTCCACATTCACAAAAAAGTCGTTAAGGCCAAAGCGTGTTTGCAAATATTCACTGTAAGGCACAACTTCTTTTTCATCAAAATAGTCGTATGAATATGTCCTTTGGTCGTAGTTGAAATGCCCAGAAGATGTTATGTGCTTCACATAAAGGTTTTGACCATCACTATATTGAATTCTTGCACCATTTTTACCACTGCTTGACAAAAACCCTGATGGCGGAAGGAAAAACTCTTCAACAAGGTTAAGTCCGCCGCCTCTATATTTTTTAAATGACATTTTTTGTGTTGCGCCTAACGCTTTAATTCTTAACTCTTGAGTGCTTTGGCTTTTGTATCCAGCGCCCTTATCAAGAATTGCTAAAGCAAATTCCAATTTTGCCATTGGCTTTGCATCTGCAGATGGTCTTTTAAGCCCTGCTGGCAAATCTGTTCCAGTTTCTTGATCAGTAGGCTCTTCAATTTGGCTTCCTGGGGTGTCTGTGAAAAAATCGCCAGATGATGTCATACCAGCAGAAATGCCCACAACAAGACTTATAATAAATATTAAACAAACCAAAACGGTATTATATTTTTTAGATTTATACATTGTATAAATTGCTCCATTTAATAGAAAAAATAATAAATTTTCAAAGAAAAACCTTTCTTTTCAAACTTTCTTACTCATTCTATCACAGCCAATCAACTTTGTCAATTTTAATTATTTTAATATATAACAATCTTTAAAGTAGTAAAATCACTCTTTAACAGCTTCAATTTCTGCAATTTTGCCATTAATAACTTTAAAACAAAAAATTTTAGTTTTGCCCGCAGTTTTAATTGCCGCATAATAACCTTTTGAAGAATTGAAGTTATATGGCACAACTTCATAAAATTCGCCAAAATATTCTTCCAAAGCTGCAGATGAAACGCTTCTTTTTAACTCTTCTGTTAAATAATGCCTTGCAAGTGAAAAATCTTTTTGCTTAAGCGCATCAAAAAAAGCAAGTGGCAAAACAGCAGAGTTTGTTGCAATAAAAGGCTCATTTTCAATGTAAAGCAATTCCTCGTTAACAACAAGCCCTGTTTCTTCGTTAAACTTAATCACAATTTCCTTTGCGTGTCCAGATTGATTAAATTGATTTTCAATTAATGTAATTTCCTCTTCCCCAAAACTTATTTTACTTGCTGTGAAGAAATTAAACTTCGAACTAACTGGGCAAAAAACAAGCAAAATTTTAAAGTCTTCGCTTTGAGCAAGCAAATATGGCGCGCTTTTAAACTGCCCTAAACTGTGTTTTAAAATTGCGTTTGATTATCGTAAAAGAAAATTTCATCTTGAGTGCCAACACAAAAAACTGACATTGCCGCGCCTTTTAAAAACATAACATTTAAGTTGTTAAATTTTTCCTTTTCAATTTTTTCAAGTGAAAAGTTTTTAACTTTAAAAGGCAAAACTCCAATGTCTGCGCTTTCTTCGTCTTGTTTCCAAATTTGCAAATTTGGGCTTTTTGCTTGCAATTTTCCGTCCTTGTTTTTCAAAACAGCAGCAAAAGGCAAAAGGTTTTTGCTTGAAAGCGGATACACCTTCAAAAAAAGGTTTCCCCATCATTTAAATCCACTTCAATTGTGCTTGCGCTTTTAATCATTTCAAACTGCTGGTTGCCCGCGTCAAAAATTGCGTCAAACGCGCAAATAATGTTTAATTTCATATTATAATTTATTAAACAAAAACTTTTAATATTCATTGTTTAAAAATTTTTGTTTAAGGCAATACTTACCACCAAGATAAGTTAAGGAGATAAGTATGGCAAAAAAATATTGTAGATGGAAAGAAGAAGAAATTAAAAAATTGTTTTCTTTTGTTAAGCAACAAACAGAAAAGGGAACATCACTTTCAAAAGCATTTGAATTATTTGCTCTTTCCAGTGGAAGAAAACCAAACAGTGTAAGAAATTATTATTACTCTGAACTTTCCTTTCTTTTGGAAAATCACAGAGAATCAAAAAAACTTTTAATTAATCTTGAAAACCACAAGAAAAACAACCCACAATATTTCACAAAAGCAGAAGCAGAGTCTTGCGTTAAAAAGATTAACAATTTGGTGAAACAAGGCAACAGCGTGAGAAAAGCGTGTTTAATTTTATCAAATGGCAATGTGGAAGAAATGGTTAGGCTTCAAAACAAATACAGAAGTTTGACAAAAAATCAAAAACCAAATTCCGCTCTTAACATAAACCAAATTAATTCCAACATTATTGCAATGCCACAAAAAACAAAACATTTAACAGAAAGCGAAATTAACAGCTTGTTTTTGGGAATATTGAAGTTGATTAAGTCCAGCGCAAAACAAGAAGCCAATGCAGAAATTTTTAGCCAAACTCAAAGTGCAAACCAACAATTACGCACAGCACTTATTAACTTGGCAAACAAAGAAAAAGAACTTAAAACACTTCAAAAAACTTTGAGCTTTTAAAAAACGAAAATGTTGAAATTAATGAAAAACTTAAAAAATTAAGAGCATTAAAAGCAGAAAAGCAAAACCAAGAAAACACAAAAATGAAAAAACTTAAAACATACACCCAAGGCTTAAAAAACAAAAAACGCACAACAAAAGCCGCTGGTGGAAAATAAAAATCATTTTTAATTAATAATTAATAAAAAACAATGTTTTTTAGCATTTTTTAATTAAAAAACAGCAATTTACAATAAAAAATTAAATTTTCCTTTCATATTACAAAAAAACAAGCAATTTTCCTCTTGCTTGTTTTTTTGTTTTTTTTACTATTGTTGCACCTTGTTAACCAATATTTTTAACAATAATACATTATAAAAGTGGAGAGAAAATTGCAAGCAAATTGCTGAATAACCTCACAAAAAAGTTGAAGCCGTAATTGCCAAAATCAATTTCTTTGCATTTTTCAATTGTTTTATCAATATCTTTCTTTATTTCTTTAATGCTTGAAGTTTTGTAAAGCCAAACACCATTTTCAAAGTGATGAATAAAACTTCTATAATCAATGTTAAACGTTCCCACAATTGCAAATTGGTCGTCACTTATAATTGTTTTCGAGTGCATAAACCCAGGCACATATTCATAAATTTTAACCCCGCTTTCAAGAAGTGTTTTATAACTTGAACGCGTTTGCATGAAAATGATTTTTTTGTCTGGAACGTGCGGAGTGATAATCCTAACATCAACCCCTCTTTTTGCCGCAAGTTTTAAGGCAGACATAAAAGTGTAGTCAATAATTAAATATGGCGTTGTGATGTAAAGATAATTTTTTGCTTGGTTAATCATATTAATGTAGGCATTTTCGCCAATCTTATCTTTGTAAATTGGGCTTGGTCCATCAAAGAAAGGTTGAACAAAACCTTCAGTTTCAAAGTCCTTATGCACTGGAAAATAATTTTCAGTTTTGTTTATTTCAGCCCCATTAATGTGATAAAGTTTTAAAAACTCGTTTGTGAAAGTGTCAACAGCCTTGCCTTCAATCATAATTGCCGAGTCTTTCCAATGCCCAAACAAAACTTTTTGGTTAATATATTCATCTGCAATGTTAATTCCGCCAGTGAAAGCAACTTTGCCGTCAATTATGGTTAATTTTCTGTGGTCGCGGTTGTTATGCAAAGCGGAAATAATTGGCCTAAAGCGGTTAAATTTAACAACTTTAATGTTGGTTTTTTGCATAAGTTTTTTGTTAAAATTGTATGGCAACTTGTAAATTGAGCCAATGTCGTCATACATAATTACAATTTCAACACCATTTTTTGATTTCTCAATTAAAACCTTTTCAATTTCGCGCCACATTTTGCCTTGTTGCAAAATGAAATATTCCATAAAAATAAACTTTTTGGCTTTTGAAAGTTGTTTTAAATATTCTTCAAAAAACTCTTCCCCACTTGAAAAAAAAGTTGTTTTGGTGTTTGTGTAAACAGGAAACAAATTGTTTCCTTGCAAATATTTTGCTTGCGACACAGCTGCAAATGGTTGCCTTTTCAATTTTTTTAATGCATCTGCGTCTGTTTTGGAATTAAACTTAATTTCAGCCTCAAGTTTTTTTGCCATGTTCAAATGTTTTCTAATTGGGTTGTTGGTTTTAAACATCAAATAAATCACAAGCCCAAAAGGTGGCGTTAGCAAAATTATGATAATCCAAGGCAGTTTTGTGCTTGGGTCGGCGTCGCGGTTTAAAATGCCCAACGCAAACAAAATGCTTATGATTTCCAAAACAAAATAATAAGACCAAAAATATTCAGTTAAATAAAAAACTGAAAACAAAACAAAAACAAATTGAACAAGCAAAATCAAAGTTATTAAAGCAGCTCTGTTAAAAATAAATTTAATTACCTTCACACTTTCTCCTTTGTCTTTAAAAACAAATATGCTTTGAACCAAAGCATATAGTTATTATTAAAAAATATAAAATTAACAATCAAAGTAAAATTATTCTTCTTTTGTTTTAATTCTTGGCTTGTCTTCTTCTTGGTTTTGTGGTTTATCTTCTTGTTTTACTTGATTAGTTTCTTTAACTTCTTCAGCTTTTGTTTGTTGCAAATCTCCTTGCACTTCTTGGCAAACAGCAATAAGTTTAAGTTTTTCACGTCTTTCATCAAGTTTAACTTTTCCAAACACAATTCCAAGTGTTAAAAACCCAACAAAAATTGCAAAGCCATACCACACACCTGCGTTGGCGTTTGTGTAATAAAATGAAACATCATTTTGTGTGCTTGTGTCCCATTGGTGATAATAAAAGCCTTGTGAATACGCCAAAACATCGGCATTTGTGTGGCGGCGTTTTGATGTTGTTGCATAAGTGTATGAACTTTTAACTAGCACATTGTCATAAACTTCACTTGCTTGGCTGGAAAAAAGTTGTTTTGAAGTTTCAATCAAAAAGTCTGCAAAATAAAGTTCTTGGTTGCCTGCAACTTTAACTGTTCCAATTTTTTCATCTCTATCATATTTTGTAATTGTTAAAAAAACTTTTTCAGTTATAACTTGTTGTGGCTCTGACTTTGCAGAAACTGCTGCCCAAATGTCGTTTGATTTATATGAAATTATAAAGAACACTCTTGCATCTTCAATTCCAATTCTAAAACTTTCAGTGTTTTGAAGAAAAGCGTTTTTAACCGCTTCATCATCAGCAAGCCTGTTTTGAATTTCCAAATGCAAATTTTGCCCTTCAGATTGGAAAAGCGCAAAAACCTCGTCAATAATATCTGCTTTTTGGCTTGGCGACAACAATGTTAGCGCGTTTGCATTAAATGTGAAAGTTTCAAGAGTGTTTTCCCCGCTTCTTACAACAAGATGTGAAAACACCGCATCATTGGTAAGCGATAAATCATAACTGGCAACTCCGCAAGAAGCCAGCAAAAAAGAACCTGCAACAAGCACAAGCGCAACTAATATGGTTTTAAATCTAAATTTTAAATTTCTCATCATAATATATATTATACTTAATAAAAAATAAAAATCATAACAAAATTACAATTTTTATCTTTCAAAAATTAAAACAATTAAATTTTTTGGTTATTTTGGTTTTACATAATGAATTTAATTACATTTTTTGCAATTACATTTGTTTTGAAAAAGCTCTCCAAATTTTCAACTTCTTCTTTTTTTGCTGAAAAGAAAAAGCCCAATGTGTGTTTGTCGTCATGAAAAATTTGAACAGACACAAACCCAGGAACTTGCGCAACTTCAAAAATTGAAACGTAAATTCTTTTGTTATTTATTTTTAAATATTTGTAAATAATTGGATTGTAAAATGAAATTTTTTGCCAGTCTTTACCTTCAATTTCTTTCAAGGTTTCTTTAATTTCTTGGTCATATTCCTCAATAAAATTTTCAGTTTCAGGATAAGCGTTAACGCTTACAACCCTGTCGCCTGTTTCAAGTGCAAGCAAAACTTCATAGTCATTAGTTTGATAAACACCTTTGTTTGCATACTCTTCTTTTTTAATAATTTTCCAGCTTTTTGGCATTTGGTGTTTAATTTTTTCGATTAAAAAATCCATAATTTCTCCCTTAATTGTTTATACAACAATGCGGCAAAAAAGTCAATGAATTATAGTGTTTTAAATAAAAAAACTAAAACCCCTCAATGCGTTAAATAATGCGAAAAATAAATATCTAAAAAAATACAAAAAAAATTGGTAAAATATTTAATAAAATATTAGTTAAATATTTTTGTATGTGATATACTAACAAAGAAATATAAAGTATAAGGAGTCATATATGTTTTCAAACTTAGCAGGAGTGGTTGAAACAATTTCAAGGTTTTTTGAAGGTTTGGTTTCCCGTGGATATCTAACAATTGACTACATTTTTTATGTAAGCTTGGCACTTGAACTTGTTTTAATTGTTTTCTTTTTAATTAAATCATCCTACTCATACGAACTTAGGCTAGACCGTGCACTTGACGGTTTAAACCGCTGGCTTTACTATAATCAATATCTTGATGAAGCCAACTTAATTGAGTTTAACAACAGAATTAAAAAAGCACCAAAGCTTTTAAGATACCATTGGCAACAATACATGCTTTACAGAGAAAAAGATCCAAGCCATTACATGTCGGCATACAACTGCATTGAAAAGCCATTACATACAAGCTCTTTTTCTTCAAACATTAAAAACCTGGTGACAATTTGCTACACAATGGCAGCATTGACATTTGTGCTTAACTTAAGCTCATTCACAGGGCAAGGCGAACTTGGCTTTGTGTTATTAAATTCATTGATAACACCAGTTGCAATTGTTGTTTTCTCAACATTCTTCACAATTTTGTTAAGAAGTTGGCAAAACTCAAACCTTGCAGGGCTTTACCAAAACTTCCACTTGTTCTCAAGATACATTGACAAAGCTGCAACAACATTGCCAGAATACATTGACTTTGAAGTGCTTTTCACAAAAGAAGAAATTAAACGTGGAATTCCAGTTTTGAACGAATTTTTGGAAAAACGTGCAAGACAAGAACAAAAAGAACTTGAAAATGCAATGCTTAACAGTGTTGACCACGAAGAATATGACTTTAGCGAACTTGGCATCAGCGGAAGCCAAATTGTTGAAAGAGCAATGCGTGAAACTGAAATTTTCTTAAACCAACGTCAAAGAGTTTTGGCTGAAATTCAACAGTTGGAAAGCGAAATTGAAAGTGCAAAACGCAACTATGAAAACAACCAAAAAGAATATCAAAGAAAAATGCAAACCAGTAAGGAAAACGTGGAAAGGTTAAGAAAACAACAAGAAGAATCCACTAACCGTATTGAAAGCAACTATATTAGAAAACAACAAACAGACGAAATTAGAAAACAAGAACAACTTGAAAAAGACTATGAAAGCATCACACTTCGTTTTAATCAAGATATTAATAGCTTGGCAGCGGAAATTAAAACAAGAAGAGATGAACTTGCAGAGAAAAAACTTGCAGTTGAAGAAGCAATGCACGCTGAATATGAAACTTTCTCATCAAGAGTTTATAAAGAATTAAAACAATATGCGCTTGATAAAGAAAAAGAAGAAAGGGAACAGCTCATTGCTGAAAAAGAAAATTATTTAACACTTTTACAACAAACAAACCAATTGCTTTCTGAAAAAGAAAAAGAAGTTAAGAAATTGCAAGATATAATTGCAAACAACAACATTAACCTTGGCGATTACGGCGAATTCTACGACGAAAAACTTAGAAAAGAAGCAAAACAAAGAAAACACAAATCTTTAAACTTAAAAACTCCTGAGCCTGTTGCAATTGAACCTGAAGCAACCCCAGTGCAAGAAGTTGTGGCTGAACCTGCTCCAGTTGTTGCACCAGTGGCAACACCAACCGAGCCTGAATATGACGAATATGGTGGCTACTACGACTCTGAAGGATATTACAGATACAAAAACGGAACATATTACGACCCACAAGGCAACTTCCATGATGAAAAAGGTGGCTATTACGACACAAACGGCAACTACTTCCCACCACAAGAAGAAATTGAAGAAACGCCAGCACCACAAGTGGCAAACCCTCTTTATGATGAATTTGAAGGATTTTATGATGCCGAAGGAAATTACAGATATAAAAATGGTTCCTACTATGATGCTTGGGGCAACTTCCACGACGTAAACGAACAAGTTAAACCAGAACCAGTTGTTGAAGTTAAACCAGAACAAATTGTCGAAGCCAAACCAGAAGAAGTTAAAACAGTTGTTGCAGAAGTTAAGCCAGTGAAAGCAGTTGAAGAAAAACCAAAACGCGGACGTGGCAGACCTAAGAAAGAAGTTAAAACAGTTGTTGCAGAAGTTAAGCCAGTGAAAGCAGTTGAAGAAAAACCAAAACGCGGACGTGGCAGACCTAAGAAAGAAGTTAAAGAAGTTGTTGAAGAAGAACCAAAAGCAACTGGAAGACGCGGCAGACCAAGAAAAGAACAAACCGTTGTTGAAGAATCAGAAACCGAAGTTAAGCGCAGACGTGGCAGACCAAGAAAAGACGAAACACCAGTTGAGGTTGTTAAAGTGCAAGAAGCGCCAAAAACAAGTGGAAAACGTGGCAGACCAAAAAAAGAAGAAAAGTCTGACGAAAAACAAAGAGCAAAGCGCGGCAAATCGTTAAAAAAAAAGGGCGCCGAAACTGAAAAAAGAAGAGGTCGTCCCCCAAAAAAAAGTGACGATTTAGCAGATGTTTTAAAAAAACTCGATTCTCAAATTGAAAAAGAAAACGAAAATTTAAAACAAAAACACGAAGAATTAAGAGATCAAATTAATTCAACATTAAATGAAATTGATTCTTCCCTTCCAGTTTCTGATGACGAAACAAACTCTTCAAAATAATTAAACTCAAACAAAAAATCTTCAAGTAAAATTGAAGATTTTTTTATGCAAATTAAAAATATATTCATCAATTCAAAAATTCTCTTAAAACTTAAACCCACCTTTTAAAACTAAACCCGCATTAAAAGCAAAC
>JBMNOM010000009.1:0-32221 GCA_050943075.1 Christensenellales bacterium | reverse complement strand
ACGGTTTTAAGGCTTTTTTATTATTAAATTAATTAATTATTTTTTTAAAATTATTTATTTATTATTTCATTGAATTTTTACCCGATAATTAATTTAAAATATAAAAAAACTTTCTTTAATTTCTAAAGAAAGTTTTTATTTATTTAATTTAAATTAACCTTTGTATTGGTCTGCTTTTTTCTTTGAAAGCACAACATATACAATTGCACCAGCCAAGATTAATGCTGAAACAACAATTAATACAATGCCCAAAACTTCTGTTGTGTCAACGCCATCGTTTGCGTCAGCTGAAACAGTGATTGTTCTTGTGATTGCTGTTGATGTGTTTCCTGCAGCGTCTGTCACTTTAAGTGTCAATGTGTATTGACCAGCTTTGTCAAGTTTAAATTCGTAGTTTTCTTTGCTGTCGCCATGGATGTTTTCAACAATTTCGCCATCGCGTCTCAAAACAATTTCAATGTCAGAAACTGTTAAGTTTTTGTCAACCAAGTCTGAAACTGAAAGTTTTGATAAGTCAAGCACAAGTCTGTCGCCAATTGATGCAGTTGTTGGAACAAAGTCTTTTTTGCTTTCATCAACTGTGATAACTGGAGCGTCTGTGTCACCAACTTTAATTGATTTTGTTAATGTTGCAACATTGCCAGCCATGTCTTTAATTGTATAAGTTAAAGTGTAAACTTCGTTGTAGCTTAATGTCACTTTTGTGTTTTCTTCAAGTTCGCTTAAAACGATTGTTCTAACTGTTGAAGTTGAGTTGTTTGATTTTCTTGTTAAAACAACTTTACTTTCTTCCCAGTTAATTTCGCCAAAGCCTTTGTTGTCAATTGCAGCAACCATTGGAATTATTAATTCAGAGTTAATTGGCAATTTGTCTGCAAGTTCCAAGTTTTGAATTGTAGGAGCGGTTGTATCTTTAACTTTAACTGTGAATTCTTTTGTGATTTCTTCTGTTGCAGAATTGTATTCAACAACTGCTTTATATTGAATTTTGTATGTTCCAACTGCGTATGGTTCAAATTCACGGCTGTCAATTCTGTATGCCATTGGTCCATTGATTACTGAAACAGTGTATCCTTGTGAAACGTCAGCGCCTGTTGGAGCAACAATTGTTGCTGTTGGCAATTTAATTTTGTCGCCAAGTTCAAGTTCGCCATTGCCATTCAAAATTGTTGGAAGACCAGCAAAGTCAATGTCAATTTGTTCGTCAAAACTTGCAACTTCAACTTCGTATGAGTAAATTGCGTAGTTGTTTTTAATGTCTTTTGCAACGTATGTTATTGTGTATGTTCCACCAAATGAAGCCAACATTTTTGCATCTGAAATTGTTAATGTGTTTCCTGCAACTGTTGTGTTTGCATCGTAAACATTGATTGATTGTGCTTTGCCATCAACTTCAACTGAAGCTGTCACGTTTAATGAAACTTGACCAATAAGATCATCTTCAATTACAACGTCGCCAAGCAAAATTTCGTCGCCTTGTTTAAATGTTTGTGCGTTATTTGATGCGAATGAAACAAATTTAACAGGTGCGTTATCAATTGTGTTCAAAATATGAATTGCATCTGCATCAAGCACTGTTGTGCCGAAAGCGTCTTTTGCAATTGCTCTAATTCTTAATTCTGTGTAGCCAACTTGTTCTTCGTCAAGAACTTCAACTTCATAAAGACCTGCTTCACTAAGTTCGATTGGTGTCCAAGCTGTTAAGTTTGCACCATCAAAGTAAGCATATTCAACTGTTAAATTGTGTCTTTTTTGATGTTCGTCTTCAACTGTTGGAGCTGAGAATGTCACTTTTTCGCCAAGTCTAACTTCTGCTGGAAGAACTTCTGTTTTGCTCCATGTGATTTCTGGTGCTTGGCTATCATTGAAACCATCTTCCAAAATAACTTGGAATGATGCTGATGTTTTTTCATTGCCAGCTTTGTCTTTTGCAATATATGTCACATAGTATGTTCCAGCTGTCATTGACACGCCTTCGTTAAGAGTTGCAACAACTTGTGTGTCTTCGTCAAGCACAAAGCCTGCTTCTTTGTTAAACACAAGTTCTTTGTTTGCGTGTTCTGTTGATGAATAAATTACATCACCATATTTTGTAATTTTTCTTGTTAAAACTAATTCTGTTGTGTCAACATTGTCTTCTGCCCAAATTGCTGGAAGAACAAAGTTTTTAAGGTTTGCTTTTGATGGAATTTTGTATGAAGCATCTGTTAAATCTGTTGGTGTGCCTGTGTAAGGGTTAACAACTTTAACTTCTGGTGCTTTTGTGTCTTTAACACCCAAGATATAGAAACCTTGAACTTTTGAGTTTCCAAAAGCGTCTGTCACAGTGTATGTGATATAGTAATTGCCATCTTCTTGTGGTGTGAATTTTCTGCCATCCATTGATGATGTTGTCACATCAGTTTTTTGTGCAAGTTCAACACCTTTATCATCATAGTTAACTTTTTCAGCTTTAATCGAAAGTCTAACAGAAACTTGATTTTCTGATGGATCTTTTGCTGAAACTGCTGGGAGAAGTGTTTCAACTTTTGTCACAGCTGTTGTTGGGAATGTTGATGATGTTGTGAAATTTAATGCGTATGTGTTGTTGTATGTGTCATTTGCAATAATTTCTTTTGTTGTTGATGCAACAATTCTTCCGTCAACTTTATATTGATATTTAACTGTCCAAATACCAACTTCGTTAACTTTAACTGCTTTGTAGCCGCCTTCTGTTAACAATGTTGCGGCTTCATAGTTTGGTTTTGTCACAGCAATTTCAACTGTTCCAGTAGAAACTTCTTCACCATCTTCGCCAATTACTGTTGGGTTTGGCAACACAATGTTTCCTGCAAAGTTAACATTCATAATTGATGGAATGATTTGTGCAGCGTTTTCTTCAAACTTGAATGAGTATTGGCCTTCTTCTGCATTGAACTTTAAGGTATATTCAAGTGTGTCGTATGAATACTTAACTGTGTATCTACCAAAGTTTTCAACTAATACTTTGCCTGCGTTCACTGTAAGTTTTTTTCCAAATGGACTGTAAACTTCAACGGTTGCATTTGCAACAAGTGAGTCATCTGACAAGTTTTTAACTTCACCAACTGCAACTTGATATTCAGCCCCGATTTCCGCTTTGGTTTTGAAATCTTTAACTTGAATGTAGTAAGCAGATGAAATCATGTTTGCTTGTGCAATGGTTTTAAAACCTGCAATTGTTGGTGCAAAAAAAGTGAACCCAAACATCAATGCAAGTGATAAAATTAATTTTTTAACTTTTTTCATTATTCGCTCCTATTAAAAAAGTAGTGTATATATAATATAACAAGGTTTATTTTATAATAAATACTGCCCTTTGTCAACAAAACTAACCTAAATTATTTTTAAAAACACCAAACTTTTCTTTAATTTTGCTTGTGTTTAATATGTTTCTTATTTTTAAAAATATGTTGTTGAAAAAATTGTTATTTTATCTTTTTTTATTATTAAAAAACGCCCACGAAAAGTGGGCATTTTGTCAAAAATTAATGGCCGCTTTTAGTGGACATTTTGGTAAAAATTATCCCTCACGAAAAGTGGGCATTTTTCCAAATTTCAAATACCTTAAAATGCGGCAATTTATTTAATGATTAAAGCCCACACAAAGTGGGCTTTTTTGTTTTAATTTTGTTTGTTTTTTTGTGGCCTTTTGCAAAGCAAAATAAAGCAATTATTGACCAAAAACTTTAATTTTGTGTTTAACTGTTTTTTCAACTGCTTTTTGTGCTGCGGTTAAATGTTTTCTTGTGTCGATGTCGGCATTATTATCTTGCAAACTTTGTTTTAAGGCTGCCAAAAACACAATTCTTAAATCTGTGTCTGTGTTAATTTTGCAAACATTAAATTGTGTGCAAGCGCGGGTTAAAATGTCGTCTGGAACGCCTTTTGCGTCTTGCAAATTTCCACCCAAAGAATTAAACCAATCAACATCATCTTTATAAACACTTGATGCACCATGTAAAACAAGTGGTGTTGCTGGAATTTTGTCTTGAATTTCTTTAAGCAAATCAAATTTTAAATTTGGCTCACCTGCAAATTTGTGTGGGCCGTGAAGTGTGCCAATGGCAACTGCCAAGCTGTCAACTCCTGTTTGCTTAACAAACTCAAACGCTTCTTGTGGTGAAGTATAAATGTGTTCATCTGCACTAACCTCGTCTTCAACACCTTTCAAAACGCCAATTTCCCCTTCAACAAAAACCCCAAACTTATGAGCATAGTCCACAACTTGTTTTGTGAGTGCAACATTTTCACTAAAAGGCAAACTGCTTGCGTCAATCATAACAGAATCAAACCCAAGTTCAATGGCTTGCTTACAAACTTCAAAACTTTTGCCGTGGTCTAGGTGAAAAATAACTTTGTGTTCATTTCTGTCTTTAACAGTTTTAATCATATTTTTTAAAAAGTCGGGCTGAATGTATTTTAAAGCACCTTCTGAAACTGACGCAATAACAAAAGCATCTGTTTCCTTGCTTGCGTTCAAAATTGCTTTAAGCATTTCCATATTGGCAAAATTGAATGCGCCAAGTGCAAATTTGTTTTTTAATGCCAAGTCAAAAACTTTTTTAACCATAAAATCCTCCAATTAACAAAATTAGTTTAACACAAATAGTGAAAAACTTTAAATAAAACAAATCACAATTTTGCACAAAGAAAATTAATTTCGTTCTTAAAATGTTTTTAAAGCAATATAATGTATTATGAAAAAAATATTTGTTATTTTAGGCACTTTTCTTTTTGCTGTTGCAGTTTTTTTTGCTTGTTCAAGCACTTTAAGCCGCAAGTTGAAAGACAATTTGTCAGAAGAAAGCGTTGCACTTTTTGCCGCCCACAATGATGTGTTGTATGCTTCCTTAACAACTGGGTGGCGAGAAGAACCATACATCACAAATGGCAAAAGCGAACAAAAAGTGAAGTTTGCAGTTGTTAGTGTTTTTTTGTTTGAAAACAGCAAGGAGCCAAAACTTGATGTGATTGTTAAGATTAATGGAGTGCCATATAACCTTGAGCTTGAAAAACACCTTATAACTGGGCAATATATGGGCGACTTGGAAATTTTAATTAAAGATAACCAAAATGTTGAAATAACAATTTTGGATTGCACTCTTGCCTTAAGCTGTGTTTCCAACAACTTTATAACAAATTATAAAAAAGCAATTGAATTGGGCGCAAAATATCTTGAAAATGAAGTTAATAAAATGCTTGAAAACAAAAACAATAAAATTGAAGCATTTTTGAAAATTGTTAACAATCCAGTTGAAGACACAAACATATATTATTGGTATTTCATTGTGGCCTGTTCCAATGGCACACAATCAATTGTTGTCATCGACACCATGAGCAACAACCTAATGGCAAAATTCTAGGTGGGCGTTAAAAACGCTTTCTATTTGGCCGCTTTCCACATATCACAGACGCTTGTTAAAAAAATATTTAATAACTTAAATTCAATTTGAAAAATATATCTTCCCAACTCCAATGAAACACATCACTTTCCCACGCACAAAAAAAGCGGCTGACGAGTTGAAAATGCGGTTTACGATTTGCTTGGTCTTTTAGTTAAGTTGGGGATTTGTTGTTCGAAGGTCGTAGCCAGCGGCTACAAACAAGAATAAAAAGCCCCAAGTTAGCAAAAAGACAAGTAAATTCTAATCGCATTTTCAACAGAGTTAGCCTTACCTATAAGGATTTTCTTGTAAGATTCCAATTTCTCTAATTAAAATTTGTTTAAGTTTATCAATTCCAAAGTTTTGCTTTGCAGAAATATCCACGCTGTTTTCATCTTGTGGCGTCACAAGGTGAATTTTATCTGTTTTGTTGTAAACCATAATTTCTTTGCCAGTTGCACCAATTTCTTGCATAACTTTTCTAACAACTTCAATTTGTTCATCACGATTTTTGTTTGATGCGTCAACAACATGAAGCAAAATTTCTGCTGCTTTTGCTTCATCCAAAGTGGATTTGAAAGCATGCACCAATGTGTGCGGCAATTTGCTGATGAAACCAACTGTGTCGGTTAAAATCATTTCTTTTCCAAGTTCAAGCCAAACATTTCTGCTTGTGGTTTCAAGAGTTGCAAAGAGTTTATCGTCTGAATATATGTTTGCTTTTGAAATTAAATTAAGTAATGTGCTTTTGCCAGCATTTGTGTAGCCCACAATTGCAACTTTAATTTTGGAAGAAGCGCCTCTTGCCCTTGTTTTAATTTCGCGTTGTTTTTCAATTTCTTTTAATTCTTTTTCCAAATTTAAAATTGTGGTTTCAAGTTTTCTACGGTCAAGTTCAAGTTTTGTTTCACCTGGACCTCTGCTTCCCACACCACCCGAGCCAAAACGCCCACTTGTTCCAGAAATGCCTGCAAGCCTTGGCAACATATATTTTGCTTGTGCAAGCCCAACTTGCAACTTACCTTCGTTTGTTGTTGCACGAATTGCAAAAATATCTAAAATTAACATCACTCTGTCAATAACTTTAACACCAAGAGCGTCTGATAAATTTTTAATTTGCGAACCTGTTAATTCTGTATCCGCAACAAAAACATCTGCTTTTGCTTCTGTAAGTGTTGTTTTAAGTTCTTCCACTTTGCCGCTTCCAATTAAAGTTGCAGGCGTGATTTGCTTAATAATTTGATAATCCGCCCCAACAACTTCAAGCCCAGCGGTGTCGCACAAGTTTTTCAACTCTTCCACTTCATACGCAACGTCTTGCCCGCGTGAAAGAACAGCGGAAAACAAAAATGCTTTCTCTTTTTCTTTTGCAGTTTGAAAAGTTGAATTTGTCATATAACGCCTTTTAAGCCACAATTATTTTGTTGGCACAATAAACTGATATAATATTACCACAATTTTAAAAAAATTACAATATTTTGAAAATAACGTGAACATTTTTTGCGCCAAATCCATAATATGAAGTAGACAAATGATAAAACATTTGAAACACAAAAGATAAAACAATACATAAAAATTTGTTTATTAAAATTCACACACAAGGAGGAAAAACCATGAACTTTTTCAATGGCTTCGGTTTTGGAAAACCACACGACAAAGGTTGCGGATGCGGATGCGATAATGACTTTTTAACAATTATCATTCTCTTCTGGATTTTAACACAATGCGGCTGCAACATTGACATTTGTGAAATACTTCCATTAATATTGCTTCTTTCTCTTTTAGGACAATGCTGTGGTGGAAACAACACCTGTGGCAAACCTTACTAAGATTAAGATACATAAAAAAACCTCTTTAACTTAAAGAGGTTTTTTGTTTTGAAATAATTTTTGTATTATTAATTGCATAGCAAAGTTGTTAATTTTATTTGCACCAAATTTTATAAATCACTTTATGTTTATTTTAATTAAGTTTTAACTTTCTTAAAATATCCTCAAAACTTTGAGTTGCAAGCTTATTATCACCCAAAACAACAACTTTGTCGTTTGCTTTTCTTGGGAAAATGTGAAAATGCAAGTGGAACACACTTTGCCCAGAAACACCCTCGTTTGCGTTGATTATGTTAACACCTTCAAACCCGCAATTTTTAATATAATGCTGGCTAATTTTTTGCACTGATTTCATCACAGATAACAAGTCGTTTTCGTTGCAGTCAAGCACATTTCTGCAATGGTTTTTGGGAATTACAAGTGTATGACCATCAACATCATGCGCAATGTCTAAAAATGCAAGAGTTTGTTCATCTTCATAAACTTTATAGCAAGGAATTTCCCCTTTAATTATTTTGCAAAAAACACAATCCATAATTTGCTCCTTCACATTAAAGTGTTTGTTTTTTTAATTATAATAAAAAAACAAAAAAATAAAAACTAAATTAACTTAAAATAAAACTTTATTTGATTTTTCAAGAAAACTATTTTGCTGCGCTTAATAATTTGCACACGCCACTTAAACGTATGCGGCAAATTTCAATTAATTACAACAAACAAAAATTTATTTGAAACTCGAATAAGAAAATGGCTATATTTTATCTTTGCAGTATATAGTTTACAGAAAAATTAATGCAGAAAATTAAAAGTGAAATTTATAAAAAAAACAATAAATAAAAAAAATAAGTGAAAGATTTCACTTATTTGTTTTTTTCAATTAAATCAATTCAATGATTACAACTTCAGCATTATCACCATTTCTTCTTCCAAGTTTGATGATTCTGGTATAGCCGCCACCTGTTCCAACTTCTTTTGCTCTTTGAGCATATTTTGGAGCATACACATTGAAGATTTTTTCAACTAATGGATGATTGATGTCTTTAGTTCTTGCAACGAAGTTTGCTTTAGTTTCTTTATCAGCTCTTTGTTCTTGAATATCGTAAACTGTTGTCATAATTTTTCTTCTTGCGTTAAGTTTTTTAACTCCATCGTTAACAAATTCTTTTTTAACTAATTTTCCCTTAACGTCTTTAACTTCTTTTTCAACAGTCACAATGTCTTCATAAGAATTTACAGCAAGTGTGATAAGTTTTTCAGCAAGTCTTTGAACGCTTTTTGCGCGAGCTAAAGTTGTTTCAATTTTTCCGTACCACAAAAGAGATGTGACTTGATTTCTAACAAGTGCAACTCTTTGGTCAGTTGGTTTTCCTAATTTTGCGATTGCCATATTTTTCTCCTATCTTAATCTTTTAGTCTTCATCACTTCTAAGTGACAAACCATATTCAGCAAGTTTTGCAATAACTTCTTCAATGGATTTAAGACCCAAGTTTCTAACCTTTAACATATCATTTTTTGATTTTTTAACAAGGTCTTCAACTGTGTTAATGTTTGCTCTCTTCAAGCAGTTGTATGAACGAACTGAAAGATCCATTTCCTCAATTGTGATTTCCAAATATTTTGTTTGTTTTTCATCTTCTTGAGAAACTAAAATGTTCATTTCGCCAATTCTTGAGCACAATGAAACAAATAATTCAACATGTTCCATTATGATTTTGCCTGCAAGGGCAACAATATCTCTTGCTGAAGTTGTTCCGTTTGTTTCAACTTCCAAAGTGAGTTTGTCGTAATCAATGCTTTGTCCAACACGTGTATTTTCAACATTGTAATTAACTTTTTTAACAGGTGAATAAAGAGAATCTATTGCTATAAAATCAATTTCATCAACCCTTTCTTTGTTATAGTTGCCGCTTACATAACCTCTTCCTCTGCCAATTAAAACTTGCAAGTCAAAGTCTGCATCTTCGTCAAGTGTGCAAATGTGCAAATCTTTGTTTAAGATTTCAACTTGGTCATTGTGTTCAAAGTCGGCAGCTGTCACTTCGCCAGCACCTTTTTTGTGAAGCTTGATAATTGTTGTGAAATCTGGATTTTGTTCTGTGGTTTTAACATACAAACCTTTAAGGTTAAGCACGATATCAACCACATCTTCAACCACGCCTTTAACTGTGGAGAATTCATGAAGCACTCCTGCAATTTTGATGGCAATTGGAGCAGCACCTGGCAAAGCTGAAAGAAGTGTTCTTCTTAAAGCGTTTCCAAGAGTGATTCCGTAGCCTCTTTCGAGTGGTTCAACCACAAACTTTGCATAACTTGCATTGTCTGTTTCTTCACATAAGATTGTTGGTTTATTGATTTCCATCATAATATAAATCCTCCTTAATATTACCTTGAATAAAGCTCAATAATTAAATGTTCTTCAAAATTTGCATCGATTTGATCTCTTGTTGGATAAGAAACAACTTTACCTGTTAAAGTTTCTGTGTCAAACTCAACCCAACTTGGCATAACAAGTTGCATGCCTTTCAATTCTTTGAAGATTTCTTTGTCTTTTTTGTTTTCTTTTACAGAAATAACATCGCCTTTTGATACAAGGTATGAAGGAATGTTTACATTTTTGCCGTTTACGCAAATATGTCCGTGACTTACGATTTGACGAGTAGCTCTTCTTGTAGAACCAAGTCCCATTCTGTAAATAACGTTGTCAAGCCTTCTTTCAAGAAGAACAAGCATTTCTTCACCTGTCACTCCTTTACTTTTCAAAGCTTTTTCGTAATATTTTTTGAATTGTTTTTCTCTAAGTCCATAAGTTCTTTTAACTAATTGTTTTGCTTTTAATTGCAAACCGTATTGGCTAATTCTCTTTTTTGGACCTCTTTGTTCTCTTGCTTTTTTCTCAGCGCTCATTGGTTCAGCACTGGTTGGAGCTGTTTTTGTTTCAAATGATTTTGCCATTCGTTTAATCTCCTATATTCTTCTTGGTTTTGGAGGACGACATCCATTGTGAGCAACTGGAGATACGTCTTTGATTAAGGTGACATCAATATCAGCTGATTGGATTGCTCTAATTGCTGCTTCTCTGCCATTACCTGGGCCTTTTACGTAAACTTCAACGCTTTTAATGCCATACTCTTTTGCGACTTTTGCTGCATCTTCAACGCCTTGTTGCGCTGCAAATGGTGTGCTTTTTTTGCTGCCTTTAAAACCAAGTTTGCCGGAGCTTGACCATGAAAGCACGTTGCCATTCATATCTGTAAAAGAAACAAGTGTGTTATTAAAAGAGGACTTGATGTGAACTTGACCTTTTTCAATTTTTCTTACAACTTTTTTTCTTTTTGGTTTTACTGTGTTAGTTGCTGCCATAATATCCTCCTATTAAGCTTTACCTTTCTTACTGCTTCCGCCAACGACTTTTCTTGGACCTTTTCTTGTTCTTGTGTTAGTTCTTGTGTTTTGTCCACGCACAGGCAAACCTTTACGATGACGAATTCCACGGTATGAACCAATTTCACCAAGTCTTTTAATGTTCAAAGCAACTTCTTTTCTAAGTTCACCTTCAACATGATATTCTTTTTCAATTACAGCCCTAAGTTTAGCAACATCGTTTTCGTCAAGGTCTTTAACTCTAACGTCTGGACTAATACCTGTTTGAGCTAGAATTCTCTTTGAAGTTGTTGGTCCAATACCATAAATGTATCTTAAACCAATTTCAACTCTCTTTTCTCTGGGTAAATCAACACCAGCGATTCTTGCCATATTTGTTTTTCCTCCGAAAAATAATTTCTTTAAATTTTTTTGATTTGTTTTGTGCCTTATAGTAAGGCGTTTATTCTAATCAATATCTCCTTAAAGCCGCGGGAAGATATCGGTTATTAATAAGTTATAATAATGTGCTAATTTTCACATTTTTGATAACTAACAGTCGTTTTGAAAATGCACTTTTCATGTGCTTTAATCAATTCCCTGATTTAATCAGTTAACTGCATACCCCAAAAAAGCCTTGTGATTTAGCCTTGAGTTTGTTTATGTGAAGGATCACTTGGACAAATAACCATAACTTTGCCCTTTCTTTTAATAACCTTGCATTTGTCACACATTGGTTTTACAGATGGTCTTACTTTCATTATTTCCTCCTAATTTTTTCCTCTCCAAGTAATTCGACCTTTGGTCAAATCATAGGGACTCATTTCAACTTTAACTTTATCACCTTCCAAAATCTTGATATAGTTCATTCTAAGTTTTCCGGAAATATATGTGGTGATCACATGTCCATTCGATAAACGAACTTTAAATGTTGTATTTGGCAAAATTTCTTCTACCACGCCTTCAAATTCGATAACGTCTTCTTTTGACATTAAATTTTCTCCTTTAATTTTAAATCACTAATTTAAGATTTTTCTCAGGTATGCATCATTAATTTTTTTGTTTTGTTTTAAATTTTCAATCAATGCTTCTGACTTACTATAGAAAGCAACATGAATAGTTTTTTTCTTTTTAGGATTGTTGATTTTTCGCTCTCTTCCATTAACAAGGAAAAGCATTTTTCCATCAACATTCCAAACGATATATTTTTTACCAATATCTCTTCCTGCAGTTGAACATACAATATCACCAATGTTAAATGTCATTTGTCAAAATCTCCACACCATTTTTTGTCAATAAGACAGTGTTTTCATAATGCGCTGAAGGTTTTCCATCTCTTGTTGAAATTGTCCAGTCGTCATTATGTAGGTATATTTCTTTTTTGCCCATATTTATCATTGGCTCAATGGCAAGACACGTATTCTCTTCCAAAATATATGTGTTATGCCCTGTTTTGTAATTTGGTATTTGCGGGTCCATGTGAAGCTCTTTTCCAATGCCATGCCCAACCAACTCGCGAACAACTGAAAAACCATTTTTCTCAGCATGTTTTTGAATTGCAACTGAACAATTTTGCAATGGCGCTCCAACTTGCAACTGCTCAATGCCTTTGTAGAAGCATTCTTCAGTCACTTTTATAAGTTTTTCAACTTCTGGTGAAATTTTTCCAACAGGAAAAGTTCTTGCACAATCTGAATAATAACCTTTGTATTTAACCCCTAAATCCACTGAAACAATGTCGCCTTCTTTCAAAATAATTTTGTTTGAAGGTATGCCATGCACAACAACATCATTAACAGAAATACAAGTTGAACCGGGAAATCCTTCATAGTGATAAAAAGCAGAAATCCCCTTATTTTCTATTATATAGTTATGCAATAAATTGTCAAGTTCTTGCGTGCTAATACCTGGTTTAATTACTGATTTTGCATATCTTAACGCATTACCAGCAAGACGCCCAGCCTCACGCATGTATTCAATTTCTTTTTCAGTTAAACCCATTTCCATCTCCAAAAAACTTTTGTTTAAAATCGTTTAATGTTTCATCAGGACTTCCCTTGGCATCAAGTTCTATTAACAGTCCTTTTTCAAGGTAAAAGTCAATGAGGGGAGCGGTTTGAATTTTGTATTGTTCAAATCGTTTTAAAATCACTTCTTCCTTGTCGTCTTCTCTTTGCATTAAAGACGCCCCACATTTTTCACAGAAGTTGTGTTTGTAATGTTTTAAGTTGTAAATTGCCCTGCAATTACTGTTTGAGCAAACTCTTCTTAAAGACAAGCGTTTTGCCAAAATGTCGTAATCCACTTTTAAATATACAACTTTTAAATCACTTATAACTTGGCTCAAAGCCTCGGCTTGTGGTAATGTTCTTGGAAAACCATCCAAAATAAAACCTTTTTGGTTTAAATTTTTAATTGTTTCCACAACCAGAGAAACCATAATTTCATCTGGCACGAACATTCCATTATCAATCAAAGGTTGAGCCAACTTACCAAGTGGAGTTTGATTTTTAATGTTTTCTCGTAAAATGTCGCCTGTTGATAAATGCAAAAGCTCAAATTTATCTTCAAGTTGTTTTGCAAGTGTGCCTTTTCCAGCACCTGGCGCTCCAAGAAAAATTAATCTCATTTTAAAAATCCTTTATAATTTCGCATAAGCATTTGTGCTTCAAGTTGTTTATCAAGTTCAAGTGCCACAGACACAACAATCATAAGCCCAGTTGCACTGAATGCGTTAATAAGTGACGCATCAAGTGAAGTGCTTGCCGCACTCATTGCCAATGATGGCACAAGTGCTATGAATGCAAGGAATATTGCACCAAACAAGGTAATTCTTGACGAAATTTTTGTTAGGTATTCTGTTGTTGGTTTTCCTGCTCTTATGCCTGGAATAAATCCACCATTTTGTTGAATTCTCTTTGAAATATCCTCTGGGTTGAACACCATTTGAGAATAGAAGTAAGAGAAAAACAAAATTAAAAGTGCAGTTAAAATCAAATATACCCAAGTGCCTGAACCCAAGTATGTTGCATACCAAGTGTATGCATTTGAGTTTGGCCAGAAAATGCTGAATAGTAATTGAGGGAATGTTAATAAAGCATTTGCAAATATTATTGGCATAACCCCAGAACCATTAACTTTAATAGGAATGTGTGTGGTTTGACCACCATACATTTTTCTTCCTTTAACTTGTTTTGCATATTGCACAGGAATTTTTCTTTCTGCAAGATCAACAAACACAATAAGCCCGAAGATCACAACAACTGCAATTCCAAAAGCAATGAGTGTCCAAAGATAAACTAAGTCACCTGCTGCAACTTTTGAGAACGCTGCCAAAATTGATGTTGCCGCTGTTGATAGAATACCAACAAAAATTAAAAGCGACATACCATTGCCAACGCCAAGTTCTGTAATTCTTTCACCAAGCCAAACTGTGAACATTCCACCAGAAACAAGCACTGTTGCAACAACTGCAAGTGCAAGCCATATTGGTGCTCCTGTCCAAAGAGCGTTGTTTGGGTCAACACTGTCTTTGAAAGCAATAACTATACCAACAGCTTGAATGATTGCAAGCACAAGTGCAGCCAAACGAGTATACATACTCATTTTTTTTCTGCCTTCTTCACCTTGCTTTGAAAGTCTTTCAAGAGAAGGAATAGCAACAGCTAAAAGCTGAATGATGATGGATGCACTGATATATGGAGAAACTCCAAGTGCAAGGAATGAACCGTTTGCAAGCGCACCACCACTAATCGAGCTTAAAAGAGTTAAAAAATCATTGCCACTTGTTCCTGTTTTAAATGCGTCAACACTGATTCCCGGAACTGGAAGCCATGTTCCAACTCTGTAAATAAACAAAAGAAGTAAGGTTAAAAGAATTTTCCCCCTTAGTTCCTTCACTTTGAATGAATTTACAAATGTTTTAAACATTAAATCACCTCGATTTTTCCACCAGCTGCAAGAATTTTTTGTTCAGCAGTTTTTGTAAACTTAGCTGCTCTTACAATTAATGGTTTTGTTAATTCTCCATTTCCTAAAACTTTTAATCCGTATGGCTCAATTTTTCCAACAAATCTTGTTGTGTAAAGTAATTCAATATCAATAACTGAATTTGGTTCAAATTCTTCTAAGTCACCAACGTTAATTGTTGAGTAAACTTTTCTAAAATTGTAGTTGTTGAAGCCTCTGATAGGAAGTTGTCTAACAAGAGGTATTTGACCACCCTCAAAGCCAAGGCGAACACCGCCACCACTTCTTGAGTTTTGTCCTTTTTGACCCTTACCTGCTGTTTTTCCAAGTCCGCTGCCTTCACCTCTACCTTTTCTAAACTTTGCTGTTTTAGCGCCGTCTGCTGGTTTCATTTGGTGTAATTTCATAAAGCGTGCCTCCTACTTAACTTCTTCAACTTTGAGTAAGTGTTTAACTTGGAAAATGCTGCCTCTAATGCTTGCATTGTCTGGCAATATTCTTGTTTGACCAAGTTTTCTAAAACCCAAAGCTTCAACGATTTTTGCTTGTTTTTTGTTATAACCAATCACGCTTCTTGCGTAGGTTACTTTTAATTGTTTGTTTTCCATAGTTTAAATCTCCTCAGGTGATTTACCACGTTTTGCAGCGATTTCTTCAACTGTTTTTGTTGATAACAATGCTGCCATTGTAGCTTTAACCACATTGATTTTATTTGATGAACCATGAATTTTTGTCACAATGTCAGTGATTCCAGCAAGTTGAAGAACTGCTCTTGCACTTCCGCCAGCAATAACTCCACGTCCTTGTTTTGCAGGGAACATTAAAATTTTGCTTGTGGAGAACTTTCCAACAGTTTCGTGTGGGATTGTTCCATTAACAATGTTAACTTTTTTCATATTTTTCTTAGCTTTTTGTGTTGCTTTTTCAACAGCCATTGGAACTTCGCCTGCTTTAGCAGTTGCAATTCCAACTGAACCTTTTTTATCTCCAACAACAACAAGCGCGCTAAAACGCATTGTTCTTCCGCCTTTAACAACTTTGGTCACCCTTCTCACAGAAACAAGAGCTTTGTCAAATTCTGATTCTTCTCTTCTTGTTTTTTCTCTGTTAGGATTTCTGAATCTTTCTTTTTCTTTTTCCATCATATCCTCCTAAAATTTAAGTCCTTGTGAGCGGGCGCCTTCTGCAAGAGCGGCAACTCTACCTGTGTAGAGGTATCCACCACGGTCAAAAACAACAGCTGTAATGTTTTTTTCCAAAGCTTTCTTTGCAACTGCCTCGCCAATAAGTTTAGCTTGAGCAGTTTTGTTAAGGCCTTTAAGGCTTTCTTGAAGAGCTTTTTCTTTTGTTGAAGCACTAACTAATGTCACACCTTTTGTGTCGTCAATAATTTGTGCGTAAATTTCGTTCAAACTTCTAAAAACATTAAGTCTTGGGCGTTCAGCAGTTCCATAAACATTGTTTCTAACTCTAAAATGACGAATTTTTCTGTTTACATTTTTATCTTGTTTAGTAATCATGATTTATCTCCTACTTTTTACCTTTACCTGCTGTTTTACCGACTTTTTTAATAACAACTTCATCAGCGTATCTAATACCATAACCATGGTATGGTTCAACTGGTCTGAAATCTCTAATCATTGATGCAATTTGACCAACTAATTGTTTGTCAATCCCGCTTACAACAATTTCGTTTTGTGTTGGGCATGTAATTGAGATGCCTTCAACTTCAGCAACTTCAATATTGTGTGAAAGACCAAGGTTCATAACAAGTTTGTTTCCTTGTTTAACAACTTTATAACCAACACCTTTAACTTCAAGCTTTTTGCTGAAGCCTTGGCTTACGCCGGTCACCATATTGTTAATCAAAGCTCTGTAAAGACCGTGTTTTGCTCTTGCATCGCTTGTTTCGTTTGTTCTTGTTAAAGAAACTGTGCCATTTTCATTTTTTACAATGATTTGCTTATCAATTTCTTGGGAAAGTTTACCTTTTGGACCACTTACAATAACTGCTGAGTCTTTAACTTCAACATTTACGCCTTGTGGGATCGTAATAATTTTTTTACCTATTCTTGACATATTTCCTCCTAATTACCACACATACGCAAGCACTTCGCCGCCAACAGCTTTTTCTCTTGCTTGTTTGTCAGTTAAGATGCCTTTGTTTGTTGAAATAATTGCAATTCCAAGACCGGAAATAACTTTTGGAAGTTTGTCTTTTGGAGCGTAAACTCTAAGACCAGGTTTAGAAATTCTTTTTAATCCTGAAATAACACTTTCGCCGTTTTCCATGTATTTAATTTCAATTTTAATTGATTTAAAATTGCCATTTGGAACAATGTTGTAAGAAAGAATATAGCCTTCTTCAAGCAAGATTCTTGCAATTGTTTCTTTTTCGTTTGAATGCGCAACTTCAACGCTTGTGTGTTTTGCACTAATAGCGTTTCTCAATCTAGTGAGCATATCTGCAATTGGATCTGTTATCATATTCTCTCCTTTTACCAACTTGCCTTTTTAACACCAGGAATTTCACCTTTGTTAGCAAGTTCTCTGAAGCAAATTCTGCAAATGCCATATTTTTTAAGCACTGCATGTGGTCTGCCGCAAAGTGAACATCTTGTGTATTCACGAGTTTGATATTTTTGTTTTCTTTTTTGCTTTTCTTTAAGCGCTGTTTTAGCCATAATATCCTCCTATCTTTCTCTGAAAGGCATACCAAGTGCCTTCAAAAGAGCATAAGCTTCATTATTTGTATTAGCTGTTGTCACAATCATAATATCAAGCCCACGAATTTTTTCGACTTTGTCATAAACGATTTCTGGGAAAACTAATTGTTCTTTAAGTCCAAGTGCGTAATTTCCTTTACCATCAAATGATTTTGGAGAAACTCCACGGAAGTCACGAAGTCTTGGAAGTGCGATTGAAATTAATTTATCCATAAATTGATACATTTGATTTCCTCTTAAAGTCACCTTTGCACCAATTTTCATATTTTCTCTAACTTTAAAGTTAGAAATAGCTTTTTTAGCTCTTGTTGCAACTGCTTTTTGTCCAGCAATTTCTGAAAGTTCTTCAACTGCTAAATTAAAGCTTTTTGTGTTATCTTTAACAGCACCAAGTCCCATGTTCAAAACAATTTTATCAAGTTTAGGAACTTCATTAATATTTTTATAGCCGTATTCTTTCATAAGGAAAGGCACAACTTCTTTTTTGTAAAACTCTTTAAGTCTTGCACTCATTTGAGCCATGATGTTTCCTCCTATTTACCTGATTTTGCAACTGTCTTTTTAACAGTTGTTTTTTCTGTTGCGACTTTTCTTGGTTTTACTGCTTTTGGTTCAGCAGTTTTTGCTGTTTCTTTTTTTGCTGTTTCTTTTTTTGCTGGTTTAGCAGCTTTAACTTCGTCTTTAGCTTGTTTTTTAACTGCTTTAACAAATTCTTTGTCTAAGCTGTTTCCAGTTTTCTTAGAAACTCTAACTTTTTTACCATCTATGAATTTGTGTGCAACTCTTGTTGCTTTTCCATCTTCATAAATCATAACGTTTGAAGCGTGGATTGGAGCGTTTTTCTTAATGATTCCGCCTTTGTCTTGTGCGCTTCTTGGTTTTGAGTGACGTGAAACCACGTTAACTCCGTCAACTAATACTCTGTTTTCTTTAGGATAAACTTCGAGAACTTTTCCAGTTTTACCTTTGTCTTTACCAGTAATAACAACTACTGTATCACCTTTTTTAATAATCATTCCCTTGTCCTCCTATATAACCTCAGGAGCAAGTGAGATAATCTTCATATAGTTTTTATCTCTAAGCTCTCTGGCGATTGGTCCGAAAATACGAGTTCCTTTTGGTTGTTTTTGGTTGTCGATAATAACTGCTGCATTATCATCAAAACGAATATGTGTTCCGTCTTGTCTTCTCAAACCTTTTGCAGTTCTAACAATAACAGCTTTTACAACATCACCTTTTTTAACAACTCCGCCTGGAATGGCTTTTTTAACAGAGGCAATTATAACATCACCAATGTTACCTGAACGTCTGAAAGAGCCGCCAAGCACGCGAATGCACATAATTTCTTTAGCACCGGTGTTGTCTGCCACTTTAAGTTTTGTTTGTGGTTGTATCATAACTATCCTCCTCTATTTTGCCTTTTCAACAACGCGAACAATTCTGTGATACTTATCTTTGCTAATTGGGCGTGTTTCCATAATTTCTACGGTGTCGCCTAAACCAGCAATATTGTTCTCATCGTGAACTTTGAATTTTGTTGTTTTGTGAACAACTTTTTTGTAGATTGGGTGTTTTGAGTTAGTAACAATGGCAACAACAATTGTTTTATCCATTTTACCAGCACTCACTACTTGACCAACTCTAACTGGTCTTTGATTTCTGTTTGCTTCCATAATTACTTAACTCCTTCTTCAAGTTGTCTTTCTCTAATGATTGTTTTAACTCTAGCAATATCTTTCTTCAATGTATGAAGTGCCATATTGTTTGGCAAATTGCCAGTTGCGTGAGAAAAACGAAGGTTGAAAAGCTCTGTTGTAAGATCATTGAGTTTAACTTGTAATTCTTTTGTTGTTAAACTTCTAATTTCTTTAATTTTCATTTACATCACCACCTTGTTGTTTCTCTTTTGCGATAAATTTTGTTTTGCAAGGCAATTTGTGTGCTGCAAGACGCATAGCTTCTCTTGCAACTTCTTCTGAAACGCCGTTCATTTCAAAAAGCACTCTGCCTGGTTTAACAACTGCAACCCAAAATTCAGGTGAACCTTTACCGCTACCCATACGAGTTTCAGCAGGTTTTCTTGTCACGGATTTGTGAGGGAAAATGTTAATCCACACTTGTCCGCCTCTTTTAATGTATCTTGTCATAGCAATACGAGCTGCTTCAATTTGATTTGATTTAATCCAGCATGGTTCAGTTGCAACTAAACCGAAATCGCCGTAAGCAAGTTCATTACCACGAGTAGCTACACCTTTCATTCTTCCACGGTGAAGTCTTCTTCTTTTAACTCTTTTTGGCATTAACATTATTGTTGCCCTCCTTTACGCTCTTTTGCATTAAGGATTTCACCTTTAAAGATCCAAACCTTAACACCAAGTTTACCGTAATTTGTGAATGCTGAAGCAACGCCATAATCAATGTCAGCTCTTAAAGTGTGGAGTGGAAGTGAACCTTCCATGTATTTTTCTGTTCTTGCAATTGTGTTTGCACCATCAACTACACCACTAACTTGAACTTTGCAGCCTTTTGCTCCGGCTTTCATAACTCTTTGAATACCACTTCTCAATGCTCTTCTGAAACGAATTCTTCTTTCAAGTTGAGCAACGATACCTTCTGCAACAAGTGTTGCATCAAGGTCTGGTTTTTTAATTTCTTTAACATTAATAAAAACTGTTTTGTCTTTTCCAACAAGTGCATTGATATCTGATTTCAATTTTTCAATACCAGCACCTTTTGAACCAATTAACATACCTGGTCTGCCAGTGTGAATGTTAACAACGAGTTTGCCTTCTGTTCTTTCGATTGAAATTTTGCTGATTCCACAGGAGTGGTAATTCTTTTTAACAAAATTTCTAATGTCTTGGTCTTCTTTAATGAATTTAGCAACATCTTTTTTTGATACAATCCAAGTTGAATCCCAAGATTTGTTTACTCCGAGTCTAAGTCCTATCGGACTAACCTTTTGTCCCATTCTTTACCTCCTACACTGCTTGATCAAGTATGATTGTAATGTGACTTGATCTCTTTAACATTCTATCTGCTCTACCTTTAGCTTTAATCATAATTCTCTTCAAGGTTGGACCAGGTGTGACAAAGCATTCTGCAACAACTAAATCTTGTCTGTTAAGTTTTTTGTTGTTTTCAGCATTAGCAATTGCTGAATTTAAAAGTTTTAAACAAACTTCTGCTGCTGCATGTGGTGAATTTTCCAAAATTGCAACTGCATCAACAGCTTTTTTGCCTCTAATTGTATCAAGAGTGATTCTAACTTTAGAAGGAGTCATTCTGATATATTTAGCGATTGCAAAAGGTCTTTGATCTTTAACTTCTGCTCTTTTTCTAGCTTTTTCTCTAATTCTTGTAGCCATATCTCACCTCTTAACCTTTCTTGCTGGTTGTTTGAGCTTTGCTTCCAGCATGTCCTTTGAATTGTCTTGTTGGAGCAAATTCTCCAAGTTTGTGGCCCACCATTTCAACTGTGCAGTAAACTGGAACGTGTTTTTTTCCGTTGTGAACAGCAAATGTGAAGCCCACGAATTCAGGATAGATGACTGATGCTCTTGACCATGTTTTAATTGGTTTTTTAACGCCTGTTTTGTTCATTTCTTCAACTTTTTTCAAAAGTTTTTCAAAAACATAAGGCTTTTTCTTTAATGATCTACTCATATTTCCATCTCCTAATTAATTCTCTTAACAATAAGCTTGTCAGAGGCTTTTTTAGATTTTCTTGTCTTCAAACCGAGAGCTTTCTTACCCCATGGAGTAACAGGAGCTTTCTTACCGATTGGTGATTTACCTTCGCCACCGCCGTGTGGGTGATCAACAGGGTTCATAACAACACCACGAACGGTTGGTTTGATTCCCATGTGTCTTTTTCTTCCAGCTTTTCCAAGTGACACAAGTTCATGTGTTGGGTTGGAAACTGTTCCGATTGTTGCTCTGTTTACCAAGAGAACTTTTCTCATTTCTCCACTTGGCATTCTAAGCATTGCATATTTGCCTTCTTTTGCAACAAGTTGCACACTTGTTCCAGCACTTCTAGCAAATTGTCCACCTTTGTTTGGTGTAAGTTCAACGTTGTGAACAACTGTACCAACTGGAATGTTTTCAAGTGGCAAAGCGTTTCCAACTTTGATTTCTGAATTTGGGCCACTTGTGATTGTATCGCCAATATTTAAGCCAAGTGGAGCCAAAATGTATGCTTTTTCGCCGTCAGCGTATGTGATTAACGCAATGTAAGCTGAACGGTTTGGATCGTATTCAATAGCACTAACTTTTGCAACGATTCCATCTTTTCTTCTTTTGAAGTCGATAATTCTGTATTTTTGACGGTTTCCGCCACCGATATGACGAACTGTTATTTTACCGCTAACATTTCTTCCACCTGTCTTTTTCTTTGTTGCAAGAAGACTTTTTTCTGGTTTTTTCTTTGTCAACAATTCAAAAGTATCTGTAGTTAAAAATCTACGTGCAGCACTTGTAGGCTTGTGTGTTTTAATTGCCATGATTAAATCTCCTTATTATGATAGGCTTTCAAAGAATGCGATTGGTTTGCTTGTTTCTTTCAAAACAACAACAGCTTTTTTAATATCGCTGGTTTTACCAACTGTTCTTCCCGACTTTGTATTTTGTTCTTTTTTAGATCCTTTAACGATCATTGTGTTTACTCTTGCAACTTCAACGCCAAAGATTTCTTCAACTGCTTTTGCAATTTCTATTTTGTTTGCATTTTTGTCAACAACAAATGTGTAAACTTTGTTTGCAATACCTGTATAACTTTTCTCTGTGAGAAGTGGTTTTTTAATTATTTCATGAGCTCTCATTCTTCAAATCCCCCTTCAATTGCTTTAACAGCGTCTTTTGTTAAAACAAGTTTGTTGTATTTAACAATTTCATAAACGCTTAAGTTTGATGCAACTTGAAGATTCAATCTTGGCATATTTGCTGTTGCTCTTGTTGCCATTTCGTCGTTTTGCGCAAGCACAACTAATGTATTTCTGTCAAGTCCAAGCTTTGTTGCGAAATCTTGTGCATAACGAGTTTTTGCTTCTTCAAATTTATATTCATCCAAGAAAATTATGTCATTAGCTGCAAATCTTGCAGATAATGCACTTACAAAAGCTGCGCGCTTTGCTTGTTTGTTAACTTTCTTAGAGAAATCTCTTGGTTTAAGTGCAAACGCATTGCCACCACCTCTAAATTGTGGGCCTTTTGTGGAACCTTGTCTTGCATTACCAGTATGTTTTTGACTGTAAGGTTTTTTAGCATGGCCTCTAACTTCACTTCTTGAAAGGTTAGCTTTTGTGCCTTGTCTTGCATTTGCAAGTTGAGCAACAACAACTTCGTGAACAAGTGCTTCATTAGCTTCTTGTGCGAAAATTGCATCGCTAACTGTTAAACTTCCAACTTCTTCGCCAGCCATGTTTAATAATTTAACTTTTGCCATTATTCATTTCCTCCTTAGGCCTTCACAGCTTGTTTTACAAATACAAGCGAACCTCTTGGACCAGGAACACAACCTTTAACTAAAAGAATGTTTCTGTCTGTGTCAACTTTGACAACTTCCAAGTTTTGAATTGTCACTCTTTCGTGACCATATTGTCCAGCCATCTTCTTGTTTTTGAAAACTCTTGATGGTGTTGAGTTTGAACCCATTGAACCAACTTGTCTGTGAACTGGTCCTGTACCGTGTGTCATTTTCAATCTGCTGCCATTCCATCTTTGGATAACACCAGTAAATCCTCTACCACGTGTTGTTCCGCTTACGTCAACTTTGTCGTTTTCAGCAAAGATGTCGCATTTTACAACTTGACCAATTTCATATTCGTTTGAATTTTCAAATTTGAGTTCTTTAAGTGTTCTGTGTGCAGCAACTCCTGCTTTTTTCAAAACACCCATGTTTGGTTTATTAACAAGTTTTTCTCTAACTTGATCAAAAGCCACAACTACAGCATTGTAACCGTCTTTTTCAATTGTCTTTTTTCTAACCACTGTAACAGGCCCTGCTTCGATAACTGTTACTGGAATTACTTGACCATTTTGTGTAAATACTTGTGTCATACCAAGTTTCTTACCAATAATTGCTTTTCTCATTTTTGCCTCCTTACAGTTTGATATTGATATCCACACCTGCAGGCAACTCTATTTTCATAAGAGCGTCTATTGTTTTTGGTGATGGAGTATAAACATCTATAATTCTTTTGTGAGTTCTTGACTCAAATTGCTCACGACTGTCTTTGTGTTTGTGTGGTGAGCGGATAACAGTGACAACCTCTCTTTCTGTTGGAAGAGGCACTGGACCTGCGATTTTTGCTTTATTCTTGCTTGCTGTGTCAATAATTCTTTCGCAAGCTTGATCCAAAAGTTTGTGATCGTAGGCTCTTAGTTTAATTCTCATTTTTTGATTTGCCATTTTAACTTAACCTCCTGTAATTGCAAACCCTAACGCGTATGATTTCGTCACACACTTGACATTTGCTCGTTTTCCGAACACTATGCCGTGTGTGTCGAGCCGGTAGCCAAAATTAAAACCTGATAATTCAGGCAAATTTTTGTCATACTTTGATTAGTTAGGCGCTGTGCTTTTGCACAACTTGTCCACATAAATTCTCTTTAATTGCTGTATAATTAAAGTAACCTTATGCTTCAACCCATACTACTAGCCTTGCTATTATACTACACCGAATGAATTAGTGTCAAGGCTTTTTTTGAAGAAATTCATCTTTTTTTTAGCAACTTTTCACATTTGATTTTTGCCATTTTTTTGCTTTTTTAATCATTTTTTAGGCACATTATAAAATATGAACATTTGTTAATATAATTAATTAATATATAATAAGGGAAAATTGCACCTATTCTTAAAGCAAAAGAGCGCAAGTTTGGCCCCACTCAAAGCAAAAAAGCCAAACTGAAACAAGGCAACAAAAAAAGGCAAAAATGCCTTTTTGTTATTTACCCCAATCTAAAATTGATGGCCCTTTTTTATCTTTGTTAAAATATATTTTGCAGTATAGCATTGTGTTAAAAACTTCATCTTCACCAAAAACGTCGCACAAATAATCAATTATTCCGTTTTGAATTCTTTCTGCGTCTGTGTGGTGTTTTTTGTCTTCAGCAAAGCTGAAAACTTTTGAGGAAATTGTTTCCTCGTTTGACCTTTGAATTCTTCTATAAACAATTAAAATTGGTTTAAGCGGATTTCTGCTTTTTCTAAATTCAATGTTATAAAAACCATCTTTTGCAAACCTTGTGAAACAAATCATTTTAAGTGTTTCTGGGGTTAGGGCTTCAAGATATTTTCTAATGTTTTTAATCACTTCGCCATCTGATATATAATGCATTTTTGTTTCCTTTGCCCAAATTATATCATTAAAAAGCTTTTAATTCAATAGTTAATCTTCAAATTCTTCATTAAGTTTATCAAGCAAAAATTCAAGGTCAATTCCATGCACTTGTGCCGCTTCTCCAATTGTTTCATAACTTGTTAATGGGCAACCAAAGCAATGAAGCCCAAAACCCATTAAAATTTGAGTGTGTCTTCTGTCGCTTTCAATCACTTCAAAAAGTGGAGTGTCTGCGTTAAATTCAAGTTTTTTATCCATTTTATTCTCCTTTTAAATCTTCTCCGCAAAGCGCGCAAGATTCATCATCTTCCCCATTCTTTGCACCACAATACTTGCATATTATAGCAGTTTCTATTTTATTTTGTGAATATATTTCTGGCTTAGTTTGGCCATTTTCAAAATTTTCTTCTTTAATTAATTCTTTCCTGTTAAAAAACCAGTTATTAAAAGACTTTTTGCTTCTTTGACTTTCAATGCTTTCTTCTTCAGTTTCAGCATTATTTTCACTTAACTTTTCTTCATTTTTCAAACTGATTTTTTCACTTAAAGAAAAAAGTGGCTGTGAAATAATTTCTTGTGTTTTTTGCTCAAGTTTTTTCAACTTTTCATTTTCCAAAATGCGTTTAAAATCTTTCTTTTTAAATTTAACATTTTCAATGCTTAATCCTTCCAAAATAACGCCATTTTTTTGCATTTGTTTTTCAAGAAAATCAAACATTTCATCTGTGATTTTTTCTTTGTTTGTAATGCTTTTATAGTCGTAATTATTCTTGTCAATTTTCTTAAGCAAAGTGTCAACTAAAATTGAATGAAAAACACTTTCCACTTCGCCTTGATAGAAAAAATCATACACTTTTAAAACAAACGCCATAAAGTCTTTTGCGCTTTCAATTCTGTATGCAAAGCCGCCACTTAACCTGCATTTTAAATAGCCATGTGTTTCATCAAAAATTTCTGTTGGCCTGTATGAATACCACTCAACATAGTCAAACAATTTGTGATTAACAAAATAGCAATTTGCCGCAAAATTCTTTGGCGCAACGCCTCGCCTTGTCAGTTTTTCAAGTTTGAAGTGTTTTGTGCATTTTGGCAAATATGGCAAAGTTAGTTCATATTGCCCTTTTTCAAAAACGTCAAGTGCTTTTCCTTCTTTTGCAAAAACACAAGTAAAATTTTCTGGCACAGTTAAACTTTTGCCAAGCCAAATTCTGTTTTTCTTTGGTTTGTAAACATAAACAAGATGATTTGAAATATCACCCACAATTTCAATGTTTTTTGAAAACCTGCTTTTTAAAAATTTAATTAAACCCATTGCTTTAATTATAAAACAAATGTTTTAAATTAACAAACTTTTTTCACCCTTTAAAACATTGCCTTTGCTTTGTCGCAAATTGTCTTTTTTAATGCTTTTGACATAAATTTTTAAGCAAAATAGTATTTTTAAGTGTAAGGAGAAAATTAAGTATGTTAAAAATTTCTGAAATAATTTCAAAACAAGTTGTGTCTGTTTATGAGTGCGAAAACATTGGCGTGGTTAAAAATGTTGTTTTTAATTCTGATTTTAAAAAAATTGCAGGTTTTGTTTTTTTTAACGATGAAATGGAAAACGAGTCTTTTGTTTCGCTGGAAAACGCCTATTCATTCACAAATGATGGCCTTTTGGTTAAAAATTTAAGCAAAATTGGCTTTTCTTCACAAATTGAAAACAACCCAATAAACAAAAAAGTTTTTGCATTAAATGGCACTTGCCTTGGCAAAATTTGCGACATTGAGTTTGATGAAAAAGGTTTTGTTTCAAAATTTTTAACAAGCCAAACCGAAGTTTTACCAACTCAAATTTTTAAAGTTGGGCACGACACTGTAATTGTTAATTTGCAAGAGGAAAAACAAGTTAAAATCACTTCTTTTAAGCCAAAACAAAATTTTAACAAGGAAAACGAAATTTTGGACACAATTAAAGTTAAACTTGTGAAAATGGACACCTTGCAGCAAAACCAAACAGCAAAAAAAGAAGCGCCAAAATTCCCCGCCAAAATTAAACCAGACTTATTAGGCCTTGTGGGTAAAAAGGCAGTAAAAACAATTATTGGTTTAAACAATGAAATAATCATCAAACAAAATAATGTCATTTCAAAACATACGCTTGACATGGCAAAATTGCACAATAAAACGTATGAACTTATGTTCAATTCAATTTAAAACTCCTTCAATAACTCAATTCTTTCATTAAAAGTACGCCACAAAACAAACACAATAAGTGTTTGGAAAAATTGCAACGCATTTGTGTTTATTAATTTTGTTATTTTCGCTGGCAAAAGCGTTTTATATTCAAACAATATTAATAACCCACATAACTCAATTAATAATGTTAAATTAGAACAAAAAAAAGGACTTTACATGAAGTAAAATCCTTTTTTGTTTTTTTGTTTTGCAAGTTTTACATTTCTTGGCTTACAACATCTTCACAAACTTTGTTTTCTTGCTTGTTGAGGGTTTGCGTTTGCTTTTTAATATCGCTTAAAGTCATGCCTTTAAATGCCATTAAAATGGCTTTAAAACAGCCTGTCACAAAAAAGATTTTAAGCTGAGGCAACAAACAAATTTCATCCCAAATTGTTAGCAAAAAACTTTTAAAAGCATTTGAAAGTTTTGGTTTAAGTTGTTTCTTTTTGGAGTATTTAATTGTCTGTTTTTCCATTATTCTTTCCCGTCTGTTTTATTTTCGTTTGCTTTTTTAAGTTTTTCAATTTCAACTAATGCGCCTGCCAAATCTTGTGATAATTGGTCAATTTGTGTATTGCTTCCGGCGTTTTGGTTTTGATAGAATCTTGCTTTGGCTTGTTCTTCGCCTCTAATCTTAGCAATATCTTGTTCTTTCTTAATTTCGCCTGCAGATTTACCACCAAATGCCATGTTCATTGTTTGCACAACACTTACTTTGCCGCCTCTTTCAAGCGCTTCTTTAACTGGACCAGGGGCAAATGAATAGAAGGTGTTTAATGTGGCGCCTGCTTGTAAAAGCCCATTTATTGCATTTTTTGTGAATGCGCTGTTTTTAATAAACCCAGCACCATTTGCCACTCTATCACCAAGTGTTTTATAGTATTTTTTGGAATTATCTAATCTTTCTTTTCTTAAAAGTTTATGGTAAATTCCGCTTCCATCACCGCCAGCAGCGCTCTTGAATTCATCAAATGATTGAATGCCTTTTTCTTTGGAAATTTTTGTTGCAGCGGCTTGCCCTTCTTCTGATGCTTTCCAGTCATCAAAACTTAAGTTTTTATCTGTTCTACCCTCAAAAGCTTCATTCATGCCTTGAGTGTATCCTTTTTCAGCTAAATAACTATCGTATGCTTGTTCAGCACCGCCACCTGTGCTCCATTTTTCATTAAAGTCGCTTTGAACCTTACTATCAGCAGCACTGCCCGCTTTTGTTCGGCCAACCTTTTTAAGTCTATTATCTTCTTCTTTGGTTTTTGCCCAATTTGCTGCGCTTTTTGCCCACCCAACTGATTTCTTACCAATATAATAAGATTTATCGCCAGTTATTTTTTGACCAATTGCATTTCCTGTTCTTGCTGCAATTTTCGCGCCACCAGCAACTGCTGATGTTGCAATACCAGTTGCACCAGCCACCGCGGTTGCAGATTTTTGGAACAAATCGCCAACTTTTCCTGGCATATCTTTTCCTTCTTCAGCCGCACTCTTCGAGCCAATGAAACCGCTTAAAAGTGAAATGAAGTCTTCCACTGTTAACAAGGCAACAAGCATAAATAATGTTGAAATTAAAGTGTTTATAAGCCTTATTGGGTTTCCTGTGCTTGGCAATGCGCTGAAGCCTGAAGGGTCAAAGAATTGAATTTCATACAGATATGGCAGAATTAGGAAAATTAAATTCATTCCCACAATTGCACCATAAGCCATAAGTGCCTTAGACATGAAGTTTTGACGCCATTTTTTAAGTGCTTCTTCATTGTCAAGAGGCATAAGTGCAATTATTGGTGGTGAAATTAAGAACAGTGCAACCATTTCAATAATTCTCTTTGCAAGGCCTGCAACAATTTTAACCATCATTTTAAGTGCAAAGAAGTAAAATGCTGCTGCAATTATGAAATTGAATTGCCATAAGTCATAATAATACCAAACCAATGAAACGTCATATTTTGAGAAATTTTTAATTTTAAACATGCTTTTGAACACAAGAGTTGAAAAAACATCGTGTCTTGTTGGGCTTTCAAAAATTAAGTTTTCTGGGTTTTTCAAATGCACATTTCCCGCAAAAGCTTCATCAATCATAAGCGCAGCATCATAAGAATTTTCTGCCCTATTAAACAAATTGAAGTTTGAAACTTTTGGGTTTGTTTGAACCATTAAATCATAGAATGTTGATGTTCTTGTTGTTCCATTGTCGTTGTAAGTGTAAGTTTTATTAATTCTTGTTCTGTTTGCGTTGTAAGCAGAAGCTTTAAAAATCATTCCGCTGAATGTCACATTTCTTGATGGGAAAGAAATTCCAAACATATCATAATAAAAATATGTTGTTTCCAGCCCGTCAAGTGTGGTTTCTCCAACCAAAACGCTTATATCATTGCCTTGACCATCAATTGCTCCAACCACGCCTTCTTTTGAGAATATCGCGCTGGATGCCATTCCACCAGTGGTGGCGGAATCTAACGCCTGTAAAATCACATCACTGAACAAAAGCCCAAACATAACACTCATTGGAACAATTAAAAACATAAACAAGCCTTTAACTGCTCTTTTAACAATGTTCATTGTTGTTAATTCTTTATTATTTGCATATTCTTGTCTGATGATTGCAATGATTGTTGTTAAAATAATTAAAACAAGTGCCAACACAACAAGCGACCAAAATGCGTTTTTAAGTGCTGGGAATCTGCTGTTTTCTTCAAAAATCCCTCGAATGAAAGCAAGCACTATGTCACCAGTTTGTGGTTTATCAACGCCTTGAATGTAATATACATCAAGCCCAGCAATTTTTCTTATTGCAAGCTGTGCAAAATCCAAAAAACTTGCAAGAGTCATTATGAGGAAATAAACAAACTTTGGAATAAGTGAAAATACATCCAAAATAAAATCAAATAAATTGCTAAATATACCCATCATTAAACTCATCCGTTCACCTCTCTTATTTTACATTCCAAAGCATGTTATTTGGGTTTTCTTGCTTCTTGTATAATTGTTTCTTGTTTTGCAATTTGTTTTGCTTTTTCTGCTTCTGAAATTTGTTTTGAAGTCTTTAATCCAAACGCAGCTTTCATTGCAGGCAAACCGCCTTTTCCACCACGAATTGTGGAGTCTTTAACTGTTTCAAATAAATTGCCTCCAATGAAACCGCTTAATCTGCCCAAACCAGAAAGAACTGTGTTTCCGTTTGCTCTTAAATAGCGGCCAAACCCTGAATTTGCAAAATTCTCTCTTTTTCTTTGTTTAAGTGTTTTCTTAATATCGCTTAAACGAACTTTGGCTTGGTTTTTTCTTTCTTGACGGTCATACAAATCTTGGTTTAATAAGCGCTTATATTCACCCCTACCATCACCTTTTTGGTCTTTAAATTTGTCAAAAGAGTCAATTTTCTTTTTATTAACTAAATCGTCAATAGTTTCTTGTCTTGCAGCAAGGCCTTTCTCAGACTTAGCCCAATCTTCATAACTTAAGTCTTTTTGATCTTCCCCTCTTTGTGCAAATTTATTTTGCATTTCGTTTTTAAAGCCTTTGTTGTTGTCAACATAATTATCATAGGCTTTTTTAGCGCCACCATTATTCCAGTCTGCTTTGCGTTGTTGTTTAACTTCATCTTTGTCTTTGCGTTTCATAAAGCCTTGCTTCATAACGCGGTTAAGCCCAGTGTCTTTAAGTGGGCCATTCATAATTTTATTAATACCGCCACCTGCAGCCTTGCCAATTGCACTCATGCCAGCAACACCAACACCGGCTGCCGAAGCAGTCAACATTGCGGCTTTTTTTGCAAGTTCTTGCACTTCGCCAGCAACTTTTTCGCCTTTTTTGTTAAGGTCTTCGCCACCAGTTATGGTTGCAAACAATGCAATTAGGCCCTCAATTGTCACAATGCCTAAAAGCACAAAGAGTGTTGAAAGCAACAAATTTAAAAATTTGAATGTCAAAGTGTCAGGGAAAAAGTAAATTTGTTGAAGATATGGATTGATTAAATAGAAAATGTTAAAGCCAATAATAACAGCATAAACTGAAATTGCTTTTGAAACAAATTTGCTTCTCCAACTTCCAAATGCTTTTCCATTATCAAGTGGCATAACACCAATAAGTGGAGGTGAAATTAAAAATAGCCCAACCATTTCAATTAATCTTTGCATAAGCCCAAAAACAACGTTAACCATTATTTTCATAACAACAAATAAGAATGCAAATGCAATTATGTAGTTGAATAACCAAAGGTCATAAAACACCCAAATGAGTGGAACATTAAATTTTGAAAAGTTTGTCACTTTATAGCCATCGTATAAAGTGAAAATGCCAACACCTGTGCCAGCAATAGAATCAAGTGGACCGAGTTTTAAAACATTGTCCACAACAGTTGTATTAAGCACAAGGTTGTTTGCAAACGCCTCGTCAATCATAAGTGCAACAGAGTCGCTGTTATCTGCAATGAAAATGCCAAAATTTGACACTTCATTTGTTTGTATGTAGGAATACAGTGTTCTGCCATCATATTCTTCTTGTTTTCTAACGCGGTTTGCTTCAAAAGCAGACACTTTGAAAACAAGCCCACTGACAGTTGAGTTGCCAGATGGCAGTGGCCAAGAGAAAATGTCGTAATTAAGATAGGTTGTTTGCCCATTATACTCGGCCGCAACAAGTTTTGTTTCAATCCCTCCATTTTCGTTTTGCTCAAACACATTTGTTAAAACTGATGGAGATGTGGTTGCCATGTCAACGCCATAAAGAATTACGTCTGAAATCATAAGCCCAAAAATTACGCCAACAGGAACAATTAAAAACATAAACATTCCTCTAACTGCGTTGGCAATAACTGTGTATTTGTTATTGTCTTTATCAGCGTATTCGTTTCTAATCACTCCAATTATTGTTGACAAACCAAGCATGATGAAGCCAATTATAACAAGTGACCAAAAAGTGTTTTTAAGCGCAGGGAAACGGCTGTTTTCTTCAAAAATTCCTCTTAAAAATGACAATGCAAGATCTCCAGTTTGAGGAGTTGCATTTTCGCCAACATAGTAAACATCGAGCCCTGAAAGCTTTCTAATTGCATATTGGAAAACATCCAAAATTGTAAGCAATGATGTCACCATAAAATACACCATCTTTGGAATGATGGATAAAAGATTTATAAACCAGTCTATAACAGCTGAACCTAATAAACTCAAAGCCTTCAAAATCTCCCTTTAATTTATTTAAAAATATTATAACAAATTTAATTTGAAAAGTGAATACTTTTTTTGCAAATAAATTTATTACTTAAAATTTATAATATAAATAGTATTTTACTAATTTTAAAAAAAATTAATTAACCTTTAAAAACAATAAAAATAAAATTTCAAAAGACACTTAAAAAAACACTTAAAATAAA
>JBMNOM010000049.1:0-6243 GCA_050943075.1 Christensenellales bacterium | reverse complement strand
AACGTCTTCTGGCTTTGTGTTTACAATGCTTCCAAATTTAAAATATATGTTTCTTTCTCCAACGCGTTTTGCAATTAAACTTGATGAAGTTGCAACAACTGAAGTTAAGTCTTTGTTTTGCAAAAAGTGAGTTTCCATAAGTTTGATTATGTCTTCAATTTCCTTTTCAGAAAGTTTTTCAAAAATGTTGTCAACCAATAAAAGTGACACCTCTCTTAAAGCAAGCCTTGCAAAAGAAACAACATATTTTTCATAAAGGGAAAGTTTTTCAAAGTTAACACCTTTCAAATTTTCAATGCCAAATTGTTTTAACACTTCGCCAATTTTTTGTTCCGCTTGTTCTTTACCAACTTTTCTTTGTTTTAAAATGTAAGCAAAATTTTCTTCCACTGTTTTCTTTTTTAGGTAAATTGGCAAAACAGGAACATAACCCACGCTTAAGTCAGACTTAAAATTAATTTTTGAAAGTTGTTTATTGTTGATGTAAACTTCGCCATCTGTTGGCTCTTCAAGGCGTGCAAGCACTCGCAAAAGTGTTGTTTTGCCGCTTCCTTTAGACCCCAAAAAAACAGTTTTTTCCCCAGCTGCAATTTCAAGATTGATGTCGTGCAAGGCGTAATACTCTCTTATAAATCTTAAATACAAATTTTTAATTAAAATCATAATTTGTTCCTTTCTTTTTTTATACTAAATTACACTGCTAAATCAAAACAATTAAAGCACTTTTTTAATTTTTAAAACTTCAAAAGCGCAAAGTTGTTCTGCTTTGTGTTTTTGCCCTGCTTGTGCGCTTGCAATTAATTCATCGTCAATAAAAACCCCAACTTCAAAAATTGGATTGTGGCTTTGGCCAGATTTTGAAAGCGTTCTATATTCAATTTTTTGTTTGTTTGCTTGCACAATTTCTTGCAATTGAGTTTTATAGTCGTTGTTTTTCATTGTTTTGAAATTGCCAAGATTAATAAGTGAATAAGTAAATTTTTTTGCTTTTGCAAACCCAGCGTCCAAATATACTGCTGCAATTAATGCTTCAATTATGTCGGCTTTAATTGAGTTTGAAAGTTCTCCACGATAACTTTTACCAACAAGCACTTCGTTTTTTAAGTCAATCCTATCAAACACTTTTGCCAAATGCGCTTCAGACACAAATTGTGCCCTGAATTTTGTTAAGTTTCCTTCATCTTCTTCACTGTTTTTAAACAAATATTCCCCAACCAAAAAGTCCAAAATGCTGTCGCCCAAAAATTCCAGCCTTTCATAGTTGTTGCGGCTGAATGAACTGTGAGTTAACGCTTGAACAATTAATTCTTTGTTTTTAAAAGTGTGATTTGAAATTTTTTCAATCATAAATAACCCTTTTAAGGAAAAAGCACTTGGAGATTAAGCTTCAAGTTCAGTTTCAAGTTTTTCAATGTAATTTGAATTATACAAGTCATAGGCTTGATGTATGCTTGCTTTAATTGTTTCAGCTTTTGAAGACCCATGTGACTTAATTATAATTTTTTTGCAACCCAAAAATGGAGAACCACCATATTTGTGATAATCAAGTTTGGTTTTTGATTTTCTTAATCTGTTAAACACAAAAGCAGCGGCCAATTTGCCCTTAATTCCTTTAAATGCTCTTTTCACCTCACCCATGGCAAGTGAAACAGCACCTTCAATGGATTTTAATGCAACATTGCCAGCAAAACCATCTGCAACAATAACGTCATAGTCGCCAGATGTGATGTCGCGTGCTTCAATGTTTCCAACAAAGTTAATTTTGTTGCCTTCTTTTAAAAGCGCAAATGCTTCTTTTGTGAGTTCGTTTCCTTTTTCATCTTCTGTGCCCACATTTAAAAGAGCAACTTTTGGTTTGTGAATGTCAAAACAAGCCTTCATGTATGAAGAGCCCATAATTGCAAAATGCAACAAATTAATTGCCTTTGCATCCATATTTGCACCAACATCCAAAAGCAAAACTTGGCTGCCTTTTTTGGTTGGCAAAAGTGGAGAAAGCGCAGGACGAGAAACGCCTTTAATTCTACCAATTTTGGTGAAACCACCCACTAATATCGCGCCTGTGCTTCCAGCAGAAATAAGTGCGTCTGCTTCATTATTTTTTAAAATTTCATACGCTTTAACAAGTGATGAATCTGTTTTTTCTTTAAAAGCTTGTGTTGGGCTTTCGTTGTTTGTAATAACTTTTTTTGCGTCAACCACACTAAGCCTTTCAATTGTTTTATCTTTCAAACAAGCAAAAATTTGTTCACTTTTTCCTGTTAAAATAATTTCAATGTCTTTATTTTTCTTTAAAGCAGCAACTGCACCATCAACAATTGCTTTTGGTGCGTTATCTCCGCCCATAGCATCAATCACAATTTTCATATAAACCTGCTTAAATTATTTTCTACTAATATTATGTTTAAATTTTAATTTAAAAAACAAAAAGATTACCTAAATTGCTTTAGGTAATCATTATATCAAACCGAAATTTAAATAACAAGAAAAAACATAGAAGTTATCTATGTTTAATGTTTAAAATTAATTATTCAGCTTTTGCTTTCTTTTCAGTGTCAACAACTTTTTTGCCTTTATAGTGTCCGCATTTTGCACATACAACATGTGGCAACTTCATTTCGTGGCAATTTGTGCACTCCACAAGTGTTGGAGCACTAACCTTGAAGTTGGCTGAATTCCTTGAATTTCTTCTAGCCCTTGAAACTTTACCCTTTGGAACTGCCATTTTTATCCTCCTATCATTAAACTAAAATATTATATTGTGTTTATGCTTGGTTGTCAAGCATATTTTAAAAAATTACGCTTTAATTAAGTTTTTTGTAATTTTTGCAATTGCAAACTCTTCATCTGTTGGAATTACATAAAGAGCCACGCGTGAGTTTGGTTTTGAAAACTTCCAATTTTCCCCACGAACAAAGTTGTTGTTTGCATCTCTGTCAAGTTCAACACCCATAAATTCCATGTTTTCAACCATGAGTTCACGAAGTTCTGGACGATTTTCCCCTGTTCCTGCTGTGAACACAATCACGTCAACTCCGCCCATTGCTGCTGCATAAGCACCAATGTATTTTCTAATTTTGTAAATAAACATTTCAAGTGCAATGCGCGCTCTTTCATTAGTTGCCGCTTGTGCTTGCACGTCACGAATGTCGCTTGAAACACCGCTCACACCCAAAAGACCACTTTGCTTATTTAACATTGTGATGATTTCGTCTGCAGTTTTGTTTAATTTGTTCATTAAAAATGGGACAACAGCTGCGTCAATATCTCCGCTTCTTGTTCCCATCATAACGCCTTCAAGTGGTGTGAAGCCCATTGATGTGTCAACGCAAACGCCTTTGTCAATTGCACTGATGCTTGCGCCATTTCCAAGGTGGCATGTAATTATTTTTAAATCCTCTCTGTTTTTGCCCATTTCTTTTGCAACTGCTTCAGAAACAAAGTCGTGGCTTGTGCCATGAGCACCAAAACGATGAATTTTGTGATCTTTGTAAAGATTATAGTCAATTGCATAAAGTTTTGATTTGTCTGGCAAGTTTTTATAGAAACCAGTGTCGAACACTGCAACGTTTTTAACGCCTTTTGCAAGAGCCATGCAAGCTTCAATTCCCATAAGATTTGCTGGGTTATGAAGAGGTGCAAATTCAAATCTTTCTCTAAATTTTTCAATAATATCTGGAGTGACAATCATTGGGTCTTTATATTCTTCCCCACCATTAACATATCTGTGGCCAAAACCATCAATTTCATCAATGGATTTAATCACGCCATATTCTTCGTTTGTCAACGCTTCAACAACAAGTGCAAGTGCTTCTTTGTGTGTTGGCATTGGTTGTGAAATGTCATATTTTTTGCCATTAACTTTGTGTTCAAGCAAAGAACCATCAATTCCAACGCGTTGGCACAAGCCTTTTGCAAGTAATTTTTCTTCGTTCATATCAAACAATTGATATTTAAGTGAACTGCTTCCTGAATTAAGAACAAGTATTTTCATTTTTCTCTTTCCTTTTGTTTTGTTTTCTTGTTTATTTTGTTTCTTCTGTGGCTTGTAAAACTGTTAAAGCTGTTAAAAGCACAATGTCGGAAACACTGCAACCTCTTGAAAGATCATTAACAGGTTTGTTAAGTCCTTGAACAACTGGGCCTATGGCGTTTAAAAAGCCAAAATATTGAATTGCTTTATAAACAGCGTTTCCAACATTCAAGTCAGGCACAATTAATATATTTGCTTGCCCAGCAACTGGGCTTAAAGCACATTTTTTGTTTGCAACAAATGGAATGAGTGCTGCATCAAGTTGCATTTCTCCATCCGCCAAAATGTTTGGATGTTTTTCCTTAAAAATTTTTGTTGCATTAACCATTTTTTGTGTGAACTCACTGTTTGCACTTCCCTTTGTGGAATACGAGATGAATGCAACTTTTGGAGTTAAGTCTTTAAACAATTTTGAAACTGTTTGCGTTGTTTGGTGTGCAATTTCCACCAAGTCTTTTTCGCTTGGGTTTGGCACAAAACCAGGGTCGGCAAGCACAAGTGGCAATTTAACTGTTTTGTGTTTTCCAAAAAACACCATACAACTTGAAGCAAGACCAGTTTTGGTTTTAATGATTTCAAGTGCTGGCTTAAGCGTTGTGCTTGTGGAAACTTCAGCTCCAGCCACCATTCCATCAGCATAACCTTCTTTCACAAGCATAACAGAAAAATAAAAAGGGTTTAAGATTAACTCTTTTGCCTTTTCTTGTGTCACACCCTTTTCTTTGCGAATTTCAAAAAGTTTTTCTGCCAAGGGGCCAGCCAAATGAGATGTCTTTGGGTTAATTATTGTCACATTTTTCAGGTTTTTAAACCTGATTGCCATTGCGCTTTCGTCTGCAATTAAAATGACTTTTGCAATTTTCTTTTTAACAATAATTTTAACAGCCTCAACAATTCTGTCGCTAAAACCTGCTTCTGGAAAAACAATTGTTTTTTGTTTTTGTTTTGCAAGTTTTATAAGCCTTTTTCCATCTTTCATTCCAACTAACCTTTTGTCATAATTATAAATTTTATAAACATACACTATTATAATGATATTGCAAAAAATTGTCAATTTGAAAGGGTTAAAAAAACAAAAAAGTGCAACATTTAATTTTTTAATCGCTGTTTTGTTTGTTTTTGTTGTTTGCGCAATGATTATTCAGCCAGAAAAATACATTGCGGTTTCTTTAAACTCGCTTTTAATTTGGGCAAGCGTGGTTTTGCCTGCAATTTTTCCATTTTTAATTTTCACATCTTTTTTAACAAAACTTGGGGTTGTGGACTTTTTTTCACGCCTTATTTCTCCAATTACAAAATTTTTGTTCAACACAGACGGCACTGGCGCTTATGTTTACACAATAAGCATAATTTCTGGCTATCCTGTTGGCGCAAAAGTGACAGCAGATTTATATGAAAGCGGAAGAATTGACAAAGGCAACGCCTTAAGAGTTATGACATACAGCGCAAACAGTGACCCAATGTTTATTTTGGGCACGGTTGGAATTGGAATGCTTGCAAGCCCAACTGCTGGCTACATCATTTTAATTTCACATTTTTTGGGCGCGATTATCAATGGTGTTTTTTACAGAAATTATCAAAAGAACAACAAAGCAAAAAACGAGCTTAAAGACAGCACGCTTTCCACCGACAACTTTCTTTTTTCCACCGCAATTTCAAGTGCAAATTCCATGCTTGTTGTGGGTTTTTACATTGTTATGTTTTTTGTTTTAATTCAGTTTTTGTCTGGCTTAATTCCAGATTCCTTTCCTGTTTTTAAAGCAATTTTTAATGGTGTTTTGGAAATCACTCATGGCGCAAAAGACATTTCTCTTCTTAATATTACATTAAAAGCAAAAACTTTAATTGCTTGCTTCATCATCACTTTTAGCGGGGTTTCCACTGCCGTGCAGTCGCTTGCATTTTTAAAAAAAATGAAGTTTTCCACTTCATTTTTCATTCTTTTAAAATTAACACATGCGTGTTTTTCCACGATTATTTGTTTTTTGATTTTTTTGGTTTTTCCAAACCTTGTTTAAAAGCTTTCAAATTCATCAATTAATGAAAGCAAGTTAAGTGCTTCTTTTTTGGAATTTTTAAGGTGTTTAAATAAATATCTAAACCCAACAAGAAGTGCATACACTCTTTCAAAATCTTGGCTTTCACAAGCAATGACAATTTCACTTATTAAAAACACAGCGTCTTGTGCCACATTTGGCTTAATGCGTTGG
>JBMNOM010000048.1:0-6327 GCA_050943075.1 Christensenellales bacterium | reverse complement strand
CTTGTTTTAATTATGTTTTTCATTGAAAAGAAAGCAAAAATGTCTTTTGTCACATCATCGATAATCACAATGTTTTCTTTGTTTGGTTTGTCTTTAAGAAAATCCTCAATTTCTTGGCCACGAATGCTGTGTGAAGTGATTTCTGTTCTTTGAAGAGGTTTGTTGTATGCAAGTTTGTTTTTGGTTAAAACTTTTTCCACCAATTTCATGTTTTTGCGCCAAGTTGAAGTTATCACAAGTTCAACATCATAAACATTTTGCAAATTTTCAATTAAAAAGTTAAGCGCATCCATGCTTTCTTTTTTGAAATATTTAACAGCTGTATTTTTATATGGAATTTGTTTGTTAAGTGCATTGATAAGATGTCCAAAATCCCAAAGCACTCCGTCAATGTCTAAAAATATGTAAAATTTTTCTTTTTCCATTCGGCCTCTCTTTCTTTAATAATAAGGTATAAAAGTGTTTTTGTCAAGAGTGGTTTTGTTTTAATGTTTCTTGACAAAAAGAAGCTTTTGTTATATTATGAATTAAACACTAAATTAAAGGGATTTTTATGAAAAAAGCTTTCCCAGCAATCTTTACACAAGACGTGCACGACAAAGAAATTTTTAATGTTTCTTTTCCAGATTTTTTGGGTGCATACACATTTGGAGTTGGAATGGAAGAAGCCATGGAAATGGCAAAAGACTTGCTTTTTGCTTGGCTTGAACTTCCAGAAAACCAAGGCGTAATGCCAAGTTCGTTGGAAAAAGTTGAAGCTGCTTTGCCAGCTGGCTCAACAGTTTTGCTTGTGGAGGTGGATGCATAATGTTCAGCTTTAATGAAATTGAAAAAGTTGTGTTATTGTCTGGTTTTGAATTTAGAAGTTCAAAAGGCTCTCATCACATTTACGTTCACAAAAAAACTGGTTTTTCTGTGTGTATTCCAAAACACCCAAAAGGTGTTTCAATTGGTGTTTCTGAAAATGTTATTAAAACTTGCATTTTGGTTGCAAGGCTTGACAGTTTTAACATTGGATCATACAAAAACAAATTTCCAAAAGAAATTCATAATATAATTGAAGCGCACCACGCAAAAATTAAAGAAAACAAATTGTTTTTAATTTCAGATGAAATTAGAACTCAAAACAAAATCTTCACAGAAGAAGATGTTATTAATTTTATTGTTAGATATAAAAAACAATTTGATAAAGCAAATAAAAAACTTGATAATTTCATGGTAATGTAAGTGGGAAAGAAACTTTTTTAAGTTTCTTTTTTTATTTTCATCGAACAAAATGTTGCAAAATGATTTTTGTTTTAAATTTTGTCCCATTTCTTTTATTGTTTTTAACCTAAACGGGTTATACTAAAGATAAGAGGGAAGAAAATGGAATTTGATTTTTCAAATAATGTTTTAAATTTAAGTGTGGATGGAGCAAAAATTGGCTATATAACACTTGGTAAGCAAAGCCAAAATGTGTTTAGGGTTTTAAGGGTTTTTGTTGATGAAGCATATCGCGGGCAGGGCTACGCAGAAAAAATGATGGATAAACTTGTTGAAAAAGCAAAAGAAGAAAACTTTTTACTTGTTCCAATTTGTTCGTTTGCCGCTGTTTATTTTCAAAAAAAACCAGAAGCAGATGACGTGCTTTTCAAAGCGTGAACTAACAAATTTTTCTAATAATAATGAAATTAAAAACAAGGAAATCCCCCTTGTTTTATTTTTTTATTATGTTATACTATAAATGTAAAAATAATTTTAATTTTTTAAGGATTGAACATGAGCAAAAAAAATGAAATTCAAGAAGATGAATCTAAACCTCAATTAACAGCTAAGAAAAAAATTAAGTTGGCCATTGAAAATGCCCTTACAACAGGCACGTTTTTGGTTTTCACTGCAATGGTTGCTTCTGAAACAATTTCTGCAATTAAGGGTAAGGTTGGCGATTATAAAACAACAGACCAAATAACCGAAAATGCCAAAAGTTTGGATGCTGATATGAGGATTGTGGAATATTTTGCTGAAAGAGGTCCTCTTAAATCTGAATATAAAAGGCTTTTGCATAACAATAATAAACCAATCTACGTCAATATTGGCAACTCTTTTTCTGCTTCAGAAAGAGAAATGATTATTTCTTCCTTAAATTATTATGAAGATGTGTTTAAAGAAATTAATCCTAAATATAGGTTTAAAATTCTTAATATTCCATTTTTGCCATTTAATTTTGTTGCTGGGCAAACAACCATGCAATTTCACAAATACAACATTAAAGCAGATGGAGTTAACTATACAAGAGCAAACTATTTTAACAAACAATTTTTAAGAAATATACACATTGTGATTGACCCCGAAAGTTTAACTTGGGAAAGACCTTTGGCTGAATATGTTATTAAGCACGAAATTTTGCATTCATTTGGCTTTGCCGATGTTTACCAAGCAATAACTCCAGTTGACCACCAAAACACTTTTGAAATGGTTAACAATTTTAATTTTGAAATGGGCATTCTTCAACCAAATGACATTGCAGTGCTTCACTCGCTTTATAATCAAGATTTGGTTAGTGGAGATGAGGAGCAAAACAAAATTGCTTTGGAAGAAACAAAACAAAAAATTGAAAACTACAAAAAATTCTATGCAGAAAAAGTTAAAGAATTTTATGTTAACAAGAAAAAAGTTAAAAATTTTGAAACAATTACAGACGAAGCTTTATGCGAAAAACCACTTTCATACACTTCAGTTAGATATTACTCACCTCATAACAGATTACTTACATTCGACACAGAAAAGAATGAAATTAACTATAAAATTTTTGATGAAAACAATAAGTTTATTTATGAAACAACTGTGCCTTATGTAAAAACAGATGATATGGTTTTTGTGACAAATTTAAAAATTGATAAAGAAAAACATCCAAAATTACCAAAATCAGGAGTTTACAATTTTGCAATTGCAAATAAAGGCGGCAAACTTGTGCTTCTTGAATTGGAGTTTGAATCAATGACACCATTAATTGATGGCACGTTTTTGCAACAACAATATGAACTTAATTCAAAATCAAAACAAGCAAAAATAAATGAAAATTTTGAAAGCGAAACCGCAGCAAAAGAAAATATTTTTTAACAAACAAATAAAGCCCGAAAGGGTTTTATTTTTTTGTATTTTTAAGTAGATATTGTTTTAATTTTGAGGTGAAAAAATGGTATAATATATTATATGGTTTAAGGAGAACAAATGAGAAAATTTGAAGTTGTTAAAAAAGAATTTTTAAAGTATGATGTGGAAGATATTAAGCTTCCTGTTAGGGCAACAAAATCTGCAGTTGGATATGATTTTTACAGCCCAATTGACGCGGTTATTAAGCCAAAAGACAGCATGCTTATTTGGACAAATGTCAAAGCACAATTTGAAGAAAATGTTGGCTTAATTCTTGCTGTGACAAGTGGAATGGGCAAAAACAACATAACACTTGCAAACGCAATTGGAGTGATTGAAAGCGATTATTATGGAAACATTTCAAACGACGGCAACCTTGGTTTCAGGCTTCATAACTTTGGAACAGAAGATTATGTCATTAAAAAAGGCGACAAAATTGGCCAAGGCTTTTTCTTCCATTTTTTAACTGTTGACAACGAAGAAGAAATTACAATTGTTAGAACAGGCGGTTTTGGAAGTACAAATAAATAATTGATTGTTTTAAACAAGATTGAACTAATGAATACAAAAAACTGGCAACTGCCAGTTTTTTGTTTGGTTTCTTTTGTTTAGTCTTATTGTTTTATTTTATTGGTTAAAGCGATTTTGTTTTTATAAGGTGATTATTTTAATTAAGTTATTTTAATTAAGTCATTTTAATTTTTAGGTTTTGAAAGTATTTTAAACAGTTTTCTTTTTAAATAATGTTCTCACTTTTTTTAACGATTTTACATATTAAAAAATATGAACTTTAAAACTATTTTGAAAGAACTTGAAGCACTTAAACAAACAAAAAATGTTGTTTGTGGCAGTGTTGGAGTGTCAAGTTGTGGGCAAGACATACCATATTTTTTTGTAGGCAAAAAAAATGCTGAAATTTTGCTTGTGGAAGCGGGCATTCACGCAAGAGAGTATATAACAACTTTAACGTGCATTGAACTTGTGAAATATTACGCCAAACTCAACCTTGATTTTGGAATTTATTTTGTGCCCATGTCCAATCCAGATGGCATTGAACTTTGCTTGGAAGGAGTGCAAGGCAAACATGGAAATGTTGACTTTAATTTTTTAAAACAAGTGAATAATGACAGTGAAGACTTTTCGCAATGGAAAGCAAACATCAGGGCGGTTGACCTAAATGTTAATTTTGATGCACTTTGGGGGCAAGGAAAACACAATGTAAGTGTTGCAATGCCAGCAAATTATGTTGGAAAACACGCAAACAGTGAAATTGAAACACAAAATTTAATTGCTTTTGCAAGAAAAATTAAGCCAAATTTGGCACTTTGTTTACATTCAAAAGGCAATGTTATTTACTTTGGGTTTGACTCTTTAACAAAACAAGAATTGAAACGCGACAAATTCATTGCAAAAAAATTGCAAGAAGTCAGTGGTTATAAACTTGTTAAACTTAATGAAAGTGTGGGCGGATTTTCAGACTGGCTTTCGTTAAATTTTAAAATTCCAGCTTTCACTGTTGAAGTTGGAAACGACAAATTGAAGCACCCAATTGGCAAAGAGCATTTGTTTACAATTTTAAACGAAATTAAACATTTTCCACTTGTTGCAATTAATTCATTAAGAAAATTTTGTGAAAAACAAAAAAATGCAAATAAAATTAATTAAATAATATTTTTTATGTAAAAAATGTGAAAAAATAGTATAATGAAAGGAAAGGAGAAAAACATGAAAGAAAAAGCCCCTTTATTTTGTTTGTTTGATGATAAGGGCAACAAACATTGTTTGGAAGATTTTAAAGGCAAAAAAGTTGTGCTTTATTTTTACCCAAAAGATTTAACACCAGGTTGCACAATGCAAGCATGCGGTTTTAGAAATTTGAATGAGGAATTTGAAAAACTTAACACAGTGATTATTGGCGTAAGTGCAGACAACCCAGAAAGCCACACCAAATTTACAAGCAAATATGACTTAAACTTTTTGCTTTTAAGTGACACAGATTTAACTGTTTCAAAACTCTATGGCGCATGGGGAGAGAAAAACCGTTATGGCAAAATTTTTTTTGGGCTTAAAAGAAAAACTTTCTTAATTGACGAAGAAGGCAACATTATTAAAGAATGGGCAGCGGCAAGAGCAAAAACAAACCCACAAGATGTGCTTAAATTTTTGAAAACACTAAAAGGCTAATTTTTGTGAAATTTAAGTTTTAAGTTGCATATTGATTTTTAATTGTTTTAATGTTAATATAACAACGTAAAAAGGAGGTGGGAAGTGTTAAATAAAACCAAATACAATGTGACAATTGTTATGCTTTTGGTTATCATTGGGCTTGTTAGTGCGCTTTCCACAGGTTTTGGCTCATTTAACACCACTCCAGTTTTGCCACCTGATGAACAAAATCAAGATGGCGGCGGGGAAATGCCAACAGATGGTTTCACAGCGCCTTCGCGTGATGCTTCACCACTTGCAAGGCTTGAATTTGCTTTTGGCGCTTTGAAAGCAGGTGCAGGATTTTGGGCAGAGGCTGAAAGCGTTGTGCTTTCAATGGGTGTTGAACAAAAAGTTTTTAACACGTATTACAGAACGGGCAAAGAGGATATCACACTTGAATGGCAATATTCAGCTTCAAATTTGGCAAAAAATGAGTTTTGGGCAAAATATTCAAACGAAACTGAAGTTGTTGCAAAAAAAACAACTTCAAAATCAGATTTTTCTTATGCAGATAAATCGTTTGACGGCGCAAAATTAAACTTGTATAAAACTTATTCCAAAAATGAATACACCTCAAATTTTAAAGCGCTTAATGATTATCCAATCTCAATGTCAAAAGACACTCTCAATTTCACAAAACACGACAAAACTTCAGACGCAAACAACTATATAATCACAGCAACTGTGAATGTTGCAAAAATTGACCAAGAGTATATTAATCAATTCACAGAAAATGGCACAGAAGGCGTTAACTTCACATCAATGAAACTAACTTTTAAAATTAACAAAAAAACAGGCTTTTTAAGCAGCATTATGCGTGAGGAAAGTTTTAAAACAAAATATTCAGGCATAAGCGTTAACTGTGAAGCCACAATGATTATGCGTTTTAAAGCGGTTAATAAGTCAATGAAAACTGAAATTGATGCAATTAAAGCAAAAGCATTTTAAATTAAACAAAAAACTGTCAAATTTATGACAGTTTTT
>JBMNOM010000047.1:0-6568 GCA_050943075.1 Christensenellales bacterium | reverse complement strand
TTATTTATTAAAATTTCAAATTAAAGAATTAATTATGATAATTTATTTATATTGACTTGAAATTATTAATGTCATATACTTAAATTAAAGATAGGGTTTTTATGGAAAAAATTAACGAAAAAGATAAAACATTAAAAATTAAAAATTTAATTAAAATGAAAGACTATTACTCAAAACACATTAAGTTGATTTTGGGAATTGTTTTTTTAAGTGCAATTTATTCAGGTGTGGCTTTTTTGGGGCCAATGTTTGAAGGGCAAATGTTTGCAAAAATTACAGCGCTTGATTTTAAAGGAATAATAACTTTTGCGCTTTTGCTTTCAATTGTTCAAATTATTAAAACTTATGTTTCAACTTTTTGGACACGTGTGGGTGTGGAACTAAACAGCAGAGTGCAAGTTAGTTTAACACAAAAAATTGTTGGCAGCCTTTTGCAAATTAAAGTTAAAAAATACGACACCATAAACTCGGGTTCATTCATCACGCGCATAAGCAAAGATGTTGGTTTACTTTCAGAATTTTTGGATAATTTGATTGACGACCTTTCCACAATAATTATGAACGCAGCATTTTTAATTTATATATTTGTTGCGAATGTTTGGATTGGACTTTATGTTGCTGTTAATTTAATTGTGATTTATTTTTACAACAGCTATGAACTCAAAGTTGGAAAAACATTAAAGCGCATATACCGCGAAAAAGAAGACAGTAAAGTTGGCGTGCTTAGTGAAGGCATTCGAGGTGTGCGTGATGTTAAAAACTTAAATGCTTATGACAGCATGGAAAGAATTGTGGATCAGTCAAGCACAGATGCAATTAATGCTCACAAAAAACAAACAAATAAAAGAAGGCTTTTAAGTTCAATTAGAGAAACAATTAGGCAAGTTTTCAATTTTGGGTTTTATGCTCTTGGTGCGCTTTTTCTTTTTAAAGGACAACTTGACGCAGCTGCGTTTTTCACACTTTTAATTTACAAACGAAACACAGGCAGTTTAATTGGTGCAATTGCAAGTTTGCGTTCATGGTTCATTGAAGCGGAACTAAGCGCGGAAAGAGTTTTTGATGTTATTGAAAGCGATGTTTATGAAAAAGAAGAATATGGCAACAAACAAATTGAACGCCTTGACGGAAGCATTGAATTTGAAAATGTTGATTTTGGTTATAAAGAAGAAGAATTGTTGTTTAAAAATTTAAGTTTCAAAATAATGCCAAACACACTTAACGCGTTTGTTGGAAAAAGTGGAGAAGGAAAGTCAACAATAATTAACTTAATTGCAAAAAACTATGACATTCAAGGTGGCGATATTAAGTTTAGTGGACACTCAATTAAAGATTTAAGCAAACAAACACTTAAGAAAAACATTGCAGTTGTGCCACAAAACCCATATCTTTTCAACATGACAATTAAAGAAAACTTGCGCCTTTCAAACCCAAGCGCAACAGACAAGCAAATTATTGATGCTTGCAAAAAAGCAAACATACACGACTTTATTGTTTCAAAACCAAAAGCGTATGATGAAATCATTGGGGAAAATGGCGTTCAACTTTCTGGCGGACAAAGACAAAGGCTTGCAATTGCAAGGGCACTTCTTCAAAACGCTGGCATAATTTTGTTTGACGAAGCAACAAGTGCACTTGACAACAAAAGCCAAAATTCAATTAAAAAGGTTATTAAAAAACTTTCCAAAGACCACACAATAATTGTGGTTGCCCACAGATTATCCACAATTTACGATGCAGACACAATTTTTGTTATTGATAAGCATAAGATTATAGCAAAGGGCTCACATAAACAATTGCTTGAGAAAAACAAGGTTTATCAAAAATTGTATTTGGCAGAAGAAGAAAATTCTTAAAAACAAGCCAGCATATTATTGACAATAAAAGTTATGTATGGTAAATTATGTTTAAACATAAGGAGAGTGTATGGGAAACCAAGATCCAGATTTGAAAAAGATTTTCAAACTTGAAACTCAAATTCAAAAAGTGAAAAAAGAAATTAGAAAAATTTATGAAAAAGACCCAGTTAAGGTGGCAAAACTAACTGCTTTGCAAGCAAAACTTGAAGAACTTAAAAAACTTTTAAGAAAAGCAGAGATTGCTTATTTGAACAAAAATAAAGACAAGGGCTTTGATTTTTAATTTAAAAAAGAACAACAGTTTCCTGTTGTTTTTTTTATGTCAGAAATTGAATATTTTAAGCAAAAACAAATTTGGCTTTAAGTGATGGGCGAGATAAAATAAGAAAAGTATTTTTCATAAAAAGCGAGTTTTTTTAAACAAAAAAATTAACCTCAAAAAGAGTTTGTGTAGGCAAAATTTAATTTTAAATCATAATAAAAAACACCCTGCAATGCAAGGTGTTTTGTTTAATTATTTTTCAAGCAAGAAGTCGTCGTGTGGGGCAAACTTTCTACCAATTTTAAAATCTTTAAAATCTTTAAAAAACTTTTCTTTAGGGAAGAAAACATATTTCTTTTTCAAAAGGTCAAGTTTTTCAAATTCATCAAAAACTTCTTTAATTTTGCTTGTGTCTTTTTTGTTTGTAAAGTTTTGCGCAACAAATTCTTCAAAAGTGAAAAATTCTTTTTTATCGCTTTGTTTTAATGCTTTTGCAACTTTTGCAGGGTATGAGTCGTTTGCGTTTGCAAAAAGTTTTTCAATTTCATTTTTTTCTTTTCCAATAAGAAGAAAAGTTGGTTCATAAATAACTCGGCCTTCAATCCAGCCTTTTTGTCCGCAAATGTTAAGCAAATGTTTAAGTTGTTCCTCGTTAACTTTGTGTCCCATTGCTGTTAAAAACCTTTTTGCGTTGTCATAAGTAAAGTAATCATCTCTGTATGACACAAATGCGTATGAGAAAAAGTCACTTTTAAATTTAGGATAGTTTTCATCCCAGTCAAAATTTTTCATTAGCTCCCCTTTTAATACTTTAATTATGACAAATTTTGCAAAAAATGTCAACAGCAGGCGCACAAAAAAACAACTTGGTTTCACAAGTTATTCTTTGCTTATTTTGTGTTATTAATCATTTTAATTTTGTTTTTTAAAACTGTCACATTAAGTTCATTTCCCGCTTCAAACTTTTCGCCATCAACATTAAAAGCAGAATTTAATTTGTTAACAATTTTCAAGTTGTCTGTTTTAATAACAATTGCTTGTTTTCTGTTTTTCAAACTTTTTACCCCAAACAAAAACAAGGAAAGTAAGTTTAAATACTTTTTAAATTTTCTAAACCAAACCTTGTTTGATTTAAGCATAAGCACGTCAAATTTGCCATCGTTTAAAACTGCGCCTTTGTTAAGTTTAAAACCAGCAATAGAAATTGAGTTCATAATCATCACAAAGTCAAATGATGAGTTTAACTTTTTCCCGTCAACATAGCAATCAAAATTGTGTTTCAGTGGTTTAAAAATTGTTTTAATGGCTGTGAAAAAATATGCAAGCCAGCCCCAAATTTTTTTGTTTTTTTGACGCGTCAAATAAGTGGCTTCTGTGTGAGTGCCAGCACAAACAATATAGCAAGCATAGCTTGAATTTGTTTTCATCACATCAACAAACTGAGGCTCAACAAACAAAATTACATTAAGTGCTTTATCCAATTTTTTTGGCATTTTTAAACTTTTTGAAAAGTCGTTCACTGTTCCGCAAGGCAAAACTGCAATTGCAGGTGGGTTGCCTTGGTTTGAAATTCCATTAATAACTTCATTAACAAGCCCATCGCCACCAGCGGCCAAAATTAAATCATAAACGCCACACGCTTCTTCTGCAATTTTGCAAGCATGTTTTTCATACTGTGTTTTTAAAGCAGACACGTCAAACTTTTTTGAAAGTTCTTGGGATATAAATGGCAATTTTTTTTCAAATTTGCCCTTCATACTATGTGGTGTGTAAATTATTAAGCATTTCATATCATTAGTTTATATTTATTAGTAAATAAAGTCAATTAAACATAAAACAAATAAAAAAGCCTTGCAAATAAGCAAGGTTTTTCTTAAACGTTTTTTGATAATGAGTTGTCTTTAATAAATGTCACTTTTGCGTTGTAAATGCGCAGCATATTAAACCTTCGTATTGTTTGCGAGCCCCTGTCGAAGAATGCCAAACTTGTGGCTTCCCAAACAAAAAACCAAGTGATGATAAGCAAAGTTTCCTTAAGTGGCAACACACTTGTTAAGCTGTCGGCCAAAAAGTTTAAAGCCAAAGACAAAAGCCCACCCAAATATAAAATGAAAGCAAAAAATGTTGTTTTTCTAATGCCAATGTTTGCGCTTGTAATCATAAAACTGTAATGACGCTTAATTGCTTTTTTAATTTGGTCTGCTTGTTCTTGAGTTGTGTCTTCATTAACGTAAAGTTTAATTTCCAAATTGTGTTTTGCAGGAATTATTTCTGTTTCCTGCATTAAATAATTGTGGAAAGCTTCATTAATTGTTCTGTTTTTTGCAATGTCGAATTGTGAAAAAAGATTTTCAATTTTTCCAACCTTGCATTCAATTTGAGCATCGTCCTTATCATTTAAAACAAGTTCACTTTCCAATTCAAAAGTTTCTGAGTTTAGTTGCCTTTTCATAAGTTTCAACTTTCTTCTTCTGCTTTTCCTGTCAGTTTCCCTTTTCATAAATACCTCATATTTATTATAACACTTTTTTGTCAAAATTACAACAGGGCGCGCTTGCCTATGTTGCATTTTTTTTGCTTTTTAATTTCTTATTAAATAGGTTGACAAAAAAACAAAATGCACTAAACTTAAAAAAAAGGATTATTATGAAAATTGCAGTTATTGGCGCAGGCGCCTCAGGGCTTTTTTTAAGTGGGTTAATCAGTGAAGCAATTAAGGTTGACCTATATGAAAAAAACAACATGCTTGGCAAAAAATTGCTCATCACTGGAAGTGGTAGATGCAACGTGACAAACTTGAAAACACCGCAAGCGTTTTTGGAAAATGTGTTTGAGGGCAAAAAGTTTTTTCAAAGCGCAATTAACGCTTTCACACCTTTTGACTTAAAAGAGCTTTTAAATTTGAATGGCATTAAGTTAATTGTGGAAGAAAACGACAAGGCTTTTCCCAAAGAAGAAAAAGCCGAAGTTATTTTAAACTTTTTAAAAAACAGGCTTGGGGCGAATGTTAAAATTTTTTATGAAACACCAGTTTTAAGCGTTGTTAAAGAAAATGAAAAGTTTATTATTTCAAGCAAAAAAGGCAATTTGCAGTATGACACTGTTGTGATTTCCACAGGTGGCAAAAGTTATGCTTTAACTGGCAGCACAGGAGATGGCTACGCATTTGCAAAAAATTTTGGGCACACTGTCACACCTTTGCGTCAAAGCCTTTGTGGACTTTTGTTAAATGACGAGCTTTTAAAACAAAACATGGGTGTTTCACTTTTTGCCTCAACCATAATAGTTGATGAATTTGGAAAAGTTAAAGCGCAAGAAAAAGGCGATGTTATGCTTACACATTTTGGCGTTAGCGGACCAAGCATTCACAGGTTAAGTGCAAAGTTTGAAGAATTAAATATTGAAAACCATTTTTTACTCATCAACTTTTTTCCGCATTTAACACAGGAAGAAATGAAAAAACGAATTGAAGATTTTTGTTTAAAAAGCCCTCAATTTGAAATGAGTAAACTTTTTGAAAACGAAATGCCAAAACGATTATTAAACACATTTAAAGATAAATTTGCAAACTTGTTTTTAATTAAAGCAGGGCAACTTGCAAAAAAAGACAGGCTTGAATTTATCAATTTATTAACAAAATACAAAACAAAGATTAATGGGTTTGATTCCTTTGACCGCTCCATTGTCACGCGTGGCGGAGTGAGTGAAAAAGAAATTAACCCAAAAACTTTTGAAAGCAAACTTGTTCCAAAGCTTTACTTTACCGGTGAAGTTGTTAATGTTGATGGCATCACAGGTGGGTTTAATTTGCAAATTGCTTTTTCAAGTGCTTTTGCTTGCAGCAAAGCAATTAATGAAAAATTTTTAACAAGCGAAGAGGAAAATTATGAAAATTAATGGAGTTGAATTTGACGCAATTGTTGCCGTGCCTGCAGTTGGAAAATCTTATGTTTGTGACAATTATCAAAACTTTATTGATGTTGATGAAGAGAGATTAAGAATTAAATATTACATTCCAGAGGGTATTACAAGGGCGCAACGCGAGGCAACAAAAGGAAGCAAGCACTGGGAAAAAAGGCCAAACTACGCAGAGAATTTTGAAAAAAGAATGCAAGAACTTGCAAAGACAAACAAAATTTTTCTTGCCGCGCCACATCCAGAAACAATTGACTTTTTCACAAAAAACAACATAAAATTTTGTTTTGTTTACACAAGTTATGAATGCAAAGAAGAACTTATTAATCGTATGAAGCAAAGAGGAAATTCACAAGAATTTATTAATGCAAACGCAAATGCTTTTGATGATTACTATGTGAAAAATAGGCAAGAAAATCAATCTGTTTTGCATTACGAATTAAAGCCAGGGCAATATCTTTTGGACGTTTTACATAAAGCCGGAGCAGAATTAAAAAGAAAACAAATTTAAGCAAAAAAAAGCATAAAATCA
>JBMNOM010000046.1:0-6633 GCA_050943075.1 Christensenellales bacterium | reverse complement strand
TTTAAGAAAATTAAGTAAAAAACATTAAAAAGTTAAGAAAATAATGCAAAAAATAACTCAAAAAAATAATTAAAAATGAGTTTTGTTCAAAATTTATTAATTGTTTGCTTTATTAAATTTGTGGAAAGAGGTGAGTGGTAAAGAGAAAATTACGCCATTAACATTTCCGTTTTCTTCAAATTTTTGTTTAAGAATTTTGCTTAATTCTTTTTCTTGTTTGCTGTTTAATGCAATTAAAACAACTTCGCGAGAGCTGTTAACTTCCATGCCCATAAAACTGGAATGAGATTGTCCAATGCCTTGACCTTCCAAAATTGTTGCCCCGCTTACTTCAGATTCTTTAATTGCATCCAAAACCAAGGAATCAAACCCATTTTGAATAACAACAACCATTAAGGTGTCGTTTTCTTGTTTATGTTGATTTTTTTGATTAGTTTTCTTTTCTTCCATTTTCTTCTCCTTTCCAATGCTTAACAAAACCCCACTTTGGTTTTGTGTTAAATTTTCTTCCAAAAAATTGTGTAATGTTTTTACTTGTTTTTCTTTTGCGTTAATTAAAAACACGCCTTTTTTTATGTCGGCCAAGTTTAGCAGCATTAAAAGCAAATTACGTCTTGAGCTTTTTCCATTAAGCAAAATTGTGTTGCATATTTTTTCTTGCTTTAAAAAATTTGTTATTAATTCTGTTTTTTCTCCGTGTGCAATTAAAATTAGTTTTTGCATAACCCCTCCTTTAATTTTCCTTATTTTCAATGTTTGTGTTTTGTGTTAATTCTTGATTGTCAGTGTCTTCAACTTTGTTTATGTCTATTGTTTCTGTGTTTACATTTGGATTTACAAGTTCAGTCGCAACTTCTATTGTATTTTTGTTTTTCTTTGCAGTTTTAATTTTGAAAATTATGCCAAGTGTTTCAAGAGCAATAACAGGTGTTATTGTCACAGTTGCAATTGTGCCAAGTGCTGCACTTGAAGTGCCAGTTAAAACAGTCGAAAGGCCAATGAAGAAAGGCAACACAAAACTTGTTAGCATTGTGCCGGCAACAATACCGCCCGAGTCGAATGCAATGAGTGAAAACATTTTTGGAGCAAACAGCATTAAAATTAATGCAGTTGCAATAAGAGGGAAAATGATGAAAGCATAGTGAATTGCAAATGCCATTTTAATATAGTTAAGCAAAAAGCTTAATATAACAGCAAATGAAACTGCAATGAAAATGTATCTTCTTTTAACGAAAGTGCTTGCACCATTATTAATTTGTTCAATTAAAATTTTGATTGAAGGTTCAGTGAACACCAAAACAAAAGCAAAAGCAATTAATAAAAGCACAATTAAAACAGGGGAAGAAATTGACAAGGCCAAATATTCAGCAATTGGTGCAAAGCCAAAAATCACACTTGTGACAAAAAGCGAAAGCCCAACAAAACTTAACACAAAGCCAAACAAAATACGATAAAAGTAAGCTTTTGGAAATTTAAAAACAGCAAACTGCATAATGAGAAAGAAAATTGTTAAAGGCAAAAGTGCAATAAACACTTCAAGCATGCTTGATGTTAAAAACGCAAAAAATGAGTTTTTGCTAACTTCAAGCGTGTAGGACAAATCTTTTGAAATGAAAGAAAACAACAAAAATGAAATTACTGTGCCAGTGGTTGCAATGCCCACAACACCAAAGTTGTTTTCTTGTTTTCCATCACCTCTCAAACTTGCAAGCCCAATGCTTAAAGCCATTATGAAAGGCACAGTGATGACACCAGTTGTTGCACCAGAAGAGTCAAACGCAAGCATTAGGTTTGTTTCGCTTGCAAAAATTGCTAATATTGCAATTAAAGCAAAGATGATTATGAAAATGATTTTATGATTATAGTTTTTTAAAATTCTAACAAAAGCAATAATTGTTGCAGCACCAACGCCCACACCCAAAATTGCAATGAAAAGAAACTTGTTTAAAAAGTCGCCATTTTTTGTTATTAATTCTGCCAAAACTTGCACATCAGGCTCGGCAACTGTTGCAATTAAACCAAGCAAAAAAGCAAGTAATAAAATTAGAGAGGGTTTTTTAAGTTTCATTAAACTTGTGCCAGTGTGTTTTCCCACTTTGGTTAAGGAAGCATCAGCACCCAAAAGAAAAATCATTTGTCCAACAATTGAAAGCCCACTTGCAAGCAAAAAATTAAAAAAAAGTGTGCCATTAAACTGCGCTGCATTAAAAATGAAGCACAAGCTAACCACAATTATCATACCCAAAGTTGCAAGGGAGGTTTCTTTAAGTTTTTCTTTCATCTGTTTTTTGTATTTTCTTTAATTAATATATTTTTATAATCATTTTACTTAAAAATTAAGTTTTTTCATACAAAAAAGCAATAAAAAAAAGAAAAATTAAATTTTTCTTTCTTTTTGAAGCCTTAAGTCGTTTCCATCGAACAATAATGCTTTTGAAATGCGTTTATTAATAAGCCTTGAGAAAATTCTTTCGCCGTATAAATCTTCAAGTTGATTAAAGTCTAAATTTGAGGAAAACACAACAGGTTTATTTTCAACCATTCTTTGGTTTAAAATTAAATAAAGATAGTTTTCGTTCACATTTTTGTAAATTGGCTCTGTGCCCAAGTCGTCGATAAAAAGCACATCACATTCCAAATATTTTGCAAGGTAATCTCTGTTTTTGTCTTCAAAATCTGTGTGTTGTTTAAGCATTTCTTGTGTTAAATTGAATGCAGTTGTGAAGTAAACAAAATTGCCGCTGTCAATTAAATTTTTTGCCATTAAAAGCATAAGGTGTGTTTTGCCTGTGCCAGTGTGGCCCAAAAATGCCCAATTTCTTACTTTGCTTGTTTTAAAAACAGATGTCCATTTTAACGCTTTATCGTAAACTTTTTGCATTTTTTCTTTGTTTTCAAACACGTCAAAGTTGGTTGAGTTTAACAACTCCATGTCAAACACAATTCCGCTTTCTTCCAAAAGCATATCGCTCATAATTTTTTTAAGGCAAGAGCAGGGTGCTGTTGTTATAAAACCTTTATCTTCACATTTACCACACAAGTGTGTTTGTGTTAAAATTTTGCCATTTGGATAATTTGCCAAAGTCGTTTCAAGTTCTTTTGAAATTGCGTTTAGTTTTTCCAAATCTTGTTTTGATTGTTTTTCTTGTGCTGAAAGTTCAATTAACAATTCTTGTTTTTGTTTGTGCAAGGCTTTAATTTTTTCGTTTTCAAACGCTTTTTGTTTTAGCGCAAGTTTTTGGCTTTCAAAAATTTGTTTGTTTTGTTTAAGTTTGCTTAAGGCAAGTTTTTCAATTTTGTTCATACTACACCTCAATCTCATCAACTTGGTCAAACAAGGCGTTTAAGTCTTTGCTTGTGTAGCTTCTGCCTTTAAAAAACTCTTGTGGTTTGGCTGTTGTTTTTTGTTGGCTTTCTTTCAAGGCAAGCGCTTTTGCTTCTTCCACAGTTTTAATGCTGTTTTCAAAAAAGTTTGAAAGAATTTTGTTTAAATACACCATTGGTTGCACTTTTGAAACAGAAAGTGAAATTGCATATTCCAATAATTCGCCAGAAATTTTCCAGTTTTCCATCCAAACGGAATAAAATGTGCGGTCACTTGAGTTAACATTTCTTGTTAGCCCAAGGTTTGTTAAGATTTTTTTAATTTCCTTGTCCACATTTGTTAACTGACCAAAATATTCTTCCAAACTTTCAAAGCTGACAACGCCAAGTTTGAAAAGTTTTTTAATGGTATGGTCCATGCTGGAAAGTGTTCTGTTGTTTTTTGCAAAACAAAATTGTGCAATTTTTTCAAGTGTTGCTTGGTCATATCCAAGTGAAGCCCAGTTTGATATGTATGTTTCAATCACAGGTTCCAAGTTTTCATAGTAAAGCCCAAGGTTTTTCAAAACACAAAGAGCAGTTTCTTTTAATTGTTCATAATTTGCTTCAAAACTTTCAATTTCTTTAATGTCGAAAAACTGCATGGTTTTGTATTTTTCAATTTGTTTGTCAAGGTTTAAAAAGTCTGCTTTAAGTTTTTTCTTTTTCAAGTTTTTTGCAATTTTTAAAATCACACTTTCTTCAAAACCAAATTGTTTTGTCCATTTGTTGTAAAGATCACGCTCTTCAATGTATGGCGTGCGTTTTATTCCAAGTGCTTTGTAAAGCTCGCCAAGATTTGTGTTAATGAGTTCATATTCCTTTAATCGCTCTTCAACTTTTTCACTTGTGGTTATGTTTTCATTTGCCCAGTTTTTTGCAACTGTGGAAATGTATGAGTGACCAATGTTTGTGCCCTTAAGGTTTACACAATAACTAATTAGCATAAGAAGGGCAGTTTCTTCAAAATGAAACCTTTCAATTAAGTCGTAATACACTTGATATTCAGTTGGTGTGATTTGTCTGCCTTTAATTAAGTCTTGCGCTTGTGTGTTAAAGCTAGTGTATTTGTCAAGTTTATATTTTTTAATGCTTGAAAGCACGTTGTTAACTGGCAAATATTTCACTTGGAAAGGCACTGTGTCTAAAATTTGAACAAGGCCTTGTTCTTTCCAATAGTGAAAACAACCCTCAACTTCAGTTTGTGTTAAATTTAATTGTTTTGCAAAACTTTCAAGTGAGTTGTCTTGGCTTAATGGAAGGGTGCAAAGATAAAGCCCATATAAATAAACTTTTGTGCAGTGTTCTGGTGCATGCGGCATAAACTCGTGAATAAACAAGTTATCCACCGTCACGCTTTCATTTATAATTGATTGTGATGAAAAGCTGCAAAAGCTCATTTTATTCTCCTTAATTCAAAACACATTTTAACACACTTTAACAAAAAGTGTCAATTTAATTTGTTTTTAGTTTAAAGTATTAATTTATATAAGGCAATGTAATTTTAAAGATTAATTGTGTTTTGGTTATTTTTCTTTGCAGAAAAAAATAAACATATTTTAGGAGAAACACAATGAAAAAAATCATAAGCCTTTTTGCACTTTTGTTTTGTGCTTTTATTTTGTCTTCTTGCACAAATAACTCACTTCATTCCCAGCAAAAAAACTTAACAAACTATCATTTGGACATTGAATTTTTTGATGAGGAAATGCAAAGAGTTGCAGTTAAACAAAAAGTGGATTATATAAACAACACAGATCAAGTTTTTGAGCAAATTAGTTTTCATCTTTACGCAACTGCTTTTCGCGAAGGGGCAAGCGTGAATGTGGTTTCACTTGCTTCTCACTCTGCGGCATATTACAGCGGAACAAGTTATGGCAACTTTGAAATTAAGGCCGTGACAAACGCAAAACAAGCGCCAATTGAATTTGAAATTGCAGGGCAAGATGACAATATTTTAACAGTTAAACTTGAAAGCAAACTTTATCCAAAAGAAAGAGTTGTTTTAAATTTTGAGTTTGAAGTTATTTTGCCAAACATTAACCACCGCTTTGGAAGAGGGCAATCCACCACAAACTTGGCAAACTTTTTTCCAATTGCATGTGTGTATGAAAATGGCGCATTTATGACAAAACCATATTCCCCAAATGGTGACCCATTTTATTCCGACATGGCAAACTTTACAGCAAGCGTGACATATCCAGAAAACTTTGTGCTTGCAAGCACGGGTGTTCAACTTTCAACACAAAAAGAGAATTATAAGAAAACAACAAAAATCAACGCACCAGTTGTTAGGGATTTTGCGCTTGTGCTTTCTGAAAAGTTTTTAGTTGTGGAAGAAATGTTTGAAAACACAAAAGTGATTTATTATTACTTTGAAGAAGAAACCCCAGAGAAGTCACTTAAAACTGCTGTTTTAAGTCTGAAAACATTTTCAGAATATTTTGGAAAATATCCTTATGAAACACTAAGCGTAGTTAAAGCAAGTTTTGTGCATGGTGGAATGGAATATCCAAATTTGGTGTATATTTCAGAAAGCATAAAAAACTATCAATATTATCAAAATGTAATCATTCATGAAATTGCACATCAGTGGTGGTATAACATGGTGGGAAGCAATGCTTACGATAACGCCTGGCTTGATGAAGGGCTAACAGATTATTCAACAGCGCTGTTTTATGAAGTTAACCCACAATATGAAATTAGGCTTGAAGATTTAATGCTGACAGCAATGACAACATATTCGTATTACGTTGAAACTTTCACAGCAGTTTATAAAACAGTTGACACAAGCATGAACAGAAGTTTAAATGAATATAAGAGCGAAAGTGAATATGTTTACATTGCCTATGTTAAAGGAATGTTGTTGTTTGACTCTTTGCGCAACTTGCTTGGCGACCAAGAATTTTTTAAAGCACTTAAACTTTACTTTAACACCTTTCAATTCAAAAACGCAACGCCGTATGATTTAATTGCAACGTTTGAAAAGTCTTCAAACAAAAACCTTGAAGCATTTTTTGACAGCTGGATAAGTGGCAAACTTGTTGTGCTTCCAAACAGTAGGCTTGCGGTTGGTTGATTAATTAATGATTAAATATTAATTAATTTATTATTTAATTTCTTAATAAATAATAAAATTTAATTTTAATAAAAAAATATTAAACATTGAATTTCAAAATTAAAAAAATAAGCAAATTAAATTAATATAAATTAAACAAAAAAGCCGCAATCCCTTATAAATTGCGGTTTTCAATTATTTTTATGTTTTTA
>JBMNOM010000008.1:0-34948 GCA_050943075.1 Christensenellales bacterium | reverse complement strand
AGGAATTTCAATGCCCAAAAGCTCATTAATTTTGTTTATGCTTACTGTTAAATATTTTTCTTTAATTTCTGGGTTTTTTGCTTTAACAAAGCGCACATTTGTTATTTGCCCTGCATTAAGCTCTTGCACCAAACTTAAAGCGCGGTTTAAACCCAAAACTGTGCTGAATTCATCCACACCTTTTTCAAAGCGAGCGCTGGAGTCTGACGCAAGACCAAGAGCGCGTGATGTTTTTCTAACAGAACTTCTTTCAAAAGTTGCACTTTCAAACATAACTTCTTTTGTGTCTTGGTTTATGCCGGAATTTGCCCCGCCCATAACACCTGCCAAAGCAACCGCTTTTTCTCCATCAGCAATAACAAGATTGTTTGTGTTTAAGGCGTATGTTTGGTCGTTAAGTGCTTTAAATTCTTCATTTTCACGCGCACGTCTAACAACAAGTTTGTTGTTATTTAAAAGTGCTTTATCAAAAGAGTGAAGTGGTTGTCCAATTTCTTTTAAAACATAGTTTGTGATGTCAACAATGTTGTTAATTGAGTTAACACCAACAAGTTCAAGCCTTTTTCTCATCCATTGTGGCGCTTGTTCCACCTTAACGCCAGAAACATAATGAGCCATATATCTTGGGCAAAGGTCAAAGTCTTTAACTTCAACTTCAAAGTTAATTTCTTTTTGAATTTCATCAAAATTTGTTTTCGGCATTTTGAAAGGTTTGCCAAGCACAGCAGCAACTTCTCTTGCAATTCCAAAAATGCTTTGGCAATCTGGACGGCTTGCTGGAATTTCAATTTCCAAAACATAATCCACTAAATCAATTGCTTTTTTGAAGTCTTGCCCCACAACTGCATCATCTGACAATTCCAAAAGCCCATTATAACCTGCGCCTTTATACATATTTTCGCTTACGCCAAGTTCATCACCTGCACAAAGCATTCCAAAAGACTCAACACCTCTAATTTTTGTGTTTTTAATTGTGAAAAGTTCTTTTTTGTCTGGGTTGTTTTTGTCGTGGCTGTAAACTGTTGCGCCCTCAAGTGCAACTGGAAATTTTTTGCCTTTGCGAACGTTATCGGCTCCGCAGCAAATTTGAAAAGTGCCCTTATCTCCAACGTTAACAACACATTTGCTTAAATGTGTGCCTTCAATTTTTTCACATTCTTCCACAAAGCCAACATAAACACCTGTGATGTCTTTGCCAACTTCAATAATTTGATCAACCTCAAACCCGCATGAAAACAACTTTTGTTGTAATTGTTCAGGTGTGATGTCAATATCTACAAAATCTTTTAACCAACTTATTGGTGCTAACATAATATGCTCCTAAAAATTTAATTTTTGAATTGTTTTAAAAATCTAACATCTGATTCATAAAAAAGTTTGATGTTATTAATGCCATATTTAAGCATTGCAATGCGCTCAACACCCATGCCAAATGCAAGGCCAGAATATTCTTTGCTGTCAATTCCGCAACCTTCAAGCACATTGTTGTGCACCATGCCAGCGCCCAAAATTTCAATCCAACCAGTGTTTTTACACAACTTGCAACCCTTTCCGCCACATTCAAAACAACTTACGTCAACTTCCACTGATGGCTCTGTAAATGGGAAGTAAGATGGGCGCAATCTTGTTGTGATATTTTCGCCAAAAATCTTTTTAACAAAAAGTTCCAAAATGCCTTTAAGGTCGCAAAGTGTAATTTTCTTATCAACCACAAGCCCTTCAATTTGAGTGAACATTGGAGAGTGTGTTGCGTCGTCGTCAGACCTGAAAACTTTGCCTGGGCTTAAAATTTTGATTGGTGGTTTTTTGTTTTCCATAACGTGAATTTGCCCTGCAGAAGTTTGAGAGCGAAGAAGAAATTTTTCAGACAAATAAAAGGTGTCTTGCATATCTCTTGCTGGGTGGTCTTCTGGTGTGTTTAAAGCTGTGAAGTTGTAATAGTCAGATTCAATTTCAGTGCCTTCAAACACTTCAAAACCCATGCCAACAAAAATGTCGGTTAATTGTTCAATGATTAAACTGTTTGGGTGCGCTGCACCAAGTTGTCGTTTAACCCCTGGCAATGTCACGTCAATTCTTTCTGCTTCGTTTTTTAGTGCAATTTCTTTTTGCTTAACTTCTTTTTCAAGGTTGTCAAAAAAATCTGCAACCCAAGTTTTAATTGCGTGAAGTTTTTTGCCAAATTCTGCTCTTTGAGATGGCTCAATTTTAACAATTTCTTTTGACAATTCGCCAAGCATTCCAGTTTTACTGTCGGTCACTTTCTTTTTAAGGTCATAAAATGCGTTGCTTGTACCAACAAGCGCGGATTCAGCAAGCACATATTGTTTAATTTTTTCAATTTTTTGTTCCATAACTTCCTCTTAAAATTTAGTGCAGATTATTTAGCATTAAATTACTTATATTAATGAAATTATTATATAAAACTTTAATTTTATAGTCAAGCACATACACAAAACACATTTTTTTCTTAAAAATTTAATGTTTTTTCATTATAATTTTTAACGCGTTTTGGCTTTTAAATAATAAAAAACAAAAAAGTTTTTATTTAATTTTCCAAACTTAAAATTTTACTGTTGTGGATAAGACATCACTTTTTAATGCTTTAAAAAAATAAAAAAACACAGGGTATTTTGCCCCGTGTTTTGTTTATTTATTTTGCTGTGCGTTTTGCAATTTCGTTTTCTAAAATTTCAATTGCTTGCACTTTTAATGGGTTGCCACAAACTGAACAAAAGTTTGCTTCATAACTTCCAGTTGTTGATATTAATCTTCCACAATTTGCGCAAAATACATTTTTTTCAATCATTTTAATTCCGTATTCCATAATACCCTCCAATGGAAATTATCTTTCTTCTTGCCTGTCCACAACTTTTTTTGCTTGCGGTGTTTCTTTTTTAGCAACTGTGTCTAAAGCTTTGTTGAATAATAATAAATCTGCGTCTTTTCTTGCTTGTTCTTCTCTTTTCTCAAGCTCGTTAACAGTTTTCATATAACTGCGCACAATTGAGTTTTTAAGATATTCAAAAAGAATGTTATTGTTTGAAAGCACTGTGTCGTAATTCCAACCTTCGCAGATAACTTTCATATTATCATCAGCATTTTCATAAATGCCTGTTGCGTTTGGATCTTGTTTTGTTGGGTTTGATCTAACATATATTTTGTAAATTTTGTTAACTGGTGATGTGTCAGCACCATTTGCTTTGCTGTATGAACCACCGGAAATTAAAATTGCATCTTTAATTACAAAGTCGCCTGTCATTGGGTTTGTGTATGTTTGTTTATCAATGATAACAAATTCTTTTCCAACTTTGCTGTTTGTGAAGTAAACATGAACACCTGGTGCGCCAGCTTGGCCTTTTCTTAAGTTGTTTTCAACTCCTGCTCTGCCTGCTCCGCTGCTTAAGAAACCGCCTTTGAAAGAAACAGTTCTTGTTTTGCCTCTTTCGTCTTTAACTTTTGCAAAAAAGTATGCTGTGTCTTTGGGGTTTGAATTAATTGCAATTTTCCTTGGGTCAATTTCAAGCATTGCACAAAGAATGTTTGGAATAAGGTTTTTGTTTGGCTCTCTTAATTCAACTTCTTCAAGTGGGAATTTATAGTTGATGTAATCAATGTCATCTGTCAAACTTAAAAACTCGCCTTCAACTCTTAATTTGGTTGCCAAAATGTCTTTAAGGTAATCAAGTTTTAAGTTCTTTTCAAGGTTTTTAACTGGTTTGCCTTTTTCATTAAATTCAACACCAATTGGCAATTCATGATATTTTTTAAGTGTTGCTTTTGTTGCTGCTTCTTGTTCTTCTGGTGTTAATTCATCATAGTTTGAAACAAAATATGGAATTGCGTCTTTAATTGCTTCATCAACATTTTTCATTGCTGAATCAATTGCTTTTTCAAGCACGGATTTATTGTGTGTTTCAACTTGTTTTGCTTGAATTTTTAATTGTTCTGCTTCAAGCCTTGTTTTGTCGTATGGTTCATAACACAATGCTTCTGGCATTTGCAAGCGAGTCATTGCCATTTTTGCAAGCGCTTCGCTTTGATATTTCATAATTTTATCTTCTTGTTCGCCAGAGTTCCAAGCAACAATTTTGTCGCGGATTGGATAAAGTGTTTTTGCTAATAATTCCATGTATGCAAAACTTTCTTCTGGGAATTTTTCTCCAAGCATGCTACCATTTTTATTAACAAGTGTGAAAGCTTTTTTGTAGAACACCATATTTCCATTAAGCACAACTTTGCAAGAACCATTAAGTTTTGAAAGTATGTCAATGTGTTTTTTAATTTCTTCTTCACGTGCTTTAATTTCAGCTTTTGTGATTTGGCTTGCGTCCTCACCAACCATAAAACCGCTTAACAAAGCAACATAAAGGTTTTCACTTAAGTGTGATTTCTTAAGGAAAGCTTCTTTTACTTCTTTTTCTGTTGTGACTGTTTTTAAAACTTGTTTTGTGAGTTTTGTTGAAAGTTTTAAATATTCTTTTTTAATGTCACTTCTCTTATAGAATGTTTTATTTTCAAGTTTTTTAATTTGTTCTTCAAACATTGCAATGTTTTCATTTTCTGTTTTTGCAAATAATGATTGCATGTTAATGAAGTCGATGTGTTTTTGTCCGTTAAGAACTGAAAGAGCAGCAATTTCACCATCATAACTTGCTGGGAAGGAATATGAAGCATAGTCTGCATATTCTCCGCCAGGAATGTGAGCGCCTGTGTTCCAATAGCTAACTTTCTTTTCAAAAGGTTCTGGTTGGTTTGGAACAAAGAAACTCTTTGTTTCTGTTGCGTTCATTTTTTGGTGATTGTGTTCTTTAATAACAAGGTCTGCACCTCTGTCAATTTTTGTGTTTAAAGCTGTGTCTGCTTGTTTCCCTGGTTTGCTTGGGTCTTTTGAGCCGTGTGAACCCTCAACAACAAATTTTGACTTGAATGTGTTGTCTTGGTTTAAGAATGTGATTTCCATTCTAACAATGTTTTTAACATATCTGCTTGTGAGGTTTAATGACTTGGCAAAAACCCATGCAGGGTCAATTGCAGCAACATTTTTTGTTCTGTTGTCGTGATTGCCCGAGCGGATATAAGCAATTTTTTCTTTGAGGTCAACCCCCTCATCTGCTGCTCTTGCTAAAAGTGCGGTTGTGAAGCTTTCAATAGCAAATTGTGTGTCAAGCACTTCGCCATGAGAGTCACTCACTGAATTTCTGATGGCGTTGTTTAATGTGTCACCACCAATTCCAATGAGCATTCCTGGAATTTTTGCAAACGCAATGATTGTTTCAATTGTTTGCAACATATTACCTTCTGGAATATGTATGTCACCAAGATTGACCATATAAATTTTGTCGCGCTTGGTGCTTAAAGGGATTCTTTTTGTTGATTGCCCTGCTTTTTCTTTGGCTTCTTGAAGCTCTGTTGCAGCATGCAATACTTTGTTTTGTTGATTAATATGAATTTGATCTTCATTTGCTGTAAACTCAAAATCTGATGTCACTCCCACCATTTTGGTTTCTTCGCTTTGGCTAGTTTTTTTCATAGTTTCCTCATCATAGTTAGATTTAAAATTGTTTCCCATTTGTGCAACCTCTTTTAAATTTAAACTTACTTTAAGTGTAATGTAAATTGGGCGTAAAGTCAATAGCAAAATGCAATTTTACTTTTTTTTAAACGCCAACTTTTTTCGTTTTGTAAAATTTGTGTGTTTGGTGCATTTTTTACAAAACTTTGTTTTGCCATAAATTATATAATTTTATGGCTTTTGCTCAAATTGCAAGCTGGCTATGTGCATTATTTTTTAAAAAGCACACACAATAAAAATATGAAAAAAAGTTTAATGTTGATTATGTTAATTTTGTTGGTTTTTGGCTTTGTTTTTTCCCTAATGCCAAAAACAATTACCCACGCGCAAATTATTGAACAAAATTTTGTGGTTTACGATGAAGATGAAAACTTTTTGTTTGAAAGAATTGGCGTTGTTGTGGGTGATGAATACATTGATAAATATTTTAACAAGTATCAAGTGTATTTGGTGGACGAAGTAAAAAAAGAAGCAAAAGCACGCTTTATTGAAACACTTCCAAAGCCAAACATAACAAAAAAAGATAAAACGCAAATTGACCAATGGCAAACAAACAAAAAAATTGCACTTTACTTAACTCATAATGCAGAAAGTTATATCATTGGCGATGGCACAGACAGTTTTTGGGGCAAAGGCGGTATTCATGACATTGCAAAAAAATTAAAGGCAGAACTTGAAAATAAAAATATTGAGATTTTTTTGGATGAAACACTTCACTTGCCACACGACAGCGGAGCATATAGTCGCAGCAGAAAAACTGCAAGTGCTTTGCTTAAAAACAAACCTGACGCAATTTTTGACATCCACCGTGACGGCGTGAGCAGAAACACTTATGCAAAAATTACAAATGGTGTTGAGCACAGCAGAGTGAGAATTGTGGTTGGCCAAGCAAACGCAAATAATGACAAAAATATGCAGTTTGCCCTTTACCTTTTAAGTGTTGCAGAAGTTTCTTATCCATGGCTGTTTTTAGACATTTACAACGCAAAAGGCCATTACAACCAAGACCTTTTGGAAAAAGCACTGCTTTTTGAAATGGGCACATACACCATTGAAAAAGACTTGGTTTTAAAAACAGTTAAACCACTTGCTGACGTAATTAACACAACACTTTATGGAACAACTGTGGACACTGAGAGCGGCGAACTTACAATTGGCGGAAACACACAAACGCAAAACCCAACTGTGAACGAAGTGTTGTCAAGCGAGCCAACTTTTGCAAGTATAATTGCAAACTTCACAACAGCAGCTGCATTTTTAACACTTGTTTCAATTTTGCTTTTCTTAACACTTAAATATTTCAAAAATCTTAAAAATAATTAAAAAATAAAATCAATTTAAAATCTTACAATTTTTTCAGCATAAAAACAAAAACACTTTAATTTTTAAGAATAAAAAAACCTTGGGTTTCCAAGGTTTTTTGTTTTAAAAAATTGTGAAATGTGTGTTTGTCACAAAACATTTGTTTTGAAATGTATCAACTTTAATGCTTAATGCTCTTTGACTTTTTGTGCTTACAATAAACTTATCTTTAATCACAATATATCCGCCAAAAACAAGCCCACCAAGAAGTGTCAAAACAAAACTGCTTTGCAAAAATTTTTTATTTATTTCACTTTTTTATTTTATCATTAATTTATTTAAAGCAATTTTTCTTACCAGCTTCGGCCGCCTCCGCCACCAAAACCGCCACCAGAGAAACCGCCACCGCCTCCAAAGCCACTGCCTCCGCCAAAACCTCGGCCAGATGAACTTGATGTGTATGGAGCAAATGATGCTTGGTAAACTGAAGAGAGCATTAAATTGTTGAAAATGCTGCGGAAAATTAAATAGTCAAAAACATCATAATTTGATGATATAAACCAACTTGGTTGTGCAATTGCAATGTTTTCAAATTTGTCAATCCATTCATTGCTTACACCCAAAACATAGGCATAAGGCAAAATGTTGTAAAACATGCTTGGGTTTTCATTTGCAAGCATTTTAATTCTGTCTTTTTCAGTTAATAAAATGAATTGCCTAAACCCAATTAATTCCCCAAGAAGTTTGATGCCTTGGTCTGTTCTTGTGTTTATGTGTGTTATGAAATATACCAAAACAATAATTGGAATAATTAACACAAAAGTGAGTGATAGATAATCAGCATCTGCGCTGTAAACAGAAAATGCAAGCGCCGCATAAATTATAACTGAAACAAGCAATGCAATTAAAAAATAGTTTTTTGTGTAATCGTTGTTTTTCTTATATTGATTATCAATAACTTTTGTGAAAACAAAAAGTGAGCCATAAAGTGCAAGTGCAAGCACAACACCAATTAACCTTCCAACTGGGTTTGCACCAACAATGCCAACACGAGTTGCAGTTAACGCCATCATAACTGAAGCAAGTCCTGCAAAAATAATTCTTGCATTTTCCTTCTTTTCGTTAAAGTTTTGTGTTTTGTTGTTTGTTTGAATTTGCATTTTTGCGTTTAAAACATTAGTGTGAATTTTTTCTCCAACATTACGCATTGCAACTTCATCAGAATGAGAGAACATTGAATTGAAAATTTGTTTTTCATAATCTCTCATCTCGTCATCTGCGTCTTTAATTTTTTTCAAAGTGTAGGATTTTTTGCTTTCCCCTTCAATTATGTTTAAATAGCCTTTATTTGCCCAGTAAACGATTAAGGATGCAATATCTTTGTTATCAACAACGCCATCAATGATATAACCTGCTTCGCTTGGGGGCATTTTGTCTGGCACTTCAAAGTTTATAACTGGAGTTAAAACTTGGTTTGTTTTGTATTTTCTAAAAGCATAAGCCGAGCCAAATGTTGCAAGAAAAATTCCAATTAAAATTGCAACGTCTGGCAAAATGTTTTTGCTTGTTTCAAAATAACCTTGTTTTAAAACAATTCTAAGTGTAATGCCTTCATAAGGTTTTAAAAATGTGTCGTGAGTGTAGGTGTAAACCAAAGTGTTTTCATTTCCAGAAATTAATTTGTGGTTTGTTGCCCCTGTTTTGCCATAGTATAAATTTAAGTCGTAATCATTGTCTTCATAAGGCAAAAGTTTTTTTGGAAAAGTGATTTTGAATGAAGCATTATTAATTCTTGTGTCCCAATCGTGTCCAAACACGTTGTAGTAAAATTGGTCAAGGTTTTTAATTCTGTCATCACCCAAAGAAACTGTGTATTTAATGTTATAATTTCTGTCGCCAATGCGCTTGTGCAATTCCGAGCCTAATCTAATTAAGAAATAGCCGTCTTCTTGATAAACTTCATGTGTTTCTGAGGCAGACACATTGTAAACTTTTGTTCTGTAATTTTTTCTTTGAATTTGTCCGTTTGGTGTTTCATAGGTCACTTGTTGGAAAACAGGAATTGCCCTAACAATTCCATGTGAAAATTCACTGAAATTAACGGTGATGTCTTCACTTATCACAAGTGTGTTGTCTTCGTTAACTTTAATATCAACATAATAGTTTTTTATGATGTAGTTTGTTGCAACTTCACTGTAAGAGCCTGATGGCAAATTTTTTAAATCTTTAAGTGCAGGAAAAACGAAAAACAGAAGCAGTATAAAAGAAACTACTCCTGAAATCGCAGCCATAAAACCATAAAAATTCTTTTTGATCATTAGAAACTAACCTTTACAGCTTTTCTTTCTTCTTTGTCGTCAACTTCAAAAAGTTCACGTTTTTCAAATTTTTTCATGTTAGCAACAATGCTTGAAGGGAAAACTTCACGTTTTACATTATAAACTTTAACAGTTCCGTTGTAATATTTTCTTGAATTTGCAATTTCTGCTTCAATTTGTTTTAAAGAAGCTTGCAAGTCAATGAAGTTTTGGTTTGCCTTAAGGTCTGGATATTGCTCAACAACAACATTTAAAAGTGTTTTAAGTTCTTTTGAAAGTTCGTTTTCACCTTTCATTTTTTCTTGTGTTGTGCCAGCGTTCATTGCCATGTTTCTCGCAGCGATCACTTTTTCAAGTGTTTGGCTTTCATGTTTTGTATAGCCTTTCACTGTTTCAACAAGGTTTGGAATTAAGTCGTATCTTTTTTTAAGATAAACATCCATTGTTGAATATGCTTCGTCAATGTTGTTTCTCATTTTAATAAGTGAATTGTAAACACCAATGCCCCAAAGCACAATGCCAATTCCAGCAAGCAAAATAACAAGCAATACAATTCCTAAAATTTCCATAATTTTTCTCCTTTTATTTATATTATAATATTTTCAATGTTTAAAAACATCTAAAATTAATTTATTTTGTTTCTTTTTTTAAATTTTTTAATTTCTTTTTCAATTCTTTTAACAGTTTTGTCAAGTTTAATGTTTTCAATAACAACGTCATAGTTGTGTTTATATGAAAGTTCGAACTCCATTCGTGACAAGCGCAAGTCAATGTCTGCTTCTCCGCGATATTTCAATCTTTCAATAAGCACTTTTCTTGGTGCTGTTAAGAAAATTGATAACACAGGGGCATTGCCTTCAAGTGCGCGTTTTAAGTTGATTTGACCAAGCACGCCAATGTCTTTTATGTAATCAAATTCCCCTTTTGCAACTTCTTGCAAAGATTTGTTAAGCATGCCATAAAAGTTTGTGTGAATTTCTTCATATTCATAAAACTCGTCGTTTTTAAGCCTTTGATCAAACTCTTCTTTTGTCATGTAAATATATGGCGGGTTTAAAGGGTCTTCACCAACTCTTGGTTTTCTGGTGGTGCAAGTTTTAATTGTTTTTAAAGTTTCGCTGTTGCGTTTTATTAATTCGTTCATAACTGTGTTTTTTCCAACACCAGAACATCCTGATAAAATTATAAGCACTTTTTGCCTCCATTTGTCTTTTGAAATTTTATTATATCATAGCATTTTATTTTTAACAATAATTGTTAGGTTTTTAAAATTTTATTTTTGATGCCTTTTTGCCATCAAGTGCAACTGCAAAATTAAATTGTTTTTGTTTAATTTGCTTCACAACAAAGCGCGCAAAACGTTTTGCATTTAACATTTCTGTTTTTGTTGGGGCTGTTCCTCTTTGAATGTAGCCCACAACACACGCTCTAACACCATTTTGAGTTTGCGCCTCAAACACTTCAACAACTTTTTCAATTGGCAACAATTTTTCTTGCAAACAAATTGTTAAGTGTGGCTTTAATGCACATTTTTTTCTAACAACATCAAAGTCAATTTCATGAAGTGTTTTCTTTGTTAACACAAAATCTGCTTGCACGTTGCGTGCAACTTGCATTGTTAAATCTGTGTCATCTCTGCCCATAATTTCATAAATGCAAATTCTGTCAAACGCTTCCATTGTTGGCTTAACACTTTCAATGTATTTTGTGGCAGCATCTGCTGCTGTGTCAAACCCAATTGAATATGTTTCATAAGGCAAGTCGCGGTCTATTGTTGATGGAATTAAAACAACATTAATCCCAGCAAGCGCCAAACTTTGCGCGCCTTTAAGCGAGCCATCTCCACCCAAAATAATCACAACATCAATTTTGCGTTTTTTAAGTGTTTTAAGCGCTTTATTAAAGCCTTTTTCTTTTTTAAATTCCAAACATCTGGAACTTTTAATGAAAGAACCAGCTTTGTTTTTGTGTTGGCTTGTTAAACGTGTGTCAATTTTTTCAATATTATTATCAAGCAAGCCTTGAAAACCATACTTGCTTGCAAACACCTGTGTTTTTCTTGGAAGAAATTTTGTGATGTAATGAACGCAAGCATTCATTCCAGGTGCGTCACCACCACTTGTTAAAATTAAAACTTTCAATTTTTATCCTCCACCACAACAACATTTTCCGAGCCAAGAAGGCCAATTAATTCATTTAGTAAATGAGTTGATAAATCAACTGTTTTTGTTAATTTGAAAAGTTTGTTTTGAGTTGCACACTTAATCCTAACTTCGCTGTTTCCTGGATAGGATTCCACAACTTTAACAATGTTATCACCCAAAGAAGTGTTTGTTGTGTCGTATTTTAAGTAAAGTTTTTTGTTGCTGGTTTCTCTTTTCTCTTCCACAACTTCTTTTTCTGCTTGCCAAAACATAAATTTGTCGGCAATTAAAGTTGGAGCGCCATCATGCATGGAAACTTTTCCTGTGACAGTCACCATTTTGTCTTCAATAAGGTCGTTTTTATAGCGCGCCAAAATGTTTGGAAACACCATTAATTCCATTGAGCCATAAAGGTCTTCAAGTGTAATGAACGCCATTTCCCTGTTGCTTTTTGTGATTTTCTTAACCACTTCTGTTATTATTCCACCTGCTGTGAAATTCATACCATCTTCAAGTGGCGACTCTTCCACAACATCGTTCATTTCTTCGCCTTCATCTTCAGACTCGAAAACTGTTAACATGTCTGATGTTAAATTAAAGTTTTCAAATTTGTCTTTATAGTCGTCAAGCGGGTGCCCTGAAATGTAAATTCCCATAACATCTTTTTCAAGTTTTAACTTGGTTTCTTTATTGTATGGTTTAACATCTGGATATTCCACTGCGTCAAACTCTTTAATTTCTTCTTGAGCGAAATCAAAAATTGAAAATTGTCCGCTTGCTCTTGATTTCTTCTCTTTGTTCACTTTTTCCACAACTTGATCAAACACACACATAAGTTGGTTTCTGTGCTTACCAAAGCTGTCGAATGCGCCGCTTAAAATCAAACTTTCCAAACAGCGTTTGTTAAGAGCGACTGAATCCACTCTTCTTGCAAAATCTTCAAAGTCTTTAAAAGGTCCATTTGCTTTTCTTTCTGCAATTATGTGTTCAATAACACCAATTCCAACATTTTTAAGCCCTGCAAGTCCATAACGAAGTGCATTGTTATCCACACTGAAATAAACTTGGCTTTTGTTTATGTCGGGTGGAAAAACTTCAATGTTTTCTTTCTTTGCGTAAAGCACATATTTTTTAATTTCGTCCATGTTGGTTATTCTGTTGTTAATAACCGCCGCCAAAAACTCAACTTCATGATAGCATTTTAAATATGCTGTTTGATATGACACATAAGCATAAGCCGCCGCGTGTGATTTGTTAAACGCATAGGAGGCAAAACTTTCCATTTCGCCAAACACTTTTTCTGCAACTTCTTTGCTTACTCCAAGTTTTAAAGCGCCAGGAATTGGATTTTTGCCACTTTCATCGCCATATATAAACTTTTGTTTTTCAATTGGCATGAGTTCTTTTTTCTTTTTGCCCATAATTCTGCGCACATTGTCCGCTTGAGCAAAAGAATAGCCACCCATAATTTGGAAAATTTTCATAACTTGTTCTTGATACACAATGCAACCATAAGTGACATCCAAAACGTCTTCAAGCATTGGGTGGTCATACACAATTGAGTCTGGGTTGCGTTTGCCTTCAATGTATCTTGGAATGGAATCCATTGGTCCCGGACGATATAAAGACACACCCGCAATGATATCTTCAAGACAGGTTGGCTTTAAGTCTTTCATAAACTTTTTCATGCCCGCGCCTTCAAGTTGAAAAATGGCTTCTGTTTTACCACTGCTGATAAGTTCGTAAACTTTTGGGTCGTCATATTCCATGTTGTAAAAGTCAATGTCAATTCCCTTGTTTTCTTTAACCATTTTAATGGCTTTGTCAATGTCGGTTAATGTTCTTAGTCCAAGGAAATCCATTTTCAAAAGCCCCAAACTTTCAAGCTCAATCATGTTATATTGCGTTGTCACTTCATCGCCGTTTTTGGAAAGTGGAACATAATCGTCAACTCTGCTTGGTGCAATTAACACACCCGCTGCGTGAATTGAAGTGTTTCTTGGTGTGCCTTCAAGTTTAATTGCAAGGTCAACAACTTTTTTAACAAATTCATCTTCATCATACGCTTTTTTAAGTTCGGGCAAAATAAATTTTTCGTCTTCTGGTTTGCCAGTTTGTCCAAAATAATATTTTAAAACTGGTGGTTTTTTAATGCCCTCTGGCAACTTGTTTGGAATTTGTTTTGCAATTCTGTCCACTTGTGAAATTGGCATTTTTAAAACTCTGGCAACATCTCTTAATGCGTTTTTTGCCGCCATTGTTCCAAATGTGACAATCATTGCAACGTTGTCTGGAGTGTATCTTCTTCTAACAAAATCAATCACTTCGCCACGTCTGTCATAACAAAAGTCAATATCAAAGTCCGGCATGGAAACTCTTTCTTTGTTAATAAATCTTTCAAAAATTAAGTCATATTTAATTGGGTCCACCATTGTGATTCCCATACAGTATGCCACAATGCTTCCCGCGCCACTGCCACGCCCTGGCCCAACTGGAATGTTGTTTTCTTTTGCAAAATTAACATAGTCCCACACAACAAGGAAATAGTCCACAAAACCTTCACCTTTAATTGTGTCAAGTTCCATTTCAACTCTTTCCAAAATTGCTGGCGTGATTTCTTTATAATGTCTTTTAAGCCCTTCAAAAGTTATGCGTCTCATAAACTCATAACTTTCTTCCCCTGTTGGTGTTTGGAATTTTGGAATGAAGTTTTTGTTTGCTGGAAGCACAAATTTTGGGTCTATTCCTTTAATATCCCCATGCGCCTTGCTTTGAATGACAACATTGCATTTATCTGCAATTTCTTTTGTTGCGTCAAGCGCGTCTTCAAAACCTGGCAAAGCCTCAAGCATTTCGTCATAAGTTTTTAAGTAAAATTCTGACGAGTCAAATTTCAATCTGTCTGGGTCGTCAAGTTGCTTTCCCATTTGCACGCACATTAAAACGTCTTGCATTTCTGCATCTTCTTTGTTTATGTAATGCACGTCGTTTGTGGCAACAAGTTTAACATCAATTTCTTTTGAAAGTTGTGTTAAGTAAGTTATAACTTCTTTTTGTTCTGGAATTCCGTGGTTTTGAATTTCAAGATAAAAATCGCCCGGAGCAAACATATTTTTAAGTTTTAATGCAAGCGCTTTTGCCTCGTCAAATCTTCTTTGAACAATAAATGACGGAATGTGGGCCGCTAAACATCCGCTTAAGCAAATAATGCCTTCGCTGTGCTCGGCAAGCACTTTATAGTCAATTCTTGGTTTATAGTAAAAACCCTCCACAAAAGCAATGGAATTTAATTTAACCAAATTTTTATAACCGGCGTCATTTTTTGCAATTAACAAAATATGCCCCAAATCCGCCTTGCCTTCTTTTTTTGTTATGTCATTGCAAATGTAAAACTCACAACCAATAATTGGTTTAATTCCATTTGCCAAACATGTGCTGTAAAACTGCAACACACCATACATGTTGCCGTGGTCTGTGATTGCAACTGCAGAAGCATTTCTTTCTTTTGCTGTGCTGATAAGTTTTTTAATTCTGGAAGCGCCATCAAGCAAACTAAACTCGGTGTGAACATGCAAATGCACAAATTCTTTCATTTCTACTCCTTCAATTCTTCTGCAATTTTTAAAATTTTTCTCATTCTGTGATTAATTCCACTTTTTGTAAGTGGCAATGATGAAAGTTTAACAAGGTCTTGCAAACTTTCTTCTGTGTTGGCAAGGCGTAAAAGCGCCACTTCTTGAAGTTCTTCACTCATAGAGTCAAGCCCTATTGTGGAAGCAATAATTTCAATGGCTTCAAGTTGTTTCATATTTGCGCCAACTGTTTTGGAAATGTTTGCACTCATGCAATTCACTTGGCGGTTAACCGCGTTGCGCATCTCTCTTGTGACAATTTCATTTTGAAGTGTTAAAACAGCTTCTGATGCCCCCATTAAAGCAAGGAGGTCGCTTATGCTTTGCGCGTCTTTTAAGTAAATTACAAAAAGTTTTTTTCTTTCAATTAGGCGTGCAAAAATGTTGTGGGAAGCAAGCAAGGTGTTAAAATCTGTTAAAAACTCTTTGTTGTGAGATGTGAATTCCAAATGATATCCACTTGCGGTTTTTTCGTTTGGATTTTCACTGATTTTAATTGAGTTTGTGCTTGTTGCTAAAAACACTGCTGTGATGAAAGCAATTTGTTTTTCATGGCTGTTCAAAATATGACCGTCAATGCTTTTTGTTTTGTAGCCTTGTGGGGTAAGTTCAATTAATTCTGTGTCTTTTAAAATTTGAATTGTTTTATCTTGTGGAAACTCAATGTTATAGTAAAGTGTTTTGTTTATGATGGATTTTTCCACAATTTCAAGTGTTGCATAATCCCCATAAAGCATTTTTAAAATTTTGTTTGTATAGTCATAAAGCCCAGCAACATCTGTTATGCAATTAACACTGACATTTTCTTTTGATATTTCAATTTTGCCAATTGAACTAATTATGCCCGCCAAAAAAGAAATTGCAATCTCATCATCTGTGATTGCTTTATTTAAAAGTTCTTCTTTAATTTGTTTTGAAAAACTGAGTTTTTGTTCATTCATTGTAAGCCTCTAATAGTTATTTTATTTTAAATATACTATACCTCATTTTAACAAAAAAAGAAAATATCTTAAAGGTTTTTAACCAAAAAGATATTTTATATTTTTTTAAAGTGTGCAATTTTAACTTACTATTCATCCACAAAAATCACTTCTTGTTCCAAAGCCACACCTTTTTCTTCAAACATTTTTGCTTTAACAAATTCCACAAGGGCTTTAACATCTTGAGGGGTTGCCGCCTCTTTGTTCATTATAAACCCTGCATGTTTTTGGCTGACTTCTGCCCCACCAATACGCGTGCCTTTTAAACCACGTTTTTCAATTTCCATTCCCGGAATGAAGTTTCCTTGCCGCTTAAAAACACTGCCTGCACTTGGGTAATCAAGCGGATGGTTTTTTTTGCGTTTTTCAAAAATTGAAAACATTGTTTCTTTAATTTCTTCGTTGTTTTGTTCTTTTTTAAGCCTTAAATACACTTTTGTGACAATTAATTTATTTTCAGAAAAACAACTTTTTCTGTATGAAAACCACAATTTATTTTTCTTTAAGGTTTTAAAGCGCTTGCCGTCAAAAACCTCAATTTTCTCCACCACGTTGCCAATTTCCCCACCATAAGCGCCTGCGTTCATAATCACAGCCCCACCCACAGAACCCGGAATGCCATAACTCCACGCCATTCCGCTTAAATTGCACTCACTTAAAAACAAATTAAGCCTGAACATATCAACTCCTGCTTCACACACAACAAGGTCGTCTTCCAAAACACAAATTTGGCGCAAATCACGAAGGCAAATCACAAGCCCATCAAACTTAAAAAAAACAGTGTTTGTGCCATTGCCCAAAATGTAGTATTTTAAGTTGTTTTCATTGCAAGTTTTAACAATGCTTGCAAGCGCTTGAACACTTTTTGGCCTGCAAAAATATTTTGCAATTCCGCCAGTTTTAAACGATGTGTGCTTGCCCATATTTTCATCTTCGTAAAAAGCCGTGCAATTCTTTTTAATTTTCAAAATAAAGTTGTTTTTTTTCATACTTGTATATATGACTTTTTAAAAAAAATGTGTGAAAAAAGCAAAGCTTTGTCGCCCTGCTTTTGTTTAATTTGTTAAAAATTTACTTTAATATTCAAGCACAATGTTAACTGGTCCGCGGTTAACTTGCGACACAACCATGTGTCCACCAAAAACTCCGCCTTTAACAACCTCAATGTGTTTTTGAAGTTCAGTTAAAAAGAATTTATACATTTCTTCTGCTTCTTCAAAAGCCATGGCACCAGCATAATTTGGCCTTTTGCCCCTTGTTGCGTCTGCGTATAATGTGAAGTTGCTAACAGCCAAAATTTGGCCTTTAATGTCAATTAAAGACAAATTAAGTTTGCCATTTTCATCTTTAAAAATGCGCAAATTGGCAATTTTTTCTGCCAAGATTTTTGCTTTTTCTTGAGTGTCCTCTGCTTTAATGCCAAGATAAACAACAAGCCCTTTATCAATTTTGCTTATTTCTTTGTCATCAACAGTTAAAACAGCTTTATCAACAATTTGTATAACCGCTTTCATATTAACCTTTTAATTTTAAATTTATTTTAAATTTTTCAATAAATCGTGCAAGTGGCTTTCGTGGCCTTCTTCTTCATTTGCAACTGCTTCAAAAGCTTTTGCAATTTCTTCAAAACCTTCTTCTCTTGCCACTTGTGCCATGTGTTCGTATGAATTTGTCCATTCATCGTTTTCATAGCCAATTTGAATTTCAATGTTTTCTTTTGTTGATGGAATTTGACCTCCAAACAAAAGTGAATACCAAATTGTTGCGTGGTGTCTTTCTTCTTCTTTTGCTTCTTTAAAGAATGCAGCCGCTTCTGTTAAACCTTCTTCGTTTGCTTTCCTTTCAAAAATTGAATATCTCATGCTTGCTTGGCTTTCACCCGCAAAAGAATTAAGTAAATTTTTATATGTTTGTGAATTTTTAAAATCCATTTTTATATCTCCTTTTAACAACGATAAGTATAGTAATGTAAAAAAGTTAAGTCAAGTTAATTTGCCTGTTCTATTGACTTTTGTGTTTTATTTTTGGTATCTTAAAGTTAAGGAAAACTTATGGAATTAAAAATGATGCAAGAAGAATTTATTACAGAGAGCAAAGAAACCGACATTAATTACGATGTTTTTAATGCGTTAAGCCTTCACAACCCTTTGCTTGGGGAAGCTTATGCCAAGTTTAAGTGGAATCCTTTGGGCGATGATTTTTCACTTGATTTAGATTTCATTGAAAAATATCTTGAAAATGCAAGATATAAACCAGAAGAAAAATTTCCAGAGTTTTTGTCGAAAGACCCAAAATCTGTTTTTGATGCCTTCACACTTGCAACCAAACGCAACAAAGAAATGATTACCGAACTTAAAAAAAGGCTTGAAAAAGGCGAATTTGCAAATTTTAAAGAAGCCAACATCGAGCCTCAAATTAAAGACATTTTGCTTTTTTTGGAAATGCGTCAAAAAATGCTTGAGATTTCAATTGGACAATTAAAAGACAGAAAAATTGACGTGACACAAGCATATAAAAACATCAGTGGAATTAACAGAAAATTAAGCGAACTTTTGGAAGAAGCATATCAAAAAGAATTTCAAAAAAATGTTATAATTCAAAACCTCATTCGCCAAGCGCAAATTGAAAATATGATGAGGGCAAAACAAAAAGAAAAAACTCCTTCGCCAAAATTCTTCAATTACTTGGAAAATGTGCACAACCTTATTGACAATAAAGCCGATCGCGATAAAGCTGATGATAATTTGCTTGACATTACAAAAATGTTCGAGTCAATTTCACGCGGGTTTGAAAGTTTTAAAAACGAAATTTCTCAAGTTGCCTCACTAAACCAACAACCACAACAAACTAAAGCCCCCGGGCCAATTAAAGAGCCAGAACAAGTGACACAACCAGAGCCGGTTAAAGAGCCTGTGAGAGAAAGAAAAAGAGAACATCCAATAAAAATTAAAAGCCCGGCCCGAATTCACAATAATAATGGTAGAGGAAAAGAATAAGCATAATTTTAATGACAAATAAAATCAAGTAAAAACAAAAAACTCTTAAGAAAATTAAGAGTTTTTTATTTTTTTATTAAGATTTTTATTTTTATTATTTTTTAACTTATTGGTTTAATTACGCCAGAGAAAACAAAAACTGAAAGCGCAATTGACACCGCCGCCAAAATTGAACAAAGCACAACTTTTGCAACTTTGTCGTATTTTGTTTTGGAAACGCCAAACATAACCGCGGCAAGAACAGCAAAAACACCAGCCCCCAAGAAAAGATATTTTGAAATTGGCGCAATGACATCAAACGCAAAATTAAGAAGTGGGTTTTGGTCAATTTTAAATTTTTCTTGAAACTCTTTGTTAAGCAAAATTAAAAAGAGAGTAAAGGCAGCAAATGCAAACAATAAAACTGCATAAATGGCAATCACAATTGCGGCAGCAAGTGGCATAAGCCCAATTAGCAAACTAATTATGCTTAAAACCACAAACAAAATGCCCAGTTTATCAAACACTGTTCTTTGTTTTTTAATTTTGTTCTTCTTTTTTCTTTTCCTTTCTGTTGGTTGAATTGTTGGGTTAACAACTGCTGTCACATCCTCAACTCTTTCTTCCACTTCCACATTTTCTTGCGCAAAAAGTTTATTTTTTTGCAAAGTGGGTTTTGTTTCTTTAACTTTTTCTTCAATCAAAGATTGGTTTTCTTTTTCAAAATCTTTTTCTTCCATATCACACCTTCATTTAATGCTTAATTAAGCAAATTTTTATCCTTCAACAATAATTGTATTTTGGCCTGCAAGGCGCGTGTTTGCAGTTTTCCACTGCAAAAATTTAACTCTAAGCCAAAAACCATAAATGCCAAATGTAATAAAAGTTAAAAGAAGCCAAATAATATATTTTGCAAACAATTCACTGCCACTTCCAACAAATTCAAGCTGGCGACCTTCAATAAATGTGTTTCGCGCCTCCCATCTTAAATATAAAGCCACAACAAATGGAAAAGCAAGCCCAAAAGTTAATGCAGTGGCAAGTGAAATCAAAATTTCATAACCAATCATTTCAAGCACTCCACCAGTAAATTTTGATTCCTTCATCTTCCCCCTCCTTTTTTATAGTAGCACATTAAAACAAATTTTCAAAATTATGTGAGAATTTTATTTTTTATTATAAATTTCAAATTAATCAAACGCCAAAACTCACGCTGGAGTGAATGTGTTTTCAAAATTAACCGTAATTCTTCTCGAGCCAAGTTCTGGCACATAAATTGTGTAAATTAATTTATGATTTGACGGCGTTGTTGATGTGTAATCCTCCCCGCCATTGTGTCCTGGAAAAAACATAACGCCATTCTTTTCTTCCCCACTTGGTTTGGTTGGGTTTTCAAATTTATACGAACTGCTTTGGTTAACCTTCCCAGGATTTGCAACAGTTGAAATTAAAACAGAAAGAGATGGTGCAATGTTTTCCCAGCGGTTAAAAAGTTCAACAAAAAACTCGTTGTTTGGGTTGTCACTTTGAAAGTTATATTCAAGTTCAAGGCGGCTCACTTCAAAAAGTGTTTCAGGTTTTCTTGACTTTACGTTTGCATTTAAACTTAAGTTATTTTCATATAAATCAATTGTGATTGGGCTTATGGCATTTTCTGGAAAACTTAACATTGTTTTGCCATGATTATCCAAATTTAAAAACACAATTAAACTTGAAACATACAAAATGTTTTCTTCCACTTTAAAAGCTGGCCGAATTACTTTTGAAACTGGATTAACTAAAACTTCAACATCAACTCCTGCCGAATATAACGCCTCGCCAATTTTAAGCTTGTTAATTGTGTCTTCAACTTCTGTTGCAACTTTAGCAAAAATTTTGTCGTCTAGAATATAGTCTGGCGATGTGTTGGTGTTAAAATCAACCTGCCCGGTTTTTGCGTAAACAACATCTGCAAAATGCGCTTCTGAAATTAAAATTTGTTCTTTAATGTTGCTTTCCAGCTTTAACTCTTTTGCTCCGCAACTTGTCAGCAAAACAGCACTTAAAAGCATAAGAATTGCCATTGATGATAATAAAAAATGTTTTTTCATTCTCCTCTCCTTTTTAACACTTTAATTTTAATTCTTTTGCTTTCTATGGCAAAAAAATAAAATAGCCCTTGGTTGGCCATTTTGTTTTATTTTGTAGTTTGTTTGCTTTTTAAATTTTTTTTGTTGTTTTTGTTCTTTGTAAAACTGCAACACCTCAAAATTACGCTTTGCGGCTAACATCCAAAATGGCTTTAATGCTATCGTCTGCTGCGGCTTTGTTTCTAACAACTTTTCCGCATTTTTTACATTTGAAATTAATGATGTAGCCTTTTTGGGAGTTTGTTTCAATGAAAACTGGCTCTAAAACACCCTTGCAATCGCTTGCCCTGTCACCTGGGTTTACATCAACATGAAGTGAATGCAAACAATATGGGCAATGGTTTCTGGATGAATAGCCCAATTTACTCACTTCTTTTTTGCAGTTTAGACATATAAAGTTTTGATCGTTTTTTGAAAATGTTTTCATAATTTCCTTTTAATTTTAACAAACAAATTTTTGTTTACATATAACATTATTGATGGAAAATTCATTCAAAGCCTCCTATCCAAAACTGTCGCGAATTAAGCACAACAGTTATTATCTTGGCCTTGTGCAAAACTTGTTTTGCGGCAAGGAAGGAAAAATTGTCAGTTTTTTGCAACTGTCATATCAGGCAAATGTTTTAAGCGTTTTTGGAAACCGCTTTTCTTCTTTTTTTTCCAAATTAGCAAATGATGAACTTTTTCACATTAAACTTTTAAGCGAAGCAATTGTGGCACTGGGTGGCGACCCTGTTTTAACCGACAACAAAGGCCTTTGGCTTTCTGGCCGATGGCTTGATTATGTTAAAGATGTTAAACAAATGCTTTGGCTTAACATTGAACTTAAACAAAAAACAATAATCGACTATAAGACAACAATTTCCAAAATTGATGATGTTCAAGTGAAAAATGTTTTAAATTTAATTTTAAAGGACGAGCAAGAAATGCTTAATGCTTTAAAAGAGGAGCTTAAAAGCATTTCATAACAACGCCAGAAAGTTCAGTTGCAATTTCATCAATTGTTTTAATTCTTTTTCCTTCTGTGCAATTAACTGTTTCAAAGTTGTAAAGGCTGGCAATTTCCTTGTATGCTTTTTCTGCATTCTTCAAAATATTTTCGTCCATTTCGTGTTGATCTTCTCTCTCTGGGCGATTCTTTTTTAACTCGCAAGCGCTTTCATAAGGCATGTATAAAAACACTTTTAAGTCTGGACGCGGAAGTTTTAACAAGTTGTATTCCAAATTCATTAAAAACTCAAACATTTCTTTTCTTTCATTTTCGTCAAAAATTTTGCCGCCTTGAAAAGCCATGTTGGATTCCACATATCTGTCCAAAACAACACAAACGCCATTTTCCAAGTTGCTTGTTATGTCTTTAACATTGTAAACTCTGTCGGCAGCAAAGTAAAGTGATGCCACAACAGCAGGCACGTTTGGGGCGCCTTCTGGAAAAAAACCCTCTCCAATTGATGCTTTGCCAAGGTATGGCCCGCCCAAAATTTTGCCAGTTGGGGTATCGTATCTTGGAAATTGGAATTTAACTGCTTTAATTCCATTATCATTTAAAAACTTTGTAAGCCTTTCAGATTGTGTTTGTTTCCCCGAGCAATCTGTGCCTTCAATAACAATTAATTTGCCTTTCATTTTGTTCTCCTAAGTATATAATTATTATATCATATTTCAAAAAAATCTTGAAAATAAAAGTGGGCAAACTGACAAAAAGATGGTTAATTTTTTGTGTTTAATTTACGCAAAAAAATAATTATTTAATTGCAATGCAAAACCTTGATTTTTTAATTAAATTAAACAAATATTACATTAATTTTAATTTACATAAAAATATTTTTATTTTTTTGTTTTTTGTGGTAAATTAATAGTATGAAGAAAAAGTTTATATCATTTTTGCTTTTAACAAGTTTTTTATGCTTTGGCCTTGTTTTTGCTTTGAAAATAAACAGCGGGCAAAATGTTGTTTTTGCTGCGGAAAATGAAGACATTATTATCACAGGCACATCTTTTGTTAACTTGGAAAACAGCCAAACACAATTTTCACTTGTTGCAACAGTTTCCGACACAGTTGCCTTCTCTGGCACAAATGTTGTTTGGTTTGTGAATAACTCAAGTGTGCCAAGCGCCAAATATAGTGCTTTTGGCAAAAAGTCAACTCTCACTTTTGTTAAAGAAGACTACGCTAACATAACAGCAGACACAACATGGGCGATTAAAGCACAAATTGAAGAAAATCCAGCAGTTTTTGCAACATTTACAATTCTTTTCAAAAAGAGTTCTTCTCCTGTGACAATTATTAACATAACACCACAAGTGCAAGAATACAGCGAAAGCTTTACACGTTTTGAAATGTATGTTGAAAACCCAAATAACCAGCCTGTTTCTTGGTTTAAACTTGACATTAACAATAAATTCATCAGCTTGCCATTGCAAGCAATTCCAGAAGAATTCACATTTACACCAATTCTTCCTGGCTCATACAGTTTTGTTGCAAAAGTTGGCGAATTTTACTCCGACATTTTCACCTTCACAACAAAACACAAACCATTAACAGAATTAAAACTTTCACTTTCAGAACAACAAAACAACTCACTTGGTTTCAAAAACTATCTTTTCACTATAACAAATGTTGACGATTCAAATGACATTGCAAACATAAAATGGTATATCAAAGGTTATACAAACCCTGTTCAATATGGCGGAAGAACATTTTTGTTTGAACCAACGCAATATGCTTCCTACACAATTTACGCACGATACAGCGAACCAAACGAACCTGAAATTAACTCCGACCAAATTAATTTGGTGATTAAAATTGACCGCACACTTGAAGTTATTGCTTTCACTGGCGGGTTGATTTTGGTGATGGGAATTGGGCTTATAATCATTATTAAAGTTAAAATTAAAAACGACAAAGTTTGGTAAAAACAACATAATAGTTTAATTTAAGACAAAAAAATAAAATAAGAAACAAAAAAACGGCTTATCAAAGCCGTTCTTTTTGTTTTTAAAAAATTTTATTATTTTTTTATTTAACTTTTAACACCCTTATTGCTTAAGTTTTTTTTAATTATCGTTTAATTTTTTTGTAGAACACGTCGCCATCTCTTGATTGAAAATAAACACCCATAATTTTTCTTCTTCTTGAATTAATCACAGTGTAGGCAGCGCGCTTTCTTGCTCCGCCAGTTATTTTTTGCAATTTGTTTGTGTTGGTTTCAACAAACACATTGTATGCTCTAATTGTGCCTGTGTTGTCCACAATTGTGATACCGTCAAAGTTTAGCATGGAAATGAAAAGATCACAAAATGATGTTAACTTGGCTTCACTGTAGCTTTTGCTTTGCATAAACAATTTACTGAAAGAAATTGGTTCTTTAAGCCAAATTCCATCTGAGAAAAAGCCGTTGTCAACATAGTCTTTATCCACCACAACACACAACGCGCCATGAACGTTTTTAAACACTTTTTCAAACACGTTTTGATACATTGTTTTAATTTCTGTTAGTTTTTTTTCTGTTGTTCTTAATTTGCTGAAACTTGCCTCAACAAACTCTTTAATTTCATCTTCCCATTTGTTAAATTTTTCAACATCAAGTGAAAAGTTAATGTTTAATCTTTCCCCTTTTAATGATTTTAAAACAACAGTGTTGGATGTAAAACTTTCCACAATAATTGCACTTATTTTGTCTGTTTTTTGTTTCAAAACTTCAGACTTGGAAACCAATTTTAAAAATGATTCTTCTTTAATGCTGTTAAGTGTTTTAACAACACCATAGTTAATTTGGTCGTCTTTAATGCTTATGTATATTGTCCAGTCTTCTTTGCAAAATGGCAAAAGTGCTTTCATTCTTAAACTAAAAGTTGTTTCGTTTTCGTCTTCAAAAAGTGGCACCTTATATGTTAAAGGCACAGCCCTAATTAAAGCGTCAATGTTGTTTGTGAAAACAATGTTTGGCCTAATTTTGTCACCCTCTTCTTCATAAGAACTTAAATGTGAAAAAGAACTTAAAAATTGATTTAATAGTTTGTTTGGAAAGCTTTCATATTCCTGTTTAAAAAAATTTATCACTGCTTCTTTTGCAGATATAAAAATCACTTCTTTTTCCATCTTTTACCCCTAAAAAATGCTTATTATAGTTTTATAATAATAAATAAACCCAAACTTTACAACCTTTTTGATAAAAATTTTAAAAATAATGCCAATAAAAGAAAAAAGCTTTAACTAAAAAGCTTTTTTGTTTTAAAGTTTAATTAATTTTTGGCGGTTGATGTCCACAATCACACACTCGATTTCTTGCACATTGTAAAATTCCATAACTGCTTTTTTGTAAAGTGCAAGTTGTTTTACATAGCGCTTTTTAATTAAATTGTCATCGCCAAGATGAGTTAACTTATAGTCAATTAAAATGTTTTTGTTTCCAAGCACAAATAAGTCAATCACACCTTGCACCAAAATTTTGTCTGTTATTTCACTTTCAACAACTTCATTATATGGCACATACATCATAAATTTTTGTTCTTTAAAATGTTTGTTGCCAATAGTGAATGGTTTAATAAGGTTAACAACATTTAACACTTTTGTTTTGTCAATAATTTCAGGGTTAATGTTTGCTTTTAAAAGTTGGTTTTCAATGTCTGTTTCATTTTCCACGCTTTCAAAATCTAAAATCTCAAAAATTTTGTGATACAAAATGCCCTCTTCTTGCGACACCTTTTCTGTTGTTAAATGCTCGCTTAAAACAAGTTTTTGTGGCATTGCGTTAAAGCTTTCATAATACTCGTGTTTAATAATTGAAGAAACAGAATTTTTAAGCGCAATGCTTGTTGCGTTTTTAAATTTATATTCAGTTTTTAAACTTTGCAAAAGCCCTTCTTCAAGTTCAAGATCGCCTTTTGTGAAAAAGTTTGCTTCAACTTCTTTTTCTCTTTCTTTATTTTCGCTGTCTTTATAAAGCTGAACACTTGCCCTGCAAAGCGGTGTGTCAATTAAGGCAAAATTGTGTTGCATTAATGTTTCCAAATCTGTTTTTTCAAGCGCGCCCAAAATGAGCTCCATGTATGATTTTGCTTCAAAAACTTGCCAGTCGTTTTCATGTGCTTCAATGTTCTTTGGCTCAATTTTACCATATATATACATATACTCCACCGCGCGTGTTAGCCCAACATACAAAAGCCTAAGCTTTTCAGAAAATTCTTCTTTTTTGTTAACAATATCAATTGCTTCATAGCAAATTGATGGCTCTTTTTTAAGCGTTTTATCAGAATAATATTTCAACCCAACACCCAAATCGTCATGGATTTTAACTTCGGCTTTTGGTGGTGCTTTTGTGAAGTCTGACCCCATTTCCACCAAAAATACAATTGGATATTCAAGCCCTTTGCTTGAGTGTATTGTTGTCACATTAACACAATCTTGGTCGCCTGCAAAAAAGTTTGGCGCTTTAATTTCATTGTTTTCAATTTCAACAAATTCCAAAAATGAGTTTATGTTAAAATTGTTTTCGCCTTCAGTTAAAAGGTTTAAAAACCTTTCAATTGCCTGAACTCTTTGCTTGCCTTCTGGCAAACACAAAACTTTTTCCACATAACTTGTTTTTTGCAAAATATCACTCAAGGCAAAAAACACGCCTTTAATTTGCACATTTTCAAAAAACTGCTCAATTGTGACAATAAAGTTTTCAATTTTTTCCGCCAACTCGTCCTTATTTGTTTTGGAATAAGCAATCACACTTTGGAAAAAATATTTTTGCTTTGGCTGCGCAAGTTTGATGTCTGCCAAATCTTGAAAAGTAAATGAAGCAAAAAAGCTTGTCATAACTGCTGCCAAGGAATAATCATCATGAAAACTTTGTGCAAGGCGGAACAGTGCAATAAATTTTTTAGCATCTGGCTCTTCAAACAAACTGCGTGAGTTGTTTGCATAAATTGGAACGCCAAGTTCAACCAGTTTTTTGCAAAATGAATCAAAGAAATTCCCTCTTTTTCTAACAAGAATTGTCATGTCGCTGTGGCGCACTGGCCTTGGCTTGCCATCTTTATCAATAATTGTTGTGCGCTGAAGTTTTTCAATGTCTTGTGAAACCAAATATGCTTCAATTTCCCCTTGTTTTTTCTCGTCTGGGGTTTCTTCTTGGTTTAAAACGCTGTAAATTGCTGACGCTTTTTGTTTTTCTTCTTTTTCCTTAATAACGCCAACAATTTTAACCCTTTCAAGCCCATTATCTCCAAGTTGTTTAAATGGTTTAAACATGGCTTCTGTTTGATAGTTAAGCCCTGCGGTTTTGTCTGTCATAATTGTTTTAAAAATCATGTTAACAAATTCCAAAATGTTTTGGTCGCTTCTAAAATTTAGGTTAAGACTCATATTTTGGCTATTTGGATCTGTTTTAAATTTTTGTTGCATGTCCAAAAAGATTTGTGGTTTTGCCCTGCGGAAACCATAAATGCTTTGCTTAACATCACCCACAAAAAACAAATTGTTTCCTGACGCAAGGTTTTTAATTAAATTTTCTTGCACTTCATTGGCGTCTTGAAACTCGTCCACAAAAATGAGTTTATACTTTTCCCTAAGTTCTTTTTGCACGTTTTCCTTGCTTGTCAACTTAATTGCAAGACGCTCAAGGTCGGAAAAATCAAGTGAGTTTTTCTTGCGTTTAATAAGAGTGTATTTCTCCTCAAATTCTTTTTGCAATTCAAGCAAGATTTGCAAGGTTTTTTGTCCTTCAAGCAAACTTTGATTGTTTTCATTTTCATCATCAAAATTTTTGTTTTTTATGCTTGTTTTAAAGCTTGAAATGTCTTTTTTAAGAGCATGAATTTCTTGAGATAATTCCTCAAAATTTTCGTCTTTTTTTGTTTTTTCAAACTTAAAACTTAAAAACAAATTCAAGTTTTTAAAAAATGAGTTTTCAGGAGAAATTTGCCTTAACGCAAGCAAAACATCGCTTGTGGTGGCAAGGCAATTTTCAGAGTCTAAATATCTTGCTTTTTTGTTTAATTTTTCTGTTCTAAAAACAAAACCTTTAATTTTTGTCACAAAATTTTGATTTAAAATTTCATACGCAATGTTTGGATTTTGATACATTGTAAAAGCAACTTGTTTTCTAAATTTTTCTTTGTCACTTGTTGCATCCAAATGCTTATCAATTTCAAAAATTAATGATGTAATTTTATTGTCGTTGCGTTCTTTTCCATAAAGTGAAAGCAAGTAAAAATAATCGTCTGGCTTGCTTTCCTTAAACTTAAGCATAACTTCTTTCATTGCCCTTTCACGCAAAATTGCTTGCTCTTGAGAATTTAAAAGGCTGAAGTTTATATCAATTTCTGGCAAAAGATGAAAGTTTTTTTTAATTAATCTTTGGCAAAAACTGTGAATTGTGGAAATGTCGGCAGCGTCAATGTTTTCCATTTGCTCTTCCAAAAACTCATATTCTTCACTTAAACCAGCAAGTTTTTTCACGAGTTTTTGTTTCATTTCTTCTGCTGCATTTGCGGTGTATGTAAGCACAAGCAAATCTTCAATTTTAACTTCTTTTTTAACAAGTTTATTAAAAATTCGTTCAATCATAACTGTGGTTTTGCCGCTTCCAGCAGACGCAGAAACAAGCAAGTTTTTTCCACTTGCTTCAATAATCTTTTTTTGTTCGGGTTTAAATTCAAATTCTACCAAACTATTCTTCTCCTTGTTCAAAAATGTCGTCTGGAATTTCTAGGTTTGTGTTATCTTTAAGTTTTAATAATAAGCCATCTTCAAAAAGCCCTTCAAGGCTTGGGTTTTCTTTTTCGTTCATGGCAATGTTGCCTTGCAAAATTTCTTCAAGCGCGTTTTCGCAAACTTTTTTGGCATAAGAAATTGCGCTGTAAAAACTTTTGCTTAACTTGTGATTGTGCGGCACGATTTGGTTGTTTTTGATATATTTTTGGTCTGTGGAAATGCCAAGCCCTGCAACAAATTCACTTTTATTGTTTTCATAATTCAAACTTGTGTCAAGGTTTAAAACGTTGTCTGGGTCAAGGTTAAACAATCCGCGCATTTTCTTTTCATTTTTTTGGTCAAACGAGTTTTTAATTGGGAAGTAAAACACACCCATTGCTGTTTTTCCAGTTTGGCGCGCGTAGATGTCGGCATAAATTAAAAGCTGAATTTTTTCCCCAGTGTAGATAAGTTTTGCATTTAATTCCACCTTTCCACTTTTATAGTCATATATAACAAACCCATTGCCAAACTCGTCAATTCTGTCCACTCGGCCACGAAGAGAAAGATTTGCTTTTTCAAAATAGTTTTCTTGGTTAATTGCTTTTTCAAAATGCTTTGGTGTAAAGCGTGAGTTTTTTTGTTGAAGAGCAAGATTAACACAAAGTGTGATTGCTTCTTCTTGCAATAACTTAAACAATGTTTTGTTTTCAAAGTTTATGAAAAACTTATAAAAACTTTCTTTCTTTTTGGCTTCCAAAGCAATTTGTTTTGCTTGCTGGGCAATTTCTTCCTCTGTTAAAACTTTAATTGTTTGGACATTTCTTGTTAAAAATTCTTCCGCCACAAAGTGCAAAAAATTTCCAATTTCAAGTTTGGAAATATCGCTTGTTTCGTTTTCTTGCAATTTTAATCCATAAGACAAAAAGTGCATGAATGGCGATTTGAAATAAGCCTCAAGTTGTGAAACTTTTGTGTTTCCAACCTTAAAAAATAATTGTCTTGCGTTTTTAATTTTTGGCAATTCATATTCACGCTTTAAAAGGTTAAGTTCACTTTCTGAAAACTTGTCTTCTTGTTTTAAAACATTGTAAACCGAGTTAACAAACTTTTTCTTATACATTTTGTTGTCAAAATTCTTAAGCAAAAATTCTTTTAAAATACCTGTGTTGATTGCGTGTTTTTCAATGCTTATCATTTGGTCAATTTCTGATAAATTTTGCAAAAGTGAAGTTCTTGAAACAATTTTTAAGTTTTCGTTTCTATATTTAAAAATTTTTTCAAGGTCTTTCATAAGCACGCTCGGTGTGTTGTTTTCTTCCCCATCACCCACAGCGCTATAGCTAATTGTTAAAGTTTTTTCTGGAATTGCAAAAAGGTTAAGAAGTTTAAACTTATTGCGCTTATTTATTGTTTGCACTTTTGGTGAAACTTTAATTTCCCTTTCCATTTCTTCAAGGTTTTTATCATTTAAAATACCTTTGTCTTCAAGCTTTTGTGGCACTGAGGAATAACTTGCCCCAAGCACAAACAAATGCTTAACTTTTGGAAAGAAACTTGTTGTTGTTTCTCCAACAAAAATGCAATCTCCACTCATTGGAACAGTTGAAACTTTTTTGCTTTCAAAACTGTTTTTTAATAAATCATAAAACTCGTCTGCACTCACTTCTTCATCTTGCAAATATGCGTTTAATGAGTTTAGGCTTTGCGTGCATTTTGAATAAAGTTGTAAGAAAATTTTTTCTTCTTTCAACTGTCCTTCTGCGCTTAGTTTTAACGCATTAACTTCACACACTTTTTCCACTTCAAAGTCTTCAAGAAATTCATTAATAAAATTAACAAAATCAAAAATTGTTTTTGCTTTAAACAATTTTTCTCTGTATGCATTAAATTTGAAAAAGTATTTTCTAAATTTTTGATACACTTCTCTGTCTTGACTCACAACAACTTTTTCAAGTGTTTTTAAGTCGTTGTAAAAGGTTAAATATTTATCAAGAAGGTTAAACATTTCAGCTCTTTCATTAAAAGAAAGCCCAACAAAAATTGAGCCCAAAAAACCTTTAAGTGCGTTTTTGTCAAATTGTTTTAAAATAAGGTTTAAAAACAAAAGTACAAATTCCCCAAGTGGTGTTTTTGAAAATGAATAGCTTGTGTCCAAATAATAGCTTAAATCAAACTTTTTAAGTGCAAGTTCCAAAGCATTTTTTTGCCTTTCAAGGTTTTGTGTTGCAATGGCAAAGTCGGAATACCTTAAGCCCTCTTCTTTAATTAAACTTGCAATTTCTTTAAGTGTAAATTCAATTTCTTGTTTTGGGTTTTCATAAGAAAAAAGCTTAATTTCTTCATTAATTTCCAAGTTTTCTTTGCTTCGTGAAAGCACATTTTTATGGGCAAAATCAAACACTGCTGGCAATGTGCTTGCAGTTTCTATAATTTCAAAACCTTCTTCTTTTTTAAAAGTGTTAAACTTTTCATAAACATCAAGTTCAAACACTTTTTTGTTGTTTGAATTAAAATGATAAAAAGCCCCCACAACAATTTGCGGCACATATTTTTTAAGTTTTTTAATAAGTTCAAAAATTTGTGTTGTGAAAGAATCAAACCCCACAAAAAACAAATTCATATTTTGCAAAAACGCAATGTTTTCAATGTTTTGGTCAAACACTTCCAAAATTCTGCCACTGTCTGCTTTTTCACCAAGCAAGGCTTCATACTCGGCGTAAATAAGCATTATATCATCAAGTTTATCTTGTAAAAATTGCCCAAATTGAGTGTTTTTCAAATTTTCAACAGCAACTTTATTTGCCTTTAATTGCGCAATTGTTGAAGCAACTTCTTCACACAAGCCAACACTTGTTGTTTGTGGCAAAACTTTGAATAAGTGTGAGGTTTTTTGAATACTTCTTCTAATTAAAAAGCCTTCCTCCTCTTTTGTGACAATGTCAATTTTCTTTCCAATTTTTTCAAGCAAACTTGTTGCAAGGCGTGAAATTGGCATAACATTTGTGTTAAACACACTTGAAGTTTTGTGCTGGTTAAAAATTGCAAGTTCTGAAAGCAAAGAAAAGCGATCGGGCACAATGACAACATTCTCCCGAGCGCTTTTCAAATCAATCATTTTTATTACATTGTTTTTTAAATCTTCAATGTTGGAGCTTAAAACAAGTGTTATTTTTCCCATGTTTTAATTTTAACATTTTGCTTAAAAGAAACAAAACTTTTAAAGCTTATTTATATTCTAATTCTGAAACAAAATCATAAAGCATTTTTGTGTTTGCAAGTGTTTTAACTGTTAAATATCCTGTGGTTGAGCCTTTAATGTTTAAATACAATGTCACTTCTTGCATTCCTGCTTTGTCTTCCAAGTTAAATATAAGTTGTTCAACTTGATATTCAATGCCATTGCTTGCTTTAACTGCTTTTGTTGGATAGTTAATCAAAACTCTGTATCCGCTTTTTGATGGAACACTCCCGCTTTCATATTGCACAACAACTTCGTTGCCTGCATTTCCAGCAAATGTGCTTGCAATCACGCTTTGTTTGTAAATTCCATTATACAATGAAACAAGTTTTACAAAGTTTTCTTTTTGTTCGCCTTCTGATGTTCTTCCTGTGTGGTATTGTGCGCTGGAATCTTTATCCGTAATCATAATTGAATTTGGTGCGTCAAAGAATTTTGGGCTGTAATCAACTTTGACAACTCCCAAAATAATTGCTGTGATAACTAAAACACCCACTAAACTGAGAGATATAATTAAACCTAATTTACTTCTCATTATTCATTCTCCTCTTTTTTCTTTTTTGTTGTTTTTGATTTTGTTTTTTTTCTTCTGTTTTGTTTTCTTCTTGTTTTTCTTTTGGCGCAGTTTTTTTCCTTGTTGAAGGCTTCTTTTCTGCTGCCTCTTCTTTGTTTAATTCAGCTGTTTTTTCTTGCTTTTCTGCAACTTTCTTTGTTCTTTTCTTTGCAGGTTTTTCAGTTTCAAGAGTTTCATTTTGAACACTTAAAGCACTTTCTTTGGAACTGTTAACTTCTTGTTTCATTTTTTGCAATTTGTCATATTGTTCTTTGCGTTTAACAAGCAATCTTTCCAAATCTGCTGGAGTTATAATTCCATTCTTCAAATAAATTTTTCCAGTTTCAACTTTTTGGTCAAGTTCTTTCAAAACAAGTTCTTGTTGCATTATTTTCTTCAATTCTTCTGCTTTTTTAAGTTTTTCAGATTCCCTCTCATTCATAATTGCAATAATTTCTTCAACTGATTTTTTCTCAAACAAAAGTTCAACTTCGTCATGATAAATTGTTTCTTTTTGCAAGAGCAATTCACTCATATTATGAAGCATTTCGATGTTGTCTTGCAAAATTTGTTTTGCTCTGCCATAGTTGTAATTCAAAATCTTCAAAATTTCTTCATCAACATTTGCAGCCATTTTTTCGCTGTAATTATTTTTTGTTTGATAATCTCTGCCAATAAATAATCTGTCTTCGCCTTCAAATGCCATAAAGCCAATTTCACTCATACCCCATTCAGTCACCATTTTTCTTGCAAGTTGAGTTGCTTTTTGAATGTCGCTTGAAGCGCCTGTTGTGATGTCTTTAAAAATAATTTCTTCCGCAATTCTGCCACCCATAATCATGGCAATTTCATCGTTTAAGCGGTTAAATGTCATGTGGCTATCATCGTTTTCAGGACGGCTCATTGTGTATCCAGCTGCTCCGCCACGAGGGATGATTGAAACTTCTTGAATTGGTTCGCAATGTGGCAACACCTTACCCAAAATTGCGTGTCCAGATTCGTGATAAGCTGTGATTTTCTTATCTCTTTCTGTCACAACTCTGCTTCTCTTTTGAGGCCCCATAATAACTTTGTTAATGCCTTCGGTTAGGTCTTCCATGATAATTCTTGGCCTGTTTGCTCTTGCTGCCAAAATTGCAGCTTCGTTAAGCATATTTTCAATGTCTGCACCTGTGAATCCGCTTGTGATTCTTGCAAGTGTTTCAAAATTTACACTTTCATCAATTGGTTTGTTTTTCGCGTGGATTTTAATAATTCCTTCTCTGCCTTTAACATCAGGAACATGAACATAAATTTGTCTGTCAAATCTGCCTGGTCTTAAAAGTGCTGGGTCAAGCACGTCGCTGCGGTTTGTTGCCGCCAAAATGACTATACCTTCGTTTGCTTCAAAGCCATCCATTTCAACTAAAAGTTGGTTAAGCGTTTGTTCTCTTTCGTCATTTCCACCGCCAAGCCCTGCGCCACGTTGTCTACCAACTGCGTCAATTTCATCAATGAACACAATGCATGGCAAGTTGCGTTTTGCTTCTTCAAATAAATCTCTCACTCTGGAGGCACCAACACCAACAAACATTTCAACAAAGTCTGATCCACTTATTGAAAGGAATGGCACATTGCTTTCGCCCGCAACCGCTCTTGCAAGCAATGTCTTACCAGTTCCTGGTGGGCCAACAAGCAAAACGCCTTTTGGAATTCTTGCACCCAAACTAATAAATTTTTGTGGGTTTTTCAAAAATTCAACAATTTCTTTAAGTTCTTCTTTTTCCTCGTCTGCTCCGGCAACATCTGCAAATCTCACTTTAACATTTGTCACAGCTTTTGCACGGCTTTTTCCAAAATTCATTGCACCCTTGTTTGATGAGTTAAGCATTTTGTAAACCAAGAATATGCCAAGCACAATCATAAGTAAGAATAAATATGGATAAATTTGGTCGATGAATGATGGGCTTTCCGGTTCAATGTTCCAGTTAATTTTGTTGTCAACTGAAGCGTATTGGTTAAAGTTTTCAATTGCTTCAAGCACAATTTCCAAAGAAGTTGTGGTGTATTTAAAATGATAGTCTGCTTGTTTTGGGAAAGTTCCTGGGGCAACTTTGCTGCCTGTTGCAAGTTTAATTTTTGCAACTCCGCCTTGGGCGTAAAAGTCAGAAACCTGACCATTTTCAACTATAGTAATTGCTTCTGTGGCAGAAATTTTTTCTCCGCTTGTTCCGTAGTCGCTGAACAAAAGAAGAAACACCGCGCCAATTAAAAGCAAGGATATTATTAAAGTCCAATTAGTTTTTACTTTTTTCAAATCTACATCTCCTACGCATTAATTATAAATTCAAAATATTATATCACAGAATGCAAAAAACACAAACATTTTATATTTAATATATTTAAAACTTTTGTAATAATAACACTTAAATA
>JBMNOM010000045.1:0-6982 GCA_050943075.1 Christensenellales bacterium | reverse complement strand
TAAAAAAAACAAATAAGCAAAAGATAAAAAATTTATAAGATAAAAAATTGATAAAAGATAAAAAAAATAAAAAAATAAAAAAATAAAAAAATAAAAAAATAAAAAAACACGAGAAATTCTCGTGTTTTTTATTAAAAATTTTACTAAAAAAAATCTTTTAATTATTTTCTTTTTCTTGGCTTATAATCGCCACCTGCTTGACCTTTTCCTTCTGACGATTTGCGTTGTCTTGGAGAAGCACTTCTTGTTTTTCTTTCAGCTGAAAACTTTTTGCCGTCTCTGCCTTTAAAGCCGTCTTTCTTGTCTGAAAATTCTCTTCTTGCTGGACGTTCACTTCTGAAACCATCTTTCTTGTCTGAAAACTCTCTTCTTGATGAACGTTCTCTTCTTTCAAAATTATCTTTTCTGTCAAATTTGTCTTTTCTTTCAAAACTTTCTTTGCCAAATTTATCTTTTCTGTCAAAAGATTTTTCTCTTGTTTTTCTGTCTTTTTTGTCAAAACCTGCTTTTTTGTCGCCAGAAAATTGTTTTTTTGCTTTGCCCGCTTTAACAAAAGATTGTTTGCGGTTTTTCTTTTCAACTAATTCTTTTGCAAATGTCACTTTGTAGCCCAAAGTTAATTCACTTAATTCTGATTTTGTTTCGCGTGCGTATTGCTTTAACAAATCTGCTTGTTTTTGGTTTGTTAAAAGTGTGATTGCAACACCTTTTTTGCCTGCGCGTGCTGTTCTGCCAATTCTGTGCAAGTAAAACTCAACACTGCTTGGAATGTCATAGTTAATAACATAGTCAACATCTTTAATGTCAAGCCCTCTTGCTGCAACGTCACTTGCCACCAAAATTTTAACAATTTCTGCTTTAAATTCTGTTAAAACTTTTTTTCTAACACTTTGAAACAAGTCGCCATGTATTGCTTGTGAAAGCATTTTGTTTTGATTCAAAAAGTCACTCACTTTTTGTGCTTCGGCTTTTGTGTTTGTGAAAATGATTGTTTTTTCAACTTGCATTTTGTTTAAAAGCGCTGCCAAATGTTCCATTTTTTCTTGTTTTGGAACATTGATGAAGTGTTGCCTGATGTTTTCAAGGCTTTGATTTGCAGTGCCAATTTCAACCTTTTGAGGATCAGACAAAAATTTTGATGTTAATGACAAAATTCCTTTTGGGAAAGTTGCACTGAAAAGCGCTGTTTGTTTTGTGTTTGTGATTGATGAAAGAATTGTTTCAATGTCTTCCAAAAAACCCATGTCAAGCATGGTATCTGCTTCATCAAGAATGATTGTGTTAACATGAGAAAAATTTAAAATTTTTCTTCTAAGCAAATCGTTAACTCTGCCTGTTGTTCCCACAAGTATTTGTGGTTTCTTTTGCTTTAAAAGCCTTGCTTGTTTTGATGTGCTGTCGCCACCATAAACGCAAACTGTTTGCAAGCCATAAATGTATGACATCAATTTTTCAATTTGTTCTGTGATTTGCAAAGCAAGTTCTCTTGTTGGTGCCAAAATTACTGCTTGCAATTTACCAGCTGATAAATTCAATTTTTCAATGATTGGCAAAACAAACGCAAGTGTTTTTCCACTTCCCGTTTGACTTCTAACTAAAACATCTTTTCCTGAAAGCATTGCAGGAATTGTTTGTTGTTGCACTTCTGTTGGTGTTGTTAACCCAATGTTGTCAAGTGCATTTAATGTGGACTCATTAAGTCCGAGTTTATTAAAACTCATTTTTCACCCAAAAAAAGAAAGCTACGAAATGTTTACTCGTGCTTTACTTTTATAAACCTTTTATTAATTAAGTATATCTTATTATAAAGCAAAAGTCAATTTTTATTTTTTATTATATTTTTTTATATATTTTCCCCATTTTTAAAGAAAAAAACACACAAGATTTTTAAAGTGTTTTAAAAACAAAGTGCATTTTTGTTAAAGTTAAAAAAAATAAATCTTGCATTTTTTTTTAAAAGTAGTAATATATATTAACTTAATGGAGAATTGTAAAATGAAGTTTGTTTTTAGAGGCAAGGCAATTAAACGCTTTTTGCCACATTTGAATAAGGTTGTTGAATTTGGCAACAACACCTGCGGAGTTGAAACAACAGAAACCAAACTTTTAATAATTGGCGCAGGCAGAAAAAATGTTGCAGACAGAGTTAGAGTGACTTTGAATGACTTTGAAGTTATAAAAGTTTATGACCCACTTAATCCAAATTTGCAAATTGATTTAAAACAACTAAGCGCTTGCTTAAGGCTTGTTTTGGCGGAAATTTTTGGCGAAGAATATAAACGCGCGTGTTTAAACCATTTCAAACAAAAAACACAACCAGAAAAAGAATTGAATGCTTAATTTGAATTTAAAATAAAAACCTTTAAGAATTGCTTAAAGGTTTTTTGTTTTTATGTATTTTAATATTATTCTTATTTTCTTAAAATGTCAGCACACAAAGCATCAATATTTTCAAGTGTGTATTCTTTTTGTTCGCTTTTTGCCATGTTTTTAATTGTGAGTTTGCCAGTGGTAATTTCATCTTCGCCAATAACAGTCACAAATGGCATGCCAAGTTTGTTTGCTTTTTTCATTTCTTTTGAAACAGAGCCTTGGTTTAAAGCAATTTCAACTTTAACACCTTTTTCACGCAAGCGTTCTGCAAGTCTCATTGAATGAGCAAATGTTCCCATTGGAATGATGTATAAGTCTGCACTGCTTTGCTCTTCAGCTTTTTGAGTTAAAAGCAAATAGTTGTAAATCACATCAAGCCCAAAACTTATGCCACATGCTGGATATTCAATTCCATTGTCAATAAAGTTTGTGATAATTTTGTCAAACCTTCCGCCGCCGCCAATGCTTGAAGTGATAAGCCCATCTTTTGTGAAAACTTCAAACACAATGCCTGTGTAAATTTCATGTCCTCTTGCCAAGCTTAAATCAAGTTTGCAGTTTTTCAAAATATCTGTTTGGCTTAAATAACCTTCAAGTTCATAAAGTTCTGTAAGTCCCTCATTAATATTTTGATTTTCAAGGTTTCCAAATCGCTGTTTAATTGAGTTTAAGTCCATTGAAAACAATGTGTGAAGTTTTTCAATTTGTTCGTTTGATAGTCCAATGTCATTAAGTTCTTTTTCAAATTCTGCTTTTGTAATTTTCTTAATTTTGTCCACAATTGTGATAACATCTTTAACAATTTCTTTGTTAATGCCTGCAATTTCAATTAAACCAGACATTAATTTTCTGTTGTTATATTTAATGTAAACATCAATTTCAAGTTTTTTAAACACGTGGAATGCAAGAAGCAAAAGCTCGGCTTCAAGTGTCACACCTTTAACGCCAATAGCGTCAACGTCACATTGATAAAACTCACGATTTCTGCCAACTTTCACAGGGCCATCTCTATACACCTTTCCAATTTCATAGCGTTTGAAAGGAAAAGTTAAATTTGGATTCATTGCAATAAGGCGTGCAAATGGAACAGTTAAGTCATATCGAAGTGCAAGTTCTCTTTCACCTTGGTCTTGCAGCTTATAAACTTCTTTTAAAATTTCTGACCCACCAGAATATTTGCTTGCAAGCACGTCATAATGACACAAGATTGGTGTTTCAACAGGTTGATAACCATAAAGTTCAAAAACTTGTTGCAACGTGCTGATGATTTTGTTTCTAATTCTTTGCTCTTTTGGCAAAAAGTCAAATGTGCCTTTAAGGTTGCGCATTTCCACTTTTTCGTTTAACATAATTTCTCCTTAAATTTCTTCTTAATTATTTTGCAACACCAATTGCTTTTTTCACTCTTATAAGTGTTTCAGAAGCAACTTCTCTTGCTTTTTGTTGTCCTTTTTGCAAAATTTCATCAATTAGGTGTTTATTTTGCATATAGTAATTATATTTTTCTCTTAAAGGCGCCAAAACAGAATTTGCCAAATTGAAAAGCTCTTTTTTTGCTTGTCCCCATGAAATTCCGCTTTCAAGTTGTTGTTTGAACGCTTCAGTTTGCTGTTTATTTGCAAACAACGCGTAAAGCTCAAACACTGCGTTGTCTGTGCCTTTTGGCTCGTCAATTCCTTTGGAATCTGTCACCAAGCGGTTAATTTTTTTCAAAAGTTGGTCTTCATTTTCAAACAAACCAATAATGTTGTTATAGCTTTTGCTCATTTTTCTGCCGTCTGTTCCTGTGATGAGAGCAACTTCTTGTTTAATTTGTGGCTGGGTTTCCACCAAGCATTTGCCATAGCGGTTGTTAAACGCTTTTGCAATGTCACGCGCAATTTCCACGTGTTGTTTTTGGTCTTTTCCAACTGGCACTTTGGTTGCGTTAAATGCAACAATGTCTGCTGTCATTAAAATTGGATAGTTGTAAAGCCCCATGTTAATGTTGTGGTCTTCGTCCAAATTGTTTGCTTTGTTTTCTTGCACAAGTGCTTTGTAGGCATGTGCTCTGTTCATAAGCCCTTTTGGAGTTAAGTTTGTTAAAATTGTTGTAAGTTCAAAAATTTCTGGAATGTCAGATTGTTTGTAAAACACAACTTTTTCTGGGTTAAGCCCACAAGCAAGCCATGCTGCAGCAACTTCATAAGTTTGGTTTGAAAGCGTTTTTGCGTCTTTCACGGTTGTTAATGCGTGATAGTCTGCAATAAAATAAAAAAAGTTTGCGTCTTGTGTTTGGCTTAATTCAATTGCTGGAATAATTGCACCAAAATAATTGCCAATGTGGACACTTCCGGTTGGTTTTATTCCTGTTAAAATTGTTTGTTTCACAATAACTCCTTAAATAATAAAAAAGTTTTACATTTATTATAAATATTAATTGCAAATTAGTCAATTAAATAGTTTATTAATCATATAAATTATACAAAACAAAAAGATTTTTGAAAATTGCTGTATTGACATTTTTAAGTCTTTGTGTTATATTTTTTGTCATAATAGGAGTTAATTTAATGACAAACAAGAGTTTAATTATAAAATTGAATAATGGCTTAAAAGTTAAAGCAGTTAAAGAATGTGAAAATGTTTATTCTTACTCTGAAATTGTTAAAACGGGTTATGGCCACACTTTTGAGCACACAAAATATTACCAAAAAACAAAAGATGGCAACTTTGTTGAAATTGCACCAGACAAAGCTTTGCAATTAATTAACAAAAACGCGGAAAACACTCAAACACAATCAATGTAATTTTAAAAAATTAAAAAGTCTTTAATTTCAAAATTAAAGATTTTTTTATTTGCAAAATTTCACATATTATCTGCTTTTATTGACATAAAAAAAGTGTTGTGATAAACTAGCATAGTATTAAAAAGAGGTTTTTATGGACAAGAAAATTTTTATTGGAAACGCATGGCTTTACGCAAACAATTCAATGCACATTGGGCACTTGGCAGCGCTTTTGCCTGGTGATGTTTTGGCAAGATTTTTTAGAAAAAACGGCAACGAAGTTGTTTTTGTTTCCGGCTCGGATTGTCATGGCACACCAATAACCATAAGAGCTGAAAATTTGAATGTTTCTCCAAAAGAAATTGCAACACATTATGACACTGAATTTACAAAAACATTTGCAGACTTGGGCTTCACTTATGACATTTACACAAATACCATGACAGAAGAGCACAAACAAAATGTGCAAAACTTGCTTTTGCAAATTGACAAAAATGGTTTTCTTTATGAAAAAACTGAAGAAGAAGATTTTTGCACCACTTGCAACAAGTTTAAGTCTGACAGAGAGTTAAAAGGCATTTGCCCAATTTGTAATCATATTGCAGATGGCGATCAATGTGATAATTGCTTAACCGCATTAAAACCAGAAATGCTTAAAGATAAGGTTTGCAAAAAATGTGGCAACCCAACAATTTTGCAACCAAACACCCACTTATATTTTGAAATGAGCGCACTAACAAACCAAGTGACAAAATATTTTAATGCCAACAAAGAAAACTGGCGTCAAACAGCAATTAATGAAACAAACAAATATATAACAGAAGGCTTGCATGACAGAACAATTTCCCGCTCGTTAAATTGGGGAATTGAACTTCCTTTTAAAGGTTTTGAAGACAAACGCGTTTATGTTTGGATTGAAGCTGTGATTGGTTATTTAACTGCTTGTCAAATGGCAGCAAAACAAAAAGGCATTAACTTTGAAGAATTTATAACAGACAAAAACTTGGTGCCATATTATGTGCATGGCAAAGACAACATTGTTTTCCATACCATCATCTTGCCTGCTTTGCTTTACGCAATTAACCCAAACATCATTCCGCCAAAAATGATTGTGTCTTGTGAATACATTAATTTTAACAACGACAAAATGAGCAAAAGCAAAGGCAATTTAATTACAGTTAACACTCTTCTTGCCAACTTTGATTCGGACGCAATTCGTTATTATTTCATTTTGAACAACCCAGAAAGAAAAGACGCTTCATTTAACCTTGACGACTTCCTTTCAATCTACCAAAAACATTTGCTTGGTGGCTATGGCAATTTTGTTAACAGAAACTTGGCTTTCCTAGTGAAAAAATTTGAAGGCAAACTTCCAAAACAAAATTTGGACAATGAAGTTGTTTCCTACACAGAAAATTTGTATAAAGAAGTTAAAGCACTTTACGAGCAATCTGAACTTAAAGCAGCGGCAACAAGGTTGTATGAATATGTGCAGTTTGCAAACAGATATTACGACAACAACACACCTTGGACATTTGCAAAAGAAGACCCAGAAAAATTTGATGCGATCACTTCAAATTGCATTTACATGATTGCAAACATTGCAAATTTGTTTGAACCAATTATGCCAAAACGCACACAAATGATTAAAGACATTTTGAAAGTTGAACTGAACAATTTTGAACCTGTGACTTATGACGAAAATGTTGTGCTTGCCGATGTGCCTGTTTTATTTACAAGAATTGAACCAGAAAAAATTGACATGACAAAAGGCGCACAAAACACTTTTGAGGAATATTTGAAAAACAAAAATTAAATTAAATTAAATTAAATTAAAAGTTTTT
>JBMNOM010000007.1:0-35671 GCA_050943075.1 Christensenellales bacterium | reverse complement strand
AATCAATTTAAAAGATTTTAAATGATGTAGCGTAAAGTATTATGTATTATGTGTTATGCATTTTAAAAAATTTAATGTAAATATGAATAATAAATATTAGTTGTTAAACTCATAAATCAAACAAATTATATAAATATAATGAATGTGTCTAAAATAATACTTAAACTATTCGCAAAAGCTGTCTTTTGCGAATAGTTTAAAAGAGTTTAATAACTCTTTACTATTGCCCTATTATGTATTTATACATTGAAATAGACTTTTAAACTATTGTCGTGCGTGATAACCTGCCTTGCCTTTGCTTGTTATTCAACATTAAAAGCCCTATATCATCAAATCGAACTTCATTTGTATGTTCATTTTTGTTTTGTCCTTTTTATTACATTTATGCAGGGATAAAAGCCCTATTAGACACAAGGGCTTTTTTTTAAGCGGTTAAACAAGCCAGCAAGGCAGTAAGTCAAAGCCTCCTTTTTTTCTGGTTATGTTATGCTACAATTAAAGTTAAGATAACATATTTACGGCTTTTTTTGTTGTTCATTTCAAACAAATAAAGCCAATGTTATCGTGCATTGCAAAATCAAATTCAATTTGAAGCAAGGCACTTAAAATTCCTTAAGGCATTTTTAATGCACTTTGCCGCACTTTTAAATTTAAAATATGGGTTAAACTTGTTTTTATATTAATCCAATTTAAACATCAGTTTTAATAAACGAAACTATTCATAATTTTTTTTATATTTAATTTTCTTTTGTTTAGTTGCAAAGAAAATTTATGCAATTTTATCTCTTTTCTTTCCATTTAAGCCATTTTTACCATTAAAAAAGCACCGCTTAAATGGTGCTTTTCTTTTATTTGTTTTGTATTTAGTAAATTCTTTCTGCCATTCATTTCAACCGCTTATTTTAAGCAAAACTTAAATTTGAAGTATTTAAACTTTAAACCTAAAGGAGTTCAAGCCCTATTTACTGCTTTAAATTAATTCGTCAGTTTTTTTAATTAAGTTATAAATTGATGAAATGCTTTCCTCAATGAGTTCAGTTTTGAAAAGTTTTGTGTTAGCATCGTAAATGAAAACAAAATTTTGAATGCTTGCGTTGTGAAGATAGTTTAAAATTTTGATTAAGGACTCATAAGAATTTGTTGCTTCAAACAATTCATTTGGCACATTGTAAAGCAAAGATTCAATGAAAAATTGGCTTGGCAAGTAAGAATTAATATTGAAGTAAAGGTTTTTGAAAACTCTTATCATGTCTGCTAAGCTCTCGCCCACTTCGTTGTATTTTTTTTCGTAATTTTCTTCAAATTGTTTGAAATTATAGTTTGTGAATTTGGCTTTATATTCATCGTAAACCCTTAAATTTTCTTCCGATTTGATAACTGGAGTCACGCTGATTGTTATTCCCAAATTTTCTTTGTCTATAATTTTAAAACCTGTTTTATTGAAGGTTAAAATTGTTGTTGGGGGAACTTTTTCAATTATTTTTTTGATGATTAAGTTCTTTAAGTCCAAAATTGAGAATTTGTTTGAAGGGATTTCAACTTCTTTTTGCGTTTCTAATACTTTTTGTTTCTTCTTGGCTTCGCGTTTTAATCTTCTTTTAGACTTTTTTTGTTGGCGCATTTCATAATATGCTCTTTTTAATCTAAGCCAAAATTGTTTTAATTTATCGTTTGAAAATTTAATTGAATTAAGTTCAAGTTGTGGAGAATTGAAAACCATAAACAAATCAATTTCCGAGTTTGAAGTTGTGGTTCCTGTCATGTAGTCGCCCACTAATAAAAACTTGTAATCTTCTGAAATAATTGGATTTTTCAACCTAATTTCTTCAATAACTTCAATCAAAAGCACTTCAAGATAAGCAAGCACATTTTCGCTTACAGAACTTGAAATTGGATTTGTGAAACTTTCAATGGTTTCAATGTTAAAAACCTTCACACTGATCTCCTTAATTTGGTTTAATTACTGTTTGTCCACCCATAAATGGAACTAAAACTTCTGGAATTGTCACACTGCCATCTGCATTTTGATATTGTTCCAAAATTGCTGGAAAAAGCCTTGAAGTTGCAAGACCAGAGCCGTTAAGTGTGTGAACATAATTGATTTTACCTGTTTGAGCATCTCTGTATCTAATGTTGCCCCTTCTTGCTTGATAATCGTTTGCATTTGAAACAGATGAAACTTCTTTGTAAATACCCATGCTTGGAATCCAAATTTCAATGTCGTATGTTCTTGCCATTGAGTGTGAGCAATCACCTGCTGCAAGTTTTGTCACTTGATAATGAAGGCCAAGCTTTTCAACAAGGTTTGCTGCTTTGTTAACAAGTTCTTCAAAAGCATCGCGTGAAGTTTCTGGTGTTGTGAATTGGAACATTTCAATTTTATTGAATTGGAAGCCCCTAATCATGCCCCTTTCTTCTGTTCTATAACTGCCCGCTTCTGAACGATAGCAAGGTGTGTATGCAAAAAATTTCTTTGGCAAATCACTTTCTTTTAAAATGTCGTTTCTGTAAATATTAACAAGTGGTGTTTCTGCTGTTGGCAACAAATATTTTCTTGGTTCTGTTCCTTCAAGCCAGAAAACATCACCGCCAAATTTTGGAAATTGGCCTGCTGTGAAACCACTTTCATAGTTCATTAAATGTGGTGGAAGAATGAATTGATATCCATCTTTTAAATGTTCACTGATGAAATAGTTTAAAAGAGCCCATTCAAGACGTGCGCCATCATTTTTGTAAAGCCATGTGCCTCTTCCACTGATTTTTGCCGCTGTTTGATAGTCCACAAGCCCCAAACTTTCACTTAAAGCAATGTGATCTTTAACTTCAAAATCAAACTTTGGTTTTTCGCCAAAAGTTCTAACAACTTTGTTGTTTTCTTTTTCACCCTCAAGCAAGTCTTCATCTGGCATATTTGGCAATGCAAACAAGATGTCGTTCATTTTGCTTTCAAGCGTTGCAATTTTAGCGTCAACTTCTTCCAATGTTGCATTAATTTCTTTAACTTTGGCAAAAATCTCTTCCACATTACCGCCCGCTTTTTTAACAGCAGGAACAGAAGCAGAAAGTTTGTTTTTCTCCGCTTTTAATTCATCAGAATTTTTCACAAGCGCTCTTTTTTCTTCGCTTAAAGCAATGATTTCGTCTGCATTAAAATCCCAGCCTTTTTTACGCAAAGCTGCTTTAACTTTTTCTGGGTTTTCTCTAATTAAATTAATATCTAACATATTCTTTCCTTTTAACCATATTTAATGTTTTTATTATATACAAATTATATCTTTATTACTATAAAAAATCAAGCAAATTGAATTTTATAATTTCATCTTTATCCCATTTTTTGCGAAATTTCGCAAATTAAATTATTACTTTTGTTGCATTTGTTTCGAAATTGCAACAAAGTATTTTGCGAATAATTCAAAACGCGGTATAATTAAAGCATGAAAACAAACTATTATCTTGAAAGAAATAAAAAAAACATTCAGCAAATTTCAAAATATCTTGAAAATTTGCCCTCCTTTGTGTTTGACTTTTTTGTCGGTGTTGAAAACCAAACAACAACTTTAACACGTGCAAATTATGCAATGGATTTAAGAATTTTTTTTGAATATTTAAACAATTACAAGTTTTTTTGTGGAACAGAAAATATAACGCTTTCCCAGCTTGATTCCCTAACCGCAACCGACATTGAAAGTTATTTGTCATATCTTTCTTTTTATGAATTTAACGGAAAAGTGTATCATAACACAGAACGCGGAAAAGCGCGCAAGCTTTCAAGCTTGAGGTCGTTTTTTAAATATTTTTTCAACAAAGAAAAATTAAGCAAAAACATCATAAGCAAAATCCCAACTCCAAAACAACATCAAAAAGAAATTTTGCGCATGGAAGTGGATGAAGTTGCAAAAATGCTTAATTTTGCTGAAGATGCTTCATTTGCCACAAGCCACCAAACTTCTTATAACAAAAACACCGCAAAGCGTGATTTTGCAATTTTGAGTTTGTTTTTGGGCACTGGCATTCGTGTGAGCGAACTTGTTGGGCTTAACATTGAAGACATTGATTTTAACTCTAATGCTTTTAAAATTGTTAGAAAAGGCGGCAATCAAGTTGTTTTATATTTTGGTGATGAAGTTAAAGATGCTTTGCTTGCATATATGGAAGAGCGTTTAGAACAAAAAATTGACACCAATGCCCTATTTTTGTCTTTGCAAAAACAAAGAATTACAACACGTGCGGTTCAAAATTTGGTTAAGAAATATGCAAAAGAAGTTTCCCCACTTAAAAAAATTTCCCCACACAAATTAAGAAGCACTTATGGCACAAACCTTTACCGCGAAACACAAGACATCTATATTGTTGCCGATGTTTTGGGACACAAAGATGTTAACACAACAAAAAAACACTATGCTGCAATAAGTGAAGATTTAAGAAAAAATGCCGCTTCAAAAGTGAAATTGCGATAAAATAAATTTTAATTTGAAATTAATGTTAAATTAATAAAAAACAAATGATTAAATTGTTTAAAGCCTTAAAATTTATGATAATCATCAGTTTAAAAAAATTATTAATACAGCAAATTCATATAAAAACAAAAGCAAAAAAAACCACTTTTAAGTGGTTTTTTGTTTTAATTTTGGTTTATTTCTGGTTTTTATTTAACTAAAATATTAATTTTAAATGCAATTAATTTCTTTTAAATAGTTAAACATTTCTTGTGTTGTTTGTTGCAAAGTTGTCATTTCAAACCATTTTGCGTCATTAAAACTTTTCAAAAATGTGATTTGGCGCTTTGCGTAATTTCTTGAGTTTTGCTTAATTTTTTCAACGATTTCTTGTTTTAAAATTTCGCTTTCACTTTCTGTTAAGTTTTTTTCTTGTTCAAAATATGGGTAAACTTCTTTATAACCAATTGACTTAAATGGTGAATGTGTTAAAGTTGCGCCTGCTTTAATTAAGCTTTCGACTTCATAAAACAAGCCACTTTGCACCATTTTTTTCACTCTATTATTAATTTTGTAATAAAGTTTTTGTCTGTCTTGGTTTAAAATAAGCACTTCATACTCAAACTTTGGCTTTTCAAAAGTTTTGTTTTGGTTGCCATATTCTTCAATTTCAAGCGCTCTAATCACCTTAATCAAATTGTTTGGGTTAATTTCTTCCGCTCTTTTTGGGTTTTTTTGTTTTAAAATTTCATGCACAAAGGCTTTTCCGTGCTGACTTGCAAGTGTTTCATAATGAAGCCTTAAAGTGTCGTTTCTTTCGCTTTCATAAAACTGAAAACCATTAACAAGTGCTTTAACATAAAGCGCAGTGCCACCGCAAATAATCACATTTTTGCCTTTTTGCAAAATGCTTTCAATTTTTTCTTCAGCGTATTGCTTAAAAAGTGCAACGTTGAAGTTTTGGTCGAAAGTGGCAATGTCAATTAAATGGTGTTTAACACCTTTTGTTTCTTCTGGTGTGATTTTGCCAGATCCAATGTCAAAACCTTTGTAAATTTGGCTGCTGTCGGCAGAAATAATTTCAGCATTTATTTTTAATGCCAATTCCACTGCCACACTGCTTTTTCCAACACCTGTTGGGCCCAAAATTACAATTATTTTTTTCATATTATAAAACGCGTTTAAACCATTTTTCAACTTGAAGTTTGTCAAGTTTTAAAACAAAAGGTCTGCCATGTGGACATTGTAAAACACCTTGTTTCATTGTTTGAAAAATTGTTTTAATTTCTAAATCTGTTAAATTATTGCCTGCTTTAACTGCAGATCTGCATGCTTTTGTTGCAATAACATTTTTAATGTAGTCAAGCGGCGTTTTTTCAAAGTTTGAAATGTCTTTAAGCAAATCTTCAAAGAATTTGTCAAGCTTTAAAGAAGCGAAAATGTAAGGCACTGCACTAACTTTAAAAGTGTTAAAACCAAATTCTTCAATTTCAAAACCCGCTTGAATTAATCTTTTGGAATACGAGTTTAAAAACACACTTTCAACGTCTTTAACTTTCAAAACAAAAGGCACAAAAAGTTGTTGTTGTGCAATTGTGTTTGTTTTTAATTCTTCAATGTATTTGTCATACAAAATTCGCTCGTGTGCGGCGTGTTGGTCAATAAAATACACAAACTCACCGCTTTCAATAATGTTATATGTTTTGAAAAGTGTTCCAACAATTTTGTAGTCCACAACATCGTAAACAGAAACTTCTTCCACCAAACTTTCTTGTTTTTCTTGCTGTTTTATTTCTTCTTTGATTTCATATATTTGAATTTCTGGGTTTTGTTTAATTTCTTGCTTATTTTCCAACTCATCACTGGCAATTTTAACAGTGATTTCAGATGGAGTAATTTTGTTTGAAATGCTTGGTTTTGAGAAAAATAAAGTTGACTCATCAACAACTTGGTTATTTAAATCTGTTTTCAAATTTGCCAAGAATGCCATTTGCTCTTCTGCTTCTTTGTTTTTATCTTTAAATGAAACACCTTGATTATCAGTTAATTCTGGTAAAGGAGGGTTGATTGAATTTTCTTCAGCAACTTCTTTTTTTTCGTCCTCAAACAAATTGATGTTTCTTGTTTGGTCAACTTTGCTTAAATGCACAAGCGTGCAAGTGTGAAACGCTTTGAAAATTGCATTTGCATTTTCAAACTTAACTTCAAGTTTGTTTGGATGCACATTAACGTCAACGTTATCAAATGGCACAACTAAATTAAGCACAAAAAATGGAAATTTGTGTTTCATTAAAAAGTTGTCAAATGCAGTTTGCACAGCGGATGAAATCATAAAGTTTTTAACATATCTTCCACTTACCAAAAGTGTTTGATAATTGCGGTTTGATTTGGCAATTTCTGGGCGTCCAATGTAGCCTTCAATGCGGAATTTATCTGTTTGATAGTTAACTTCAATTAAATTGCCTGCTGTTTCTTTTCCATATATTGTGTATATATTATTAAAAAGACTACCACCAGTGGTGTTATATTTAATTTTACCATCAATTATATATTTGAAAGCAATGTTTGGAAAAGCAAGCATAATTCTTTCAATATAATCTGTTATATCGGCTTCTTCTGTTTTTGGTTTTCTTAAAAATTTTGCCCTGACTGGTGTGTTATAAAACAAAGATGAAACTTCAACATGTGTGCCGTTTGGTGCAGCAATTGGGGAAACTGAAACAATTTCTCCGCCCTTGGCAAAAAGCTTTTGCCCAAGTTCTTGGCCTTCGGCTGGTTTTGAAATGATTTCCAAAATTGAAACAGATGCAATGCTTGCAAGTGCTTCTCCCCTAAATCCAAGTGTGCCAATTGCATCCAAATCTTCAAGCGATTGAATTTTGCTTGTGGCGTGCGGCATGATTGTTAATGTCATGTCTTCTTCTGCAATTCCACTGCCATTGTCTGTCACAGCAATTTTATCAATTCCGCCATTAACAATTTCAACAGTGATTCGTGTTGCGCCAGCGTCAATGCTGTTTTCCAACAATTCTTTAACAATTGAAGCGGGTTTTTCAACAACTTCGCCCGCAGAGATGCGGTTTGTTATTGTTTTGTCTAGAATGTTTATCTTTTTCATAATATTCCCTTTATTTTTTAAGTTTTTGAACAAGGTCATTCAAAATGTCAAAAGCTGTTAATGGAGAAATTGTTTCAATTTTAATGTCGCTTAAAATTGAGATGATTTCACGCGAGTTGTTTTGTTTTTCTTCAAGCACTGGGTTGTTTTCCAAGTGAGTTATGCTGATTTTGTGCTCCAAGTTGCTTTTTTCCAAAATGTTTGAAATTTCTTTTGCCCTGGAAATGACATTTTTTGGCAAGCCAGCAAGCGAAGCCACTTCAATTCCAAAGCTCTTGTTTGCCCCGCCCCTAACAATTTTGCGCAAGAACACAATTTCATTACCAACTTCTTTTAAAAGAATTTTATAGTTTTTAACTCCGTCCAAAAGCCCTTCAAGTTCTGTTAATTCATGATAGTGTGTTGCAAAAAGTGTTTTTGCACTCATATTTTGTGAAAGATATTCCACCACAGACCACGCAATTGAAAGGCCATCAAATGTTGATGTTCCTCTTCCAATTTCGTCCAAGATGATAAGGCTGTTATTGGTTGCGTTGTGCAAAATGTTTGCAACTTCGCTCATTTCCACCATGAAAGTGCTTTGTCCAAAAGCAAGGTCGTCACTTGCGCCCACACGTGTGAAAATTCTGTCGGTTAACGCAATTTCCGCCTCTTTTGCCGGAACAAACGAGCCAATGTGAGCCATGTATGTAATTAAAGCCACTTGGCGCATATATGTGCTTTTACCAGCCATATTTGGACCAGTTATAATCATTGTTTTGTCTGTTGTTGTGTTAAGATAAGTATCATTTGGAATGAACAAGTTTTCTTTCAAAAATGCTTCAACAACTGGATGGCGGCCTTCAATAATTTTAATGCAATCAAGTTTTTTGGAAACTTTTGGCCTTATATAGTTGTTTTTAACTGCTGTAATTGCCAAAGCAGTCAAGCAGTCAATTTCAGAAAGAATTTGCCCCAAAATTTGCAATTTTGGAATTTCTTTAATGAGTTCTTGCCTAATAAAAGCAAAAATTTCTTGTTCAAGTTTAATTGAAAGTTCGTTTGAATTTAAAATTTTGTTTTCAATTTCTTTAAGTTCTTCAGTTATATATCTTTCGTTGTTTGCAATTGTTTGACGTCTTTCATAATTTAGTGGAACAAACGCGGTTTGTGACTTGTTAACTTCAATGAAATAGCCATGAACTTTATTGTAAGAAATTTTTAGGTTTTTAATGCCTGTTCTTTCTCTTTCTTGCATTTCAAGTTCATTAACCCAATTAACACCTTGTGTTGCAACGTTGCGAAGTGCGTCAAGTTCTTTATTGTAGCCTTCCCTAATATAGCCGCCATCTTTCATGTTTGCTGGCGCGTCAGGGCTTATGGCATTGTTTAAAAGTGTTGTAATTTCACTGAAATCTAAAATTCCATTTGAAAGGCTTGTTAATTTATCAGTTTTAAAACTGCTTGTAATTTTTTTAATAAGCGGCACTTTGCTTAATGATGAGGCAAGAGCCAAACAATGTTTTGGATGAAGCCCAGAAGTTGCAATTCTTCCAATAATGCGCTCGATGTCTTTTAATTGCGCAAGTTCTTGCGTTAAACTTTCACGCAATATGAGTTTTGAAACAAGTTCTTGAACAGCATCAAGCCTTAAATTAATTTCTTTTTCATCATAAAGTGGCGCAGAAATCCAGTCGCGGAAAAGGCGCGCACCCATGCTTGTTTTGGTTTGATCCAAAAGCCATAAAAGTGTGCCTTTTTTGCGCTTGTCTTTCAAACTTTCCAAAATTTCAAGGTTGCGTTTTGTGTTGACATCAATAATCATATTTTTGTCAAATTGATGTTTTGCAATTTTATTTAAGTGGTGCAAAGTTGTTTTTTGTGTTTCAAAAAGATATTGCAAAAGCGCACCGCTTGAAACCACAGCAAATTTTTGCTTGTCAAGTTCAAACACTCTTTTATAGTTATTTCCAAATTGCATTTTGTTTGCATTTTCTGCTTGTGTGGCATCAAAAGCCCAGTCAAAATATGTGTAAAACCTTGGGGTTAAACCCAAAAGACAAACTTGAAGAGTGCTTTCAAGTTGTTTTGCTTCGCTGTTGCAAATAATTTCGCTTGGCGCAAGTTGTGACAAAAAGTCGTTAAGTTTTTCAAGTGAATTTGAAATGTTAAGTTCAAAAACTTTAAACTCGCCTTTTGAAATTTCGCAATAGCTTATTCCCAAATTTTCTTTGTTTTTATAAATGCAAACAATATAGTTGTTTTTGTTTTGGTCAAGCATATTTTCTTCAACAAGTGTTCCGCTTGTGACAATTCTAACAACATCACGCTCAACAATTTTAACGCCTTTTTGTGGTGCGGTTAACTGCTCGCAAATTGCAACTTTATAGCCAAGTTTAACAAGTTTTTCAATGTAGCCTTCTGCTGCGTGATATGGAATGCCACACATTGGCGCGCGCTCTTCCAGGCCACAGTCTTTTCCTGTTAAAGTTAAGTCTAAAACCTTGCTCATTAAAATTGCATCTTCATAAAAGAATTCGTAAAAATCACCCAGCCTGTAAAACAAAACTGCGTCTTGATATTTTTCTTTTGTTTGCAAATAATGTTGCATCATTGGTGAAATTGCCATTTGTTATTCCTTAAATTATTTTTTTCACTTGTTTAATTTTTTGAATGTCTTTTTCCAAATTTAACAAAATATTAACTCTTCTGTTTTTCTCTTCTTTTGAAATTTGGTCTGGCATGTTATATGCCGGGGTGTTTGGACGTTTTGAATACATGTAAGCAAAAATTTGATTATATTGCACTTCTTTAACCAAATCACAGGTTGCTTCAAAGTCCTCTTCAGTTTCTGATGGGAAACCAACAATAAAGTCTGTTGTTATGCGGGCATTTGGCATCATTGTCCTAATTTTTTTAATGAGTTCAAGATACTGTTCTCTTGTGTATTTTCTGTTCATCAATTTCAAAATTCGGTTGCTGCCAGATTGCACAGGCAAATGAATGTCTTTAATAATTTTTGGCTCGGTTGCAATTGTTGCAATGAGTTCATCTGTTAAATCTTTTGGGTTTGAAGTCATAAAGGTTAACTTAAAATCGCCATCAATGGCACAAATGTCTTTAAGCAACCCTGCAAAATTGCCATTTTTAGCGCGGCTGTCGTTGCCATAAGAATTTACATTTTGCCCAAGCAAAGTAATTGTTTTATATTTGCCTTCTTTAACAAGGTCTTTAACTTCTTGCAAAATGTCTTCTTTTGCTCTGCTTTTTTCACGGCCTCTAACATGTGGCACAATGCAAAATGTGCAAAAGTTGTTGCAACCATACATAATGTTAACCCAAGCATTTTCCCCGCTTGTTCTAACAATTTTGGCGTTTTCGCAAAGTTCTCTTTCCTCTTCAACTTGCAAAATTCTTTTTCTGTTTTCTTCAAAGTTTTTCAAATATATTTCAAAGTCAAGCAAATTGTGTGTTCCAAAAATAATGTCAACAAATGTGAATGTTTTGTGCAATTTTTCTGCCACTTCTTTTTGTTGTGTCATACAACCGCAAACTGCAACAATTTTGTTTGGCGAAGCTTTTTTCATTGCTTTAAGCCTGCCCACATTGCCAAAAACCTTGTGTTCAGCCCCTTCTCTGATTGCACAAGTGTTAAAAATGATGATGTCAGCTTCTTCTTGATTTTCAGTTGGCACGTGCCCCAATTTTTCAAGTGTGCCTGCAAGTTTTTCACTTTCGTGAACGTTCATTTGGCATCCATAAGTTGTAATGTGATATTTCATTGTAATCTCCAAGTTTTCGTTTAACATAAATTATACTAAATTTTACATCTTTTTGCAATAATTTAAAACTATAATAATTTTATGTTTATATAATAATTATTTTATATATAGACATAATAATTTTGTATGAAGACATTGAAAAGAATTTTAATTATATCAAGCGCAGCCTTACTTGGCATTGTGCTTTTATTAACTTTAAGTTTTGGAATTGTGTATGTCACTGGCGATAAAGTGCGTTTTGACGAGCAAAAATTTTATCAATCTGTTCAAAAAATCAATTTTTACGACACAGAAAATAGGCTGATTGAAGAGAACAACACCTATAATGTTTCTTTTATTAAACTTAACACACTAAACCCAAAAACTCCGCAAGCGTTTATTTCCATTGAAGATAAAGAATTTTACAAACACAAGGGACTAAATTACAAAAGAATTTTAAAAGCGCTTTACCTTGATGTTAAAAACAGAAATATGGCACAAGGCGCTTCCACAATTAGCCAGCAATTAATTAAAAACACACATCTTTCAAGCCAAAAAACAATTTCCAGAAAAGTGAATGAAATTGTTTTAACAAAAGAACTTGAAAAATCACTAAATAAAAATCAAATTTTAGAAAATTATTTAAACATAATTTACTTTGGCGACAACTGCTATGGCATTGAAAATGCGTCTTATCATTATTTTTCAAAATCTGCAAAAGACTTAAACTTGGAAGAAAGTGCGCTTTTAGCTGGAATTATAAGTTCGCCGGCAAGATATTCCCCAATCACAAAACCTGAAAATGCAAAAAAAAGACGAAATTTAGTTTTAAATGAAATGCTTAAAGATGGAGTTATTTCTCAAGAAGAATTTGACCAATCAATTAACACTGAAATTAACTTAAATTTAAAAGAACAAGAAGAAAATTTTTTAAATTCATACACAGAAGCTGCACTTCGTGAAGCGGAAAACATTTTAAACTTGCCTGCAAAACAAATTTCTTTGGGCGGATATAAAATTTACACTTTTTACAATAAAGAAAAACAAGAGAGTTTGAACAGCACAATTAAAGACACAGATTTTCAAGGCAACAACTATGGTGCAATCAGCATAAATGCAAAAAATGGCCAAGTTGAAGCATTTTTGGGCGGTGGAAATTTTCAGGTCTTAAAAACACAACGCCAGCCAGCGTCAGTTATAAAGCCAATTTTGGTGTATGGCCCAGCACTTAACGAAAATATCATATCCCCAATCACACAAATTTTGGACGAGGAAATTTCCATAAGTGGCTATAAAGCTCAAAACCACGACTTGCAATATCACGGCTATTTAACTGTGCAAGAAGCCATTGAAAAGTCATACAACATTCCTGCTGTTAAAACCATGAGTTATGTTGGGCTTAATAAAGCAAAAGCGTATGCAAAAAAAGCAAACATAACTTTTGACCAAAGTGACAACAACTATTCCATAAGTTTGGGCGGAATGACACATGGGGTGAATTTGATGGATTTAACTGGCGCATACACTGTGTTTTCAAACAATGGTGTGTTTGTTAAACCAAAATTTATAAGTTATATCACAGATAAAGACAACAACATTGTGTTTATTGCAAAAGAAGAAACAAAACAAGTTTTCCGCGAAGACACAGCATATTTGATGAACAAAATGCTCAACAGTGCCAGCAAACACGGCACAAGCAAAAAACTTGCAAACTTGCCATATCAAGTTGCATCAAAAACAGGAACTGTTGGAAAATTATCAACCAATTATGACGCAATTGCAGTTTCCTACACCACTGAAGACATTTTGGGTGTTTGGATTGGCAATTTTGACAACAGCCCAATTGGCAACATTGTGGGCGGAACAACACCAATTGCAGTGACAAAAGATTATTTTGAAAAAATTTATGCTTCACGTCCCCCACAAAATTTTGAAGTGCCAGAAACAATTAAAGAAGTTGAAATTGATTTAAAAGAACTTGAAACCAACCACCAAATTGTTGCAGCAAACAGCTTTTTGCCACCAGAAGCGCGCGCAAAACACGAGTTTTCAATTTACAATTTGCCAAAGCCTTCCACAATTAGTAAATTAAGTTTTACCCCAAGCAACCTAGATGGCAAAATTGAAAATGATATGGCTGTGCTTTCATTTGAAGCCACAAACTTTTTAACCTATGAACTTTATATGAATGGCATTTTAATTAACACTTTTGAAAACAAAAAAGGCAAACAGGAATTTAAGTGCAGTTTGCCAACAAACAACTTGCACACATTTGTGCTTAAAACAAAAATGAAAAACTATGAAACTGGGGAAGACTTTGTTGAAGAAAGCGCACCTGTTAAACTTTTAAAAACCAAAAACACAAGTAGCGAAACCACAAATAAAGCAAAATGGTATATGTAATTTTAGTTTGCATAACACCACAACATATTGTTGTGCAAATTTAAAACATAACAATTAATTGTATTATGTCAATAAATCAAACTAAATATATCCAACAAAAACACTTGCAAAAAATCAATAAAACACTAATAAAAACATAATGAAAATATTATGTAAATATAATAAAATAAGAATGAAAAAACGCAACTATAAAAATAGTCGCGTTTTCTTTTTTTTGTTAAATTAAAACAATTTAAAATTTAATGTTAAATTTTTCATAAAATTGGTTTTTAAAATTCAATTATTAAAACAAATTGTCAACAAAGTCTTGTGAAGAAAACTCTTCAATGTCATCAATTCCTTCACCAACACCAACAAAGCAAACTGGCAAACCTGTTTGGCGGGCAATGGTTATAACAATTCCACCTTTTGCTGTGCCATCAAGTTTGGTTAAAATAATTCCGTCAATGTTCACATATTCATTAAATGTTTCAAGTTGACTAATTGCATTTTGCCCAACTGTTGCGTCAAGCACCAAAAGTGTTTTGTGGTTTGCTTCTGGAAACTCTCTTGTGATAACCTTGTTAATTTTTTCAAGCTCTTGCATCAAGTTTGTTTTTGTGTGAAGCCTGCCTGCTGTGTCCACAAGTAAAACATCTGTGTGTTTTGCTTTGGCGCTTTTAATTGCATCAAACACAACTGCTGCTGGGTCTGCCCCATCTTCGTGTTTAATAATTCTTAATTTGTTTCTTTCTGCCCAAATTGAAAGTTGCTCCACAGCTGCGGCACGAAAAGTGTCGCCAGCCACCAAAACAACCTCTTTTTTTTGTGATTTGAAGTGAGAAGCAAGTTTGCCAATTGTTGTTGTTTTTCCAACCCCATTAACACCCACAAAAGTGATGATTGTTGGGCTTTCAAAACTAATTGGCTCTGCCTCATCAATAATTTGTTTAATAACAACTTTGAGGCCGTGTCTAACTTCTTCAGCTGTTCTTAATTTGTTTGCACGAGCATACGCTCTTAACTCTTCCACAATTTCTTCGCTTGTTGCAAAGCCAATGTCGGAAGAAATTAAAATGTCGGTTAATTCTTCATAAAATTCGTCGTCAAGTTCTCCATGTGAAAACAAGGCGTCAAGTTTTCTTTGAAAAGATTCTTTTGTTTTTTTAAGTGCTTGTGAAATTTTTTGAAAAATTCCCATATTAACTTGCCTCCTCGGCCTCAGACTTCGCGTTTAAAACCGCATCACTAAGTTTAACGCTAACCATTCTTGAAACACCCTCTTCTTCCATGGTCACACCATACAATGAGTCTGCAAGTTCCATGGTTGGTTTTCTGTGAGTGATAACAATGAATTGTGTTGTTTTTGCAAATTTCTTTAAATATTCAGCAAAACGTTGAACATTGGCTTCGTCAAGCGCGGCTTCAATTTCGTCAAGCAAACAGAAAGGCATTGGACGCATTTTTAAAATTGCAAACAAAATTGCAATTGCTGTTAATGCTTTTTCTCCACCTGATAAAAGTGTGATGCTCTTAAGATTTTTTCCTGGTGGTTCAGCATTGATTTCCACACCAGAGTCAAGCACGTTTTCTGGGTCAAGAAGTTCAAGCGAAGCATTTCCACCGCCAAAAAGTTCACGGAATGTCACTTTAAAGTTGGCATTAATCTTGTCAAACTCTTGTTTAAACTTATCTTCCATTTCTTTTGAAAGTGAAGTGATAATTTCGTTAAGATCGTTTTCTGCTTTAAGAAGATCGGCTTCTTGTGTTGAAAGAGTTGTATATCTTTCTGCAACTTCTTTAACGTCTTCAATTGCGTTAACGTTAACATAACCAAGCTTGTTAATTTCGCGTTTGAGCCTGTTAATTTCTTGAATTGCTGGGTTTAAATCAAAGTTTTCTTTTTTGAATTCCAAGCAAGCTTCATAGTCAAGTTGATATTCTTCAAAAATGCGTTCTTGCATGGTTTCAATGTCTGTGTCAACTTTTGTAAGTGCAGCTTCTTGAGCAAATTTCTTTTCTTTCAAATTTGAGATTGTGTTTAAAACAACTGTTCTTTCTTCATTTAAAGCCCTAACATTATTTTGCATATTTTGTTTATTTGAAGACAAGTTTTGTTGGTTTTGTTTTGCTTTTTCAAGCTCGGAAACAATTGCTGAATTGGACGCTTGCTCAAGTTCTTTTCGTAAAAGTAAGTTTGCCTCTTCAATTGTGTTTTTATTCTTTTCAAACACATTTTTGTTGCCTTCAAGCATAATTTGGGTTGAAACAATTTCTTCCTCAATGCGTTTAATATCTTCTTGCAATGAAAGGCTTTCTGTGTTTGAACTTGCAAATTTAATTTTGTTTTGAGTTAAAAGGTGTTGAAGATTATCTCTTTGTTCTTTAAGCGTGTTTAATTGTTCCAAACGTTGTTTGTCTTTTTCGGAAAAGTCTGTTGTGGAAACAACTTTAGAACCCTTCTCCTTCTCTGCAAGCAAAATTAAATCTTTTTCAATTTTTTCAAGTTTAATTGCAATTGCATAAAGTTTGTTTTGGTTTTCAAGCCTATCATTTTCATAAGTTTGCATTGTGTTTTGCAAGGAAAGTAATTTTTCGTTTTCTTTTGCAAGCACAATGTCTGCTTGTGCTTTAAGAAGTGAGTTGTCTTCAATTTGACCAGTGATGGATTTAATCATTCCTGTCAAATTTTTAATTTTTTCAAGTGTTTGTTGGTGCAAAATTTTAACTTTTTCAATTTCTTTTGCAAGTGTTTGAATTTCACGTTCTCTTGCAATTAAGTTTGCTGAATCGTCTTTTCTTGACCCACCTGTTAATGAGCCTTGTGTGTTCACCACGCCGCCATCAAGTGTGACAATTTTTGCACTGTAATTAATTTTTGCTGCAAGTTCAAGTGCAACATCAAGGTTTTCAACAATAATCACAGCGCCCAAAAGGTTTTCAATTACAGATGAAATTTGTTTGTCAAAATGCACGAGCTGGCTTGCAACTCCAACCACGCCCTTCATGTTTAAAGCATTAAGCTCGTAATTTGAAAGTGACCTTGGTTTCATTGTTGTGATTGGCAAGAATGTTGCCCTGCCATAATTGTTTTGTTTTAAATGCTCAATTAATTGTTTTGCGCCTTTTTCGTCAAATGTGACAATGTTTTGCACTGCTGCACCAAGTGCAACTTCAATTGCAGTTTCAAGGTTAACAGGCACTTTAATTAAGTTTGCAAGCACACCAATAATTTTGTTTTTAATTTCTGGTGACCTTTCAGACTCTTTCAAAAGTTTTCTAACGCTGTGTGCATAGCCTTCAAATTCAGCTTGCATTTCTGTTAAAAGCCTTTTTCTGTTTTCATAAACTTGAACTTTGGCAAAAAGGTTTGTTTTTTCTTGTTCTGTTTCTTTAAGTTCGTTGTTTAATGATGAAAGCTTAAATGTCAAAATGCCATGATTCTTTTCAAACTCTTCACTTTGCGCTTTTGCTTTAGAGTAAACTTCTTTAATTTGTTCTTTTGTTTTTGTAAATTCATTGTATTTATTTTCAATGAAGGCAATTTTGTCTTTTGTTTCAGTTTGTGAAGACAAAAGCATTTCTCTTTCTGCTTTCAATGAAGACACTGCAGATTTAATGTCGGTTAAAGTTTCAACCGAGTCCAAAATGCTTTTTGTGTCTTGCGCTGTTTGCCCTTCAAGAAAATCAAGTTTTGAAAGCACTTCATTAAGGTTTGATTGTGCTTTTTCAATTTCAGCTTGCAAAACTTTTTCTTCTTGCATAAGTGCATAAATTTTGTTTTGTTTTTCTTGTTTTGTTAGTTGTGCGCTTTTAATTTTTAATTCTGCATGACCAATGTCGGTTGCAAGACGCAAATTTTGTTCTTGCAAATAAATTGTTCTTTCTTTAATAACTCTTGCTTCGCTCGATTGTTTTTCAAGTTGCACAGTAAGTGTTAAAATCTTTTGGTGCAAAGCATTAATTTTGCTGTCAAGTTGTTCAATTTCAAGCATGCTTTTTTCATAGTTTTCATTAACTTGGTCATATTCCGCTTGGCGCAAATCAAGTTGTTCCAAAATTCCGTTTAATTTGTCATTAATTTGTTTTTTTGCTTGGCTTGCATTTTCAAATTGATAAATGTAAGCATTAACTTCCAAATCTTTAAGTTCATGCTTAAATTCCAAATATTTTTTTGCTGTTTCCGCTTGTTTTTTAAGTGGCCCAAGTTGTTTTTCAAGTTCAAAAATAATGTCACGCAATCTGGTGAGATTATCTTTTGTTCTTTCAAGTTTTCTCTCTGCTTCAACTTTTCTGCTTTTATATTTTGCAATTCCAGCCGCTTCTTCAAAAATCAATCTGCGGGTTTCTGGTTTTGAGGAAATAATTTCTTCAACCTTACCTTGCCCAATGATAGAATAGCCATCTCTTCCAATGCCCGAGTCGTAAAACAAGTTGATGATGTCTTTAAGCCTTGATTGTTGTTTGTTAATTAAATATTCGCTTTCGCCAGAGCGATACAATTTTCTTGTGACAGCCACTTCATCATAATCAAAATCAAAAAATCTATCTTGATTGTTAAAAGTTAAAGTTGCTTCACAGTATGATAAACTTTTTCTTTTTTTTGTTCCATTAAAAATAACATCTTGCATGCTGGAGCCACGAAGCTGTTTGCTGCTTTGTTCGCCAAGCACCCATCGAATGGCATCGGCAACATTACTTTTACCACAGCCGTTTGGTCCAACAATTGCAGTCACGCCAGAATCAAACTTAATGTCAATTCTGTCGGCAAAAGATTTAAAACCAGCAATTTCAATTTGTTTAAAATGCACTTTACTTATCTCCTTAAAAATAACACCTAATTTTACCATAAACACGTATAGTTTGCAAGAATTTTAAAGTTTATTTATTTTAAGATATATTTATATAAAACATAATATAAAAACAAAAAAGCGCTTTTTAAAAGCGCTTTAAAATTTAAAAAAGTTTGCATAACACCACAACTTGTTGATATTTAATTTTATAACACAACAATATATAGTGATATGCTAAATAATTAAAATAACTTTTGCACTTGTTAAAACAAGCAAAATTGTTTCAAGTAAATTAACAATTGCCAAAACGCACAAGAAAATTAAGAAAAGTAAAAACAAATTAATTCCTGTTTTTGCGCCATATTTTGACTTTGTCACACACCTATCCCTTGCCAAAACAAAAAACTCAATCATAAGACAAAGCATTAAAAGTTGAAACGGGAAAATGATTAAAATGCCAGTGATTATTCCGCTGAAGCCATACAATATAATTATAAATGTCACATTAAGCCCAAGCAAAAAACTGCGGTAAACCACAACAATTGTGCCAATTCCAAAAAGAACAGCATGAAGTGAAAGAAGCATAAGCAAAGTTAAAACAGCCAAAATTGACCATAGTCTTTGAAAAAACATTGCACTTGTTCCACTGTTTCCGCTTGCAAGTTCTTTAAGCCCAAAATCGCTGAAGATGATTGCCGTTTCGCCATTGAGATATTTAATTGCAGAAAAAACTCCTGTGACAAGCGCCAAAACAGAAATTGCAGCAAGAATTATAAGCTTTAATTTGTTCTTTCTAACAAAAGAAAGCAAACTAAATTTTAAAGATGAAGCTTTGCCATAATAGGATGATTTCATAATATATAAATATGTCGAAATTTAAGAAAAATAACAAAAACATTAAATTGACTTTTAAAAAATATAAGCACATTTTTTACAAGCGAAATTGTTGGTTTTTATTTCTTTTCAGCATTAAAATATTTTTATATTTTACACTTTTTTCTTGTTTAAAATTTAAACAAGAAGATTAAGTTTATTTTCATTTTTTTTATTTTCATAAAAGCACATGAGTGCTTTAAATTTTATGTTTTTCAGCAATAAAAAACAACTTGTTTTTAAGTTGTTTTTTATTAATATTATCTATTCTTTTTTTGCTTTTTATTTTGTTTCATTCTGTTTTTTAATTGAGTTTTTTAATTGTGCTTTATCACATTAAATTGCTGCTTCATAAAGCATCCATTCAGCATAAATGCCATAGCCTTTTGTTGGGTCGTTTAAAAACACGTGTGTGACTGCCCCAACAAGTTTGCCATCTTGCAAAATTGGGCTGCCGCTCATGCCTTGCAAGATGCCGCCAGTGAGTTCAAGCAAGCGTTTGTCTTTAACTCTAAAAATAAGCCCCTTATCACTTAATTTGCGTTGATTGTTGGCTTTAATGATTTCAATTTCATATTCTTCACGCACACCACTAACAGAACTCACAATTTTTGCAAGTCCGGGTTTCACGCTCATTCTTCCACCAATTTCCACCATCAAGTTTTCATCAACAATTCCTTTCAAATTTTCAATTTTTCCAAACACTCCGCTTTGAGTGTTTTTACTAACACTTCCTTTGTGGTTTTTGCCTTGCATAAACAAGCAACGAAGCTCACCCGGTTTTCCTTTTTCCCCTTTATTAATTCCCACCAAAGTGCAGTTGTAAATTTTGCCGTCTTGAACAGGCACCACAGCGCCAGTTTCATAATCCGTGATTGGATGCCCAAGCGCCCCATAGCCAAGTGTGTCTTTGTCAACATAAGTTAATGTGCCCACACCAGAGGCATCATCTCTCACCCAAAGCCCAAGTTTATATTTTCCGCTTTCAAGGTCAAGTGCAGGCTTTAAATTAACTTTAAATTCCTTGTTTTTGCGTTTTGCTGTGATTGTTAATTCCTCACCTTTACAATCTGCAAGTGCTTCAACAATGCTTTGAGCGCCAATAATACTTTTATCATCAATTTTTGTTAAAATGTCACCTGCAACAAATTTTTCACTTTTGTGTGGAATTATATCGCCTTCCGCTGTTAACACACTGTTTTCGCCAATGACAATCACACCTTTTGTTTCAAGCGCAAACCCAAGTGGAATGCCTCCAACATAAACAAGCTTTGCGTCTGCAAGATGCACACTTACTTCTTTTAAGGTTAAAAATCCAAAAAGTTTGAATTTTAAACTGGACTGCTTAACAATTTCATTTCCCACTTTAACTTCTTTTTCATTTAAAGCGGCAGAAACAAACTTGCCAAAAGGTGCGTCCTCATTAATTTGCGACACATCATCATAAGTTATATAACTGCCATTTGGTTGTGTGAAAACATTTGAAAAATCTGTGTTATAAACAAGCATTGCAAATCCAACTGCAAACACCAACCCCAAAGATTTTAAAACAACTTTTTTAAACATAAAATTCTCCCAAGTTAAAGTTATAATTGTTATCTTTATTATTTTTTGGAGAAAAAAGCAAAATATACCATTGTTGTTTATATTTGAATTTTTGTTAATTTTGCAATAAATAAAAAAAATGACAATAAAAAAACAAAGCGTGTGCTTTGCTTTTTGATATTTGAATTTAAGTTGTTTATTTTATTTGATTACTTTAAATATTTCTTTTGTTAAAATTATGAATTATAATTTTCAGTGACAGCTTTTAGGTGTTAAAACTTCTCTTTTTGGCCTTTTGAATTAAAGTAAAGTTGTTTTGCAAATTCAATCGAGGTTTGTGAAATTGTTTTGCCATCAATCATTTTTGCAAGTTCATAAACAATTTCTTCTTCCTCAAGTGGTTTAACAGTTGTGGTGGTTTGGTTGTCTGCAACATTTTTCTTAACAAACAAGAATTTGTCTGCCATTGCACACACTTGTGCAGAGTGGCTTATACAAATCACTTGATTGTCTTTTGCAATTTTTGCAATTCTTGTTGCAACTGCTCCGCCAATCACTCCACTTATGCCAGAATCAATTTCGTCAAACACAAGGCAAGCATTTTTGCCTTTGATGATGTTTTTAAGTGCAAGGCTTAACCTGCTCATTTCCCCGCCAGAAATAATTTTTGAAAGTGGTTTAACTTCCACACCAGCGTTTGCTGAAAACAAAAATTCAACATCTTCGTCGCCTTGGACGTCAAATGTTTCTTTTTTTGTAAATTGAGTAATAAACTCAACATTCTTCATTCCCAACTCGTGAAGTTCTGCCTTAATTTTACCTTCAAGTTCTTTTGCAATGATTTTTCGTTTTTGGCTAAGAATCGCACAAACTTTTGCGCTTTTTAAAAGCACTTCATCTTTTTGTTTTTTCAATTTTGCAAGGTTTTGTTCCGCGTTTAAAAGGTTGTCATATTCAGTTTCTGTTTTTTTCAAGAATTTTAAAACATCTTCAACAGTGTTGCCATATTTTTTTTTAATAAGTTTGTATTTATCAAGTTTTGCGTCTAATCTATCAAATTCATTTTCGTCAAAATAAACTTCTTGTGCTTCTTGTTTTAATGTGCTTGCAACGTCATCAATTTCATACATTGCATTTTGAAGCCTTTCGTTTAAAGAAGCATATTCACTTGAAAAAGTTTCAATTTGATTTAAAGCTCTAATTGCACTTTTAAGTGCTGTCAAACTTGAAAATTGTCCTTCGTCCAAACTTTTAACAGCGTCAATTAAGTTGTTTGCAATTTTTGATGCATTGCTCATTTTTAAAATTGATTCTTTTAAATGCTCTTCTTCTTTTTCACTTGGGTTAAGTGCGTTAATTTCGTCAATTTGAAATTTTAATAAACTTAACAGCCTTTCACGGTTTTCGCTGTCGCCACCAAGGCTTTGCATTTGTTTGTTAATTTCTTTAAGTCTTTCAAGAAGTGCGCCAAGTTCTTCTTTTTCTTGGGTTAACAAATCTGGGTTGTATGAATCCAAAATGTTTAAATGATTTTTTGGTTTTAACAAAATTAAATTTTCGTGTTGAGAATAGCTGTCCACCAAAAATTTGGTTAAGTTTTTAAGCATGGTTAAAGTTAATGAATTGCCATTAACTCTAATTTCACTTTTGCCTGCTTGTGAAAGTGAGCGGGTTATAATTAAAAGTTCTTCATCTTCAATGTCAAGGTTTTTAAGTTCATCTTTAACCTCGTCTGAATAGTTTGAAAAAACGGCTTCAACTTTCATTTCCTCTTCGCCATAAGTGATGAGTTCCTTGTCTGCTTTTGCCCCCAAAACAAAATTTAAAGCATCCAAAATGATGCTTTTTCCTGCGCCGGTTTCCCCAAGCAAAACATTAAACCCACTCACAAAATTAATTTTTTCATTTCTTAAAAGTGCGGTATTTTTAATTTTTAATGACTCAATCAATTTTTTATAACTCCGTATTTGTCTTTTGCTTTTTTATTATAACATAAATTTAAGCGTTTGTTGTCAATTTCAAAAGCGCTTCTGTTGCTTTTTTTGCAAGTTCAAAATTAGGGAAAATAACCATTATTGTGTCGTCGCCATTAACTGCACCCATAAGTGAATCCAAGTTAAATTTATCAATAAGCCCACAAATTGCGCTTGCCATTCCTTTAATTGTTTTAATGATACAAAGGTTTTGTGCAACTTTAACAGAAATGACAGACTCTTTAAAAATGATGATATTTTTGTTTGAAACAACTCCTTCGTTTGTTTCAACGATGGAGTATTTATACTTGCCAGACTCTTGGCTTAAAATTTTAATGAGCCCAAGTTCTTTAATATCTCTTGAGATTGTTGCTTGTGTAATATCATAGTCTGCTGCTCGCAATCTTGAAACTAATTCATCTTGGGTTTCAATTTCAAACATTGAAATCAATTCTAAAATTTTTGATTGACGTGAAGATCGTGCCACTTGTTTTCTCCTATTATAAAAACCCTTGAAAGCCTTAAATTTTCTAACATTGGGGCAGTTTGTGAATATTTATAAATTTATATTAATTCACAACTTTTTGATTATTATACAATATAATTTATAATTATGCAAGTGATTTTTGTATAAATATTCACGCAAAATTTATATAAATTTGCACTTTTGCATATTCATAAATTGCACTTTTATAATTATAAACAAGCATTCATTTTGTAATTTCACACTTCAAAATTACAAAAAGTGTTTTTGAAAAATAAAAACAAAACTCAATTTTTTTAATTAAAAGAAAAGCAATAGTCACTCCACTCACCTTTCAAACTTTTGCTAAGTTGATTAAAATTGAAGCGAAAATAATAACACCTTACAATTCAAGCAGAAAAACAAGAAGACAATTTCAAATTACAAAAGACAGAGTTAAAATAAATTTTTTAACAATTAGCAAGTAATTTCAAAACAAAAATTTAAAAAAAGTTTTTTGAAATGAAACAAACCAAATACCACTCGCCTTATTTCCATCTTGACACAAATCACAAATTTGAATTAAGGAACAATATGAAATTTGATTTTGAAAATTGCACAAAAAAATTTGAGCGCAAGCACCCAAATTAATTTTGTATCGAATTATTTTTAACCTTTATTGTTTTTCTTTTCATATCTGAAAGGGCTTAAAATTTTGCCAAGTTGTAAAACAATTTTTTCAGATTGCCCCATTGCAATGTTTTTGCCAAATGATTTTCCTGAAATTGTTAAGCCCGCAATAATGGCACTAGTTAACGCCGTGATGAGCATAATGATGCTTGGGCTTGTGATGGACGAAGTTATGCGCGCAACAATGGCAGCACCACCCGCACCAGAAACAATGCCACAAATATCACCAATCACATCGTTGCAAATAACAGAAACTTTATCCGCATTTTTAATTAAAAGCAAAGCCTCTTTTGCACCCTTAACCTTTCTTGCACTCATTGAGTTGAATGGCTCAGGCGTGGAAACTGCAACTGCAACACCAATTATGTCGGTTATAATTGAAATGAAAATTAACAACAAAACTGTGAGAATTGAAAGCACAATTCCAGCAACACTCATAAGCGATTCACTTGCAATACTGAACACAATGGAAAGTGACATTGACAAAACAAACACTTTAAGTGGCCAAACCCAAGCATTTTTTTCTGCCTTACCTGCTGTTTTAACTTGCTTTTTATCTTTATTGTTTTTTTCTTTTTCTTTACCTTCGGCAACTGTTTTAATCTTGGAAGGGTTAGGATTGTCTTCTGACATTTTTTCTCCTTAAATGCGTTTTTATTGCGTTGATTATTTTTTTAATACATTATATCAATTTAAAAAATTTATGCAAACATTTTTTATGTTTTATATATTATATATCTTAATTACTAAATAAATAACAAACTTTATGATATACACCAACACAATAAAATTCATTTAAAACACTAAAATTTTAAACAGAATTTTAAATAAATCATTTTCTTATTTTCCAAAGAAAACAGCTTTTAACTTTTAAATAAACTCCAATTATGATTGAAATAAAATAAAACAAAATAAAAAAACAACCCCTAAAAAGAGGTTGAAGAAAAAAATGATTTTTTTTAAATGTTTAGAGGCAGCACAGTAGGTAAACCTTGCGGCATAGGTTCGGTAGGTTTTCCCCGACGCCTTGCACTCGCCGTCGCCGTTCGAGCAGTTTCCTTTTAAGCCGGCGCATACACCGAATCGCCACTTAGACCACACTATAATCCCCACTATACCTGAAGTTTCCTTCAACAGTCTAGAAGTTTTCCTAAACACAAAACACACATCATTAGCTTCTTTTGCAAGAAAATGTTTCAAACAATGCTTGGCAATCGTCGCTGGCCAGCAACAATCACTAGCTTTTTTTGTTATCCCCAGCCCTCACTCAAAGCAGGCTACTCTGCACACAGCTTTAACCGCAATGCAGGTTCATCTCCTATAAAGTGGATAGATAAATCTAGCACTAAAGTAGGTCTCCACGATAATTGGGAATCTGGCTATATGCCGTTATAGCCTACCCAAAAATCTTAACTTCCAGCACACACCCCGGTTTGGGCAACCAAAGCAAGCACAAGAAACTTCATCGATATGCCCTTCGATGCTCTTTTGGCATCTTCCTGACATGGTTTCATGACTAGAATACTGCGCCTCTAATCGAAAGTTATTATATCACTACAATAAAAATAATGCAAGTTAAAAAAAGATAATGCATAAAATTACTTCTTCTTGAAATTAATCATTTTTTTTGTAAATCTGGTTTGTTCATACATTATGTAAAAAAATATATAACACACAACTAATTGTATGTGTGTTATTTTATAGACACAATATTTAGGTGGTTTATTAATATTTAGATTGTTTGCGCACATTTAAACAAATGCCCACCGAACTCATAAAAACCATAAGTGACGTGCTGCCTGCACTTAAGAAAGGCAAAGGCAAACCAGTTGGAGGAATGCTTCCTGTGACAACTGCAATGTTAATTAACACTTGCACGGAAATAACAACTGCCACCCCACAAACAAAAAGCGCAGCAAAACGGTTTGTTGCTCGTTTTGCAATTTTGATTAATGCCACAATTAAAACAGCATACACCAACAAAACAAACACAGAACCCACAAAACCAATTTCTTCGGCAATTATTGAAAAGATGAAATCACTTTCACAAAATGGCAAAAACAAATATTTTTGTCTTGAATTAAAAAGTCCAACACCAAACCAACCACCCGAGCCCAAAGAATAAAGCGACTGAATTAATTGAAACCCCTCGCCTTTTGGAGATGACCATGGGTCCAAAAATGCCATAAGCCTTTTAATTCTATATGGTTCCATAAAAATCAGCGCTGGCACAAGTGCCGCACCAGGAAGCGCTAAGGTCAAAAAGTTTTTCAAACTAATTCCACCAACGAAAAGCATTATTATAAGTGTTAGCCCCAAGCACATTGTAATGCTCATGTTAGGCTCCAAAATAACAAGGGCGCAAAAAAGCGCACCAACAAAAAGCACTGGCAAAATTGTTTTAAATTTTTTCACGTTTTCATAGTTGTCCGCTAAATGCACAGCAGCAAACAAAACCAAAACAAACTTTGCAATTTCGCTTGGTTGAAAAGTAAAGCCCGGAAGCCCAATCCAGCGTCTTGCACCATAATTTTCAACCCCAATGCCAGGAATAAAAACAAGAATTAATAAAATGGTTGCAACAAGCACTGCCCACCACTTAAATTTTTTAAGTTTTTGGTATGGAAAAAAGTAAAAGAATGTCATTGCGCAAAAACCAATAACAACACCAATAATTTGTTTAATTAAAAATCTGTATTGATTGCCACCATTTAAAGAAGATGAGTAATAAGTTGCGCTGTAAACCATAATACAGCCAAAAACACTTAAAAAAAACACAGCAAGAATAACAGTGAGCGAAAGCCCATCAATTTTAACTTTGCTTACAGAATTAAAAATATTTTTAAAGCCTTTTTTACGTTTCTTTACAACTACTTCCATTAACCAACCTTTTAAAAACTTCCCCACGCTCTTTATAACTTGAAAACTCGTCAAAACTTGCACAAGCGGGCGATAATAACACAACATCGCCTTTTTTGGCGTGTGTGACAGCACCCAAAACAGTTTCTTTGAAAAACTTTAGTTTTTTAATGTTTTTGAAGCCATGTTTTTTTGCACAATTAAAAATTTGTGTTCCAGTTTGTCCATAACAAAATATATGTTTAATTTTTTGCTTATATTCAAAAATTGAGTCAAAATCATAGTTTTTGTCACTTCCACCCAAAAGCAAAATCACCTTCTTTTCTTGCATTTGCAAAGCATAGCAAGTTGAAGCTGGGTTTGTAGCTTTGCTGTCGTTAATAAATTTAACTCCATTAAACTCACCCACAAATTCAATTCTGTGAGGGCTTTTTTCAAACGTGTTAATTGCTTTAATAATTCCTTCATTTGAAACACCCAAAAGATGTGCCACAGAAATTGCAGCAAAAAAGTTTTCAAAATTTTGCGTGTTGTCTTTTTTAATTTCACTCAAAGCAAAAGCTTTTTCCCCATTTATGTAAAGTGTATCGTTATTAACAAAACAAACACTTTGTTTTTCACCAAAAGGCATTAGTCTGCCCTTATATTTTTGCTGTGATATAATTGGCAAAAGTTTGTAATCAAACAAAAACACATCTTTACATTTTTGATTTTTTGCAACTGATAACTTTAAATTTTTGTAAATTTCAAAAGATGCATGCCTGTTCAAATGATCTGGTGATATATTTAAAAGCACGCTTATGTGTGGCCTAAATTTTTGCAAATTTTCAAGCATAAAAGAACTGAGTTCAACAACAAAAACAGTTTGTTTATCGTCTTTATTAACAATACTGATAAATGGCTGGCCAATATTCCCCACCGCAAAACTTTTTTTGCCATTCAGCGTTAAAATATGGTTAATTAACGACACAGTTGTGGTTTTGCCATTTGTTCCTGTGACGGCAACAATTTTTCCATGTTTAATTTGCCTAAAGGCCAGTTCAACTTCACTTATTAATTTAACCTGAGCAATTTTTAAAAGTGACAAAAGATGAGTGTTATAAATGCCGGGCGAAACGCAAGCAAAATCAATTTTGGAAATATCATTTGCAACATCAAAAACACGCACGCCAGAATCAAAAGCAAATTTTTGCAAGTCAAAATTTGTGTTTTCTTCGTCTATGTAAATAAAAACATTGGCACGCTGGTTTTTCAAAAAGTTAACAACTGCTTTTCCGCTAACCCCAAGACCATACACCAAAAAATTTTTATTTTTTAATTTCATTACCCACCTACATACCTGTTAAAAGTATATTCACAATGGATAAAAATAATGTTATTAAGCTGTAATACAAAACAATTTTGTTTTCATGAATTCCGCTCATTTGAAAGTGATGATGAAGCGGTGCCATTTTAAAAACCCTTTTCTTTTTAAGTTTATAAACCCCAACTTGAATTATGTCGGAAAGCGCGGTTAACACAAACATAAGCCCCAAAATTGGAATTAAAAGCGTGAGTTTGTAAAACACACTAATCGCGGTTAAAAAACCACCCAATGCAAGTGAGCCTGTGTCACCCATAAAAATTTTTGCAGGAAAAACATTAACACAAAGATAAAAACAAAGCGCGCCCATAAGCACAAAATTAAGCATTGTCAAATTTCCAATTTCTGCCGCCTGCACAGTTGAAAGCGCCATATCATTTTTAAAAATTAACACAAACGCAGTTATTCCAAGCAAATAAAAAAGCGAAGTGCTTGAACTTAAGCCATCAAGCCCATCAATTAAGTTAACGCTGTTCACAAGCGCAAGAAATACAAAAACAGTTAAAGGAATAATCCACGCGCCAAAATCAACAAGTTTTAATGTGAATGGAATGTAAAGCTCTGTTCCAATGTAGTTGTAAACAAAAAAGCCAAGAATAATGCTTATGCCAATTTGTCCAATGAGTTTTTGATATGCTTTCAGCCCCAAATTTTGTTTGAATTTAACTTTAATAAAATCATCCAAAAAGCCCAAAAGCCCAAACGACAACGTGCTGCCCAATGTGACAAAAACCATTGTGGTGTCTTTATAAAACAAAAACAGTGAGGCAATTAACAGCCCAAAAATAAAAATCAGCCCACCAAATGTTGGTGTTCCCTCTTTGCCGGAATGCTCTTTCACATAATGCAAAATTTTTTGCTGTGCTTTAAGTTTTCTTGCAAGGTAAAAAACCAAAGGTGCAATAACCATGCTTGCAAAAAAACCAAGCAAAAATGCTGTTAAAAAAAGTTTCATTTCACTCCTTTAATTTTCAATAAAAGACTTAACAACTTCAAAATCATCATAAGGCACATTAACGCCATTTATGTCTTGATATTTTTCCCCACCTTTGCCACAAATAAGCAAAACAGACTGATCGTCAAGCATTTCAACGCCAAGTCCAATGGCTTTTTTTCTGTCTGGCTCACACATGAATTTTGTTTTGTCCTCCACACCTTGCAAAATGTCGTCAATAATTAAATCTGCATTTTCAAAACGCGGATTGTCACTTGTCAAAATAATTTCATCTGCAAGCCTTTCAGCAATTCTTCCCATAATTGGGCGTTTTAATCTGTCACGATTGCCATTGCAACCAAAAACACAAATAATTTTTTTTAAGTTTGAGGCTTTTCTAACCGCAATCAAAATTTTTTCAAGTCCATCTGGGGTGTGGGCAAAGTCCACAACAATTTTGCCTTTTTTGCTGGAAATAACATTAAACCTGCCATTAATGTCTTCCATTGTTTCAAGCGCATATTTAACAGTGCCAACATCAATTCCCATTAATAATGCAACAGTGCAAGCAGCAAGCGCATTATAAACATTAAACTCTCCACTTAAACGCGTGCTTACCAAAAACACGTTATCCAAAATGTTTAAAGCATAGTTTGATTCCCCCAAAGATAAAACAATGTCAAGCGCAAAACTGTCGGCTGGGTTTTTAATGGCATAACTGAAATGATCTGTTTCAAAAAAATGCTCATAACTTTCATCATCAGCGTTAACAACAAGTGTTTTAACACTGCTTGATTTTAAAAAGTTTAATTTAGTTTTTGAATAGAGTTCCATATTTTCAAAAAAGTCCAAATGGTCTTGTGTTATATTTGTTAAAACCCCCACTTCAAATTTAAGCCCATAAAGTTTGTGCAAAAAAATTGCATGAGCAGAAATTTCCATAAAAACAAATTCCACACTTTCTTTTTTAAAGTGAGATAAAATTTCATAAAGCGTTGTTGGGTCTGGCGTGGTTAAATTGGTTTTGAAATGCGTGTTGTTTATGTAATAGCCAAGTGTTCCAATCACTCCAACTTTTTTACCAGCGGAAATAAATATGTTTTTCAAAATTTGCGTTGTTGTTGTTTTGCCATTTGTGCCTGTCACACCAATTAGTTTTAACGCTTTTTCAGGGCTGCCATAAAACGCAGAACACACAAGACATAGTGTTTTACGCGTGCATTCCACCGCAATTTGTGGAATATCAATCTTATTATTCTTCTTTTCAACCACAGCAGCGCAAGCGCCTTTGTTTTTGGCTTCTTGCAAAAATTCGTGCCCATCAGTGTTTTTGCCTTTCAAACAAAAAAATAGGTCACCTTTTTTAATTGAATTTGTGTCAAAACTTATGCCTTTTACGTCAATATTTTCAAAAGCAGAATCAATTTTTGCAATGTCTTTCAAAAGAGTTTTTAAAAGCATTTTTTCTCCTTACTTTTATGAATTTTACTATTAAAATTTGATGAATATATCACAAACGCAAAAATAGGCATATTCTTGCATATAAAAACAAAAAGATTAAAAAAAATTTGGTGGAAACAGCGCGGTTTGATATACTATACTTGTGTTAAAAGGAAGATATATGAACAAAGCCACATTAAGAGAAAAAATTGAAATTAAAGATGTTAATTTGCTTGGCACAACAGCGCCAGAAAACTTTATTTCAAACAGCGAAAATGCGTATAAAAAACAAGTTGCTTTCATTGCCAAAGACATCATTGAAAGACAAACAGTTAAAATTGTTTTGCTTGCTGGCCCATCCTCTGCAGGAAAAACCACAAGTGCAAATTTAATTAAAAAAGAACTTATTTTAAATGGAAAAGAAGCCGAAGTTATTTCCATGGATAATTTTTTCATTAACAGAGATGTGACACCAATGTTTGAAGACGGCACTTATGATTTTGAAAATGTTAACACTGTTGACATTCCTTATTTTAAAAACTTTATAAACGACATTTTAAGCGACAAGGTTGCAAAAATGCCTGATTTTGATTTTTACACAGGAACTCGCAAAAAAGAGTTTACAGACATCAAACTTAACAAAAACAGCATTTTAATTATTGAAGGCATTCATGCTCTTAACCCAATTATTATGGACCAAAAACATGAAGACCAAATTTACAAAGTTTTTGTTAACCCAAATGTGGAATACTACGAAGGCGATGAGAAAATTGTTCACGTTAGAGAGTTAAGAAGAATTAGAAGAATGATTAGAGATTTCTACACTCGTGGAATTAAACCACATGAAACTTTGCTTAACTGGAAAAACGTTGTTGCTGGCGAAAAGAAATATATTTTCCCATATAAAGAAAATGCAGATTTTATTTTGGACTCTTCTCACCCATACGAACCAATGATGTATAGAAAATACTTGCCTGCTTTGCTTGATGGCAGCAAAGAAGCAATGGAGATTTCAGAAGACTTGCATCACTTTGAGCCAATGGATGTTTCACTTTTGCCAGATGACTCCTTGTTGCAAGAATTTTTGAGCGGAGTTATCAAAAGTTTAAAAAATCAACATTAAAATTTAAAATTAAAAAAAATAACAATTTGCGTTGTTATTTTTTTATGTTTGATAAAAACAAAAAATTTGCTATACTTATTTCAAACAAAACCCAAAATGCTTTTAAAAAAAATAAAAAACATTATTAAAGAATATTTAAAACATTACTAAAAAGCAAAATAAAACTCATCTCACAATTTATTTTAAAGGAAAATTATGAAAACAGTTGAAATTTACACAGATGGCGCTTGCTCAAACAACCCAGGAGATGGCGGCTGGGCGGCCATTTTGATTTATAATGGAATTAAAAAAGAAATTAGTGGCGGAGAAAAAGAAACCACAAACAACAAAATGGAACTTAAAGCAGTGATTGAAAGCTTGAAAATGCTTAAAGAACCTTGCAAAGTTAATCTATACAGCGACTCTGCCTATGTTGTTAATGCTTTTTTAAACGACTGGATAACAGCTTGGCAACTTGCTGGCTGGAAAACAAGTGGCAAAAAAGAAGTTAAAAACATTCCTCTTTGGCAAGAATTAATTTCACTTTGCACTGTTCACAAAGTTAATTTCATCAAAGTTAAAGGCCACAGCGACAATGCATTTAACAACAGATGTGACGAACTTGCTCGTGGGGAAATTGTTAAGCTTCAAACAAAACAATAAAAATAATTTTAATTGATAAAAACGCAAACAAATTTGAAACACTTGCCAGCTTGTTATAAATGTTAAAAATTAACTAACTTGTTAATTAAATTTTGCAACAAAAAAACGCTTTGAATAATCAAAGCGTTTTATTTTATTATAAGTTAATTAAGCGACATAATCATCACAAGCAAAGCCACCAAAATGCACACAAGGCCAAAACCTTTTGTGAAAAGCAAAACAGGGTCTGTTGGAGCAATCTTTGCTGTTCCTCTAACAACTCTTGTAATTCTTTTTGCCATTAAACTTGCAGCAAAACCAATTGCGGCAAGAACCATTCCAATCACCACACCTTCTTGTGAAAGCAAATCAAAAATTGTGTTTTCCAAAAGAAATCTCATTTGTTTCTCCTTAATGAATACTATAAGTATAGCAAACTTAAACACTAATTTCAAGTGTTTATTTATTTTTAATTTAAAACAAAAAATCAGGTTTAATGTTGTCACAAAATTTTTGCAAAAAAAATAAAATGTTATATCACACTATAAAGGAGAAAAAATGAATAAAAAACTAGCTATAATACTTTCAGTAATATTGGTTTTTATTGCAAGTTCAGTGCTTGTTATTGCTCTAACAACAAGAAAAAACAAAGATGTGCTTGTGGTTAATGAAGTGACCCACAGCATTTTTTATGCTCCGTTCTATGTTGCAATCAGCGAAGGTTTTTTTGAAGAAGAAAACATTAAAATCGACTTGCGAAATGGCGGTGGCAGTGACGTTTCAATGGGCGCAATTTTAAGTGGCGAAGCTGATATTGCACTTGTTGGTCCGGAAACAACTATATACACTGCTCTTGGCGAAACAAATGACCAGCCAAAAATTTTTGCACAGTTAACAAAAAGGGATGGACAAATTTTAATTGCAAAAACACCACAACCAAATTTTAAATGGGAAGACACAATTGGCAAAACAATTATTGGTGGCCGTGCAGGTGGAATGCCAGCAATGACATTGCAATATATAATTGAACAAATGGCGGGGCTTGAAATTGGAACAGGGCCAAACCAAGTTGACCTTAACACAGATGTTGCGTTTAACTTAATTGGCAGCGTGTTTTCAAGCACAGATGCAGAATATTGCACATTGTTTGAGCCTGTTGCAAGTTCATTAATTGCAGAGGGTAAAGGACACCGAGTTGCAAGCATTGGCGCAGAAAGTGGAGAAATTCCATACACTGCGTTTGTTGCAAAACAAAGTTTTATGCAAAGAAATCCAGAAAAAATTAAAGGTTTCATTCGTGCTTTGGTTAAAGGCTACAGATTCATAATTGAAGAAGATATTGACAAAGTTGTTGATTCCTTGCATAAAGAACACTTTGCAACAACCGACAAACCAACAATTAAAGCTTCACTTGAAACATATATTGGCATTGACGCTTGGGTTGACACTCCTGTTATGAGAACAGCAGCTTTTGACAAATTGCAAGAAGTTTTAATTAACGCAGGAATGCTTGAAGGCAAAATTGACTTTGACAGAGTTGTTGAAAATTCCTATGCACATTTAGTTATGGCAGAATTTGCATAACACTAAATGTTGACTATATGCTTATATAACACACAATATGTTGTTGTATTATCATAATTAAATGCAAAAATAACAAAGTTAAAAAAAAAACACAAAGCAAGAAAACTTTATTAACATCTAAATTAAAAATGAAAAAATAACGTTTAAATTAACAAAATGAAAATTTATAACAATCAAAATTTATAACAATCAAAATAAAAAAGCCATTAAGTATGGCTTTTTTATCTTTGCAAAAACTATTTGTTTGAAGATCTGCTTGTTCTTGAACCTGAATTACTTCTCCTTGTTTCAGATGTTGAACCCATTTCTGAACCAGCTTCAGTGCTTCTTCTTGTTGTTCTTGTTGAAGTTGCACTTCTTTGTGTTTTTTTGTTTTTACCAAACATAGTTTTCACCTCCTTCAAGGCATATTTAACCTTGCAAAACTATTATGAGTATTTTGCTTTGAAATTATACAACATAAAACAAAATTGCAACAAAAAAAGTGCGGATTGCGCACTTTTATGATTTGTTTGTTTTTTAAGCTTATTTTTTGCTCTTTTCTTCTTCAGCGTCAAGCAATTTATAGTATTCTTCAAAAACTCTAATTGCAATTTCTTCGTCAGTTTCAACTTCCAAAGAACTAACTCCATCTTCATCTTCAAGCACTGTGAAAACAATTGCTTCATCGTCAGCAACGTTTGCCATTGGTTCAAGTGGCTTTAAAATAACATAAAGGTTATCTTCAAGTGGAATAATTGCAACTTGGTCAAACTTCACTGCTTTGTCGTTTTCATCGTATAAAACAATTGGTTCTGCGTTTTCTTCATCAAGCAAAATATCCAAAATTGACATTTCTTCATGTGAGTGGTCGTGATCGTGGTGATCGTGGTTGTGGTGATCGTGTTCTTTCATTTATCTTCTCCTTTCTATGTATTGCTGCAAAATAACCTGCGCAGCAATCTTATCAATCAGCAACTTTCTTTTCTCTCTTTTAACTCCTGCTTCAATCAAAATTTCTTCCGCTGTCACAGAACTTAGGCGTTCGTCTTCAAAAACAATTTTAACCGACGCAACTTTTTCAAGTTCGCCTGCAAATTCTCGTGTGGCTTTTGCCATATCCCCTTCTTGCCCATCCATTTGCAAAGGCAAACCGAAAATCACAGTGTCAACGTTTTGAAGTTTGATTAATTTTGCAAGATAGTTAATGTCGTCAGAAAATGAAACTCGCTGATAAGTTTCAAAAGGGCTTGCAATGATTCCAAGCGGATCAGTTAAAGCAATGCCAATACGCACTTTGCCAAAATCTATTCCCATTTTTCTAAAATATTGCAAAACTCTTTCCTCTAACTTACAATCTCATTATAAATTAAGCAGTGATAAATTGTCAAATGTTATAAGGCTTTTAAATAATAATTTAAAATCTTGCTTGCAAGAAAAACACACTATTTTGTTTTATTAACAACTTCTTTTGCACAATTGTTAATTTCCTCTTTTACAGCCTCTTCTGCTTTATTGACAATTTCTTTTGCCACTGGCGAATGCTTGAATAAAAGAGCTCCAATTCCAAGCCCAACAAGTAAACCCATTAACATTCCGTCTTTCATAGTTCCCTCCTTGAAATTAGTTTGCGCTTTTTTAATTAATATATACTTATAATAAAAACAAATAAATTGAAATTGATTAAAAACAAAAAAAACATATGTAAAAATAAAAAAAAAGACATTAACACAACAGTAAAAACAATTTGTGTTG
>JBMNOM010000044.1:0-7085 GCA_050943075.1 Christensenellales bacterium | reverse complement strand
GCAAGAGCTTAATGCAGGGCAAATAACAAATGTGCGCTTTGTTAAAGCAAAAAACCCAGAAATTAAAGAAAAATATTTAACAGTAAGCATAAACAAAATTAATGAGCTTTTGGGCATTGAAATTCCTGAAAGTGAATATGAAAGAATTTTGTCCATTTTAAATTTCCAACCTCAAATTAAAGGTGATGCTTTAACAGTTGTTGTTCCAGCATACAGAACAGATGTTGAAAGTTATCAAGACATTGCAGAAGAAGTGATTCGTATGTATGGCTATGAAAACATTAAGCCAACAAGCATCGAAACAGCAAGTTTAACAGTTGGTGGCAGAAGTGAAGGGCAAAAACTTAAACTTGAAATTAAGAAAAATTTAATGAGCCAAGGTTTTTATGAAAGCATTAACTATTCTTTCTTTTCACCAAAAGATTTAGACTTAATTAAAGCAGAAGAAAACTCACCACTTCGCAATGCAATTAAACTTGTTAACCCATTAAAAGAAACAATTTCAATTATGAGAACGTGTCTTGCTCCAAGCATGATTCAAGCAGTTGTTCGCAATTTAAAACGCCAAAATAAAGAGGGAAGACTTTTTGAAATTTCAAAAATTTTCATTCCAAAAACCTTGCCATTAACAGAATATCCAATTGAAAAAGATATGTTGTGTTTGGGTGTGTTTGGCGCAGAAGAAACTTTCTTCACAGTTAAAGGAGCGCTTGAAACACTTGCAAACCGCTTTGGTTTTGAGTTTGAATTTGAAGCAGGAGTTAAACCTTTCTTGCATCCAGGAATTACAGCAACTATTAAATTAAATGGGGAAGAAATTGGTTATATGGGCTTGTTATCACACGAACTTCAAGAAGAACTTTCTGTTGACAAACCTGTGTTTATTGCTGAACTTGATTATGAAAAAATTGCCATGTCAGCAAAAGCAAAAGTGTCATACAAAAATATTTCAGGAACAGTAATTGTTAACCGTGACCTTGCAATTGTTGCAGATGAAAAACTTTTGAATGGACAAATTGAAAAAGTGATTAAAGCCGCTTGCCCATCACTCACTGCTGTTGAACTTTTTGACATCTACAAAGGACAACAAGTGGAAAAAGATAAAATGAGTTTGGCATACAGCTTAACCATGGAAATTGAAGACAACGACAAAGCCGAAGAAGTTGCAAATAAAAATATTCACGACATTCTTCTTGCATTAAGTAAAGAACTTAACATTTTCATTCGTCAATAAATCGGTGACCAAATTTTTAAAAAATTGCAAAATCGGGTGTTGACAATTTGACACAAATATGATATAATTAAGTTATTAATAAAACAAATTGTGCGACTTAAATTTTTAGGCACACCTTCTTTTGAAGATTACCAGGTAAACATGAAATCTTCACGAAAGGTGTATTGTCAAAAAATTTAGGTCGTTTTTGTTTTTTAAAATAATTAAAGAAAAAACACAAAAAAAGGAGAAAAAAATGGCAAAAAATTACACAATTTGCATTCTTTTTAACAAAGAATTAACAAAAACATTACTCATCAAAAAAATTGACGGAAAATTGTATGGAGGAAGATACAACAGTCTTGGCGGAAAAGTAGAGCCGGGCGAAAGCTTAAAAGAAGCCTGCATAAGAGAAGTTTGGGAAGAAAGTGACAACTTAATTTCACTCGCAGATCCAAAGCATATTGCAACATTAACATTCCCTTATGAAAACCCAATTCACTTGCACGCGTTCTACGATGTGATTGACCAAATTGAATTACCAGACAACCGTGAAGGAACACCACAATGGGTTGAACTTAAATTCTTGCTTGATTTTAACAACGAAGCCGTTGTTGGTAATGGCAACTTGGCATACTTCTGCCGCCTTGCTCTTTCAACTGAAAAAAACATCATGACAGCAGGAAAAGAAGCTGCTTCAATGTAATTTAAGTAATCAATTGATTTACGCTGAAAGTTTTACTACATAAATAAAATTTGATTTAATTTTCAATTATTTTAAGTTGTTGTTGCAATCAGCCAAAAATGCTTTACTTTTATTATAAAATTATTTAATATGTAGATATACCATTTAGAGTGTGCGAGGGACAAGCCCGCTGACCACACAGCAACCTGCTTTTTAGGCAAGGTGCTAATGCTTGGATGATGGGGAAATACTGATTTTTTTCAAAGCCCCATTTTGGGGGCTTTTTTTAATATAAAAAGCAAAATCAAAAATACTAATAGCAAACTTTAAATGGGGAAAACAAAGGAGAAAAAATGAAAATTATAACAAGCGAAAGTGTTAACAAAGGACACCCAGACAAAACATGCGACATTATTGCCGACACGTTCTTAGACGCGGCACTGGCGCAAGATCCCCAAAGCCAAATGGCAGTTGAATGTGCCATTAAAAATAATTTGCTTATGATTTACGGCGAGGCAAAAACAAAAGCAAAATTGAACTACAAAAAAATTGCAAGGCGTGTTTTAAAACAAATTGGCTATAAAAACCATTTTAGAATTAAACAGGAAATTTCTTTGCAATCGCCAGATATAAACCAAGCAGTTGTGAAAGAAAGGTTGTGTGCAAACGACCAAGGCATTGTGTTTGGTTATGCCACAGATGAAACAAAAGTCTTTATGCCACTTTCAATTTTAATTGCGCATAAATTAATGCAAAAATATGAAATTTTTAGGCCAAAAAACAGCGAAAAATATTTTCCAGACGCAAAGTCACAGGTGTCTGTTTTGTATGATGATTTGAGCGCGCCGGTTAAAATAACAACAGTTTTAATTTCTGTTTCACATAGCGATAGTCTTGAAAACGAGCAAATTAAACAAGAAATTAAAGGAAATGTGATTAACCCTGTTTTAAAAGAGTTTGAACAATTTGACAAGGGAGATATTGAGTTTTTAATTAATACCTCGGGCAAATTCACAATTTGGGGCAGTTTTTCCGACAGTGGCTGCGTGGGCAGAAAAATTGTTGTTGACGCTTATGGTGGCGATTATAAAGTTGGCGGTGGTTGTTATAGCAGCAAAAATGCAAGCAAAGTTGATAGAAGTGGGGCTTATTTTGCTCGATACATTGCAAAATCAGTTGTGGGCAATTCCTTGGCAAAAAAATGTGAAGTTGCGCTTTCTTTTGCGCTTGGAAAAGAAAAGCCAATCAACATTGAAATTGACTGCTTTGGCACAAACAAACTTCCACTTGAACAAATTAAACAAATTGTTTTAAACAATTTTGATTTTTCGCTCTCAAACATTGTGGAAGAACTTGGACTACTTAAACCAATTTATTCCACCACTGCTTGTTATGGACATTATGGCAGAGAACAATTTGCTTGGGAAAGGGTTAAACCGCTTAAATTTTAAGCAGAAAAAACTTTTAAAAGCATTGTATATCAAAAGTTAAGTATGTTATAATTAGTATTATTATTTGAGGTAATACTAAGATGTTTAATTTTACAGAAATTGAAAAAAAATGGGCAAAATATTGGGAAGAAAACAACACATTTAAAACAGACGTGTGGGATTTTTCAAAGCCAAAATTTTATGCACTTGACATGTTTCCATATCCATCAGCACAAGGGCTTCACGTTGGTCACCCAGAAGGCTACACAGCAACTGACATTGTTGCCAGAATGAAAAGAATGCAAGGCTTTAATGTTTTGCATCCAATGGGGTTTGACTCGTTTGGGCTTCCAGCAGAACAATTTGCAATTAAAACTGGAAACAACCCAGCAGATTTCACAAACAAAAACATTGAAAACTTTATTTACCAATTAAAAATGGTTGGGCTTTCTTATGATTGGGATAAACAAGTTTCCACAGCAGACCCAAAATATTTTAAATGGACACAATGGATTTTCAAACAACTTTACCTTGCAGGCCTTGCAAAATATGGCGACTATCCAGTTAACTGGTGTGAAGAGCTTGGCACAGTGCTTGCCAACGACGAAATTATTGACGGCAAAAGTGAAAGAGGCGGTTTCCCAGTTGTTAGAAAAAACATGAAACAATGGGTGATTGACATTCCTTCTTACGCGCAAGAACTTCTTGATGGCCTTGACGGGCTTGATTGGCCAGAATCCACAAAAGAAACTCAAAAAAACTGGATTGGCAAAAGCGAAGGCGCAAAAATTAGGTTTGCAATTAAAGGACATGATGAAACTTTTGAAGTTTTCACAACACGAATTGACACATTGTTTGGCGCAACATATTGCGTTTTGGCACCAGAAAAAGAACTTGTTAAGAAAATTACAACACCACAGCAAAAAGCTGTTGTTGATGAATATGTTAAACAAGCAACTTTCAAAAGCGAAATTGAAAGAACAAATTTAAACAAAGACAAAACAGGTGCTTTCACAGGCGCTTATGCAATTAACCCAGCAAATGGCAAAGAAATTCCAATTTACATTGCAGATTATGTTGTTGATTCCTACGGCACAGGTGCAATTATGGCAGTGCCAGCGCACGACGAAAGAGATTATGATTTTGCAAAAAAATTTGGCTTACCAATTATACAGGTTTTGAAAGGCGGCGACATTTCAAAAGAAGCCTACACAGGTGATGGCGAACATATTAATTCCGAATATTTAAATGGTTTAAACAAAGAAGATGCCCTTAAAACAATTTTGGAAAAACTTGAAGCGCAAGGCATTGCAAAACGCACAGTGAATTATAAATTAAGAGACTGGATTTTTGCTCGTCAACGCTATTGGGGAGAACCAATGCCAATCATCCACATGGAAGATGGCACAATTAGAGTGATTGATGATGAAAACTTGCCAGTTGAATTGCCAGTGTTAAAAGATTACCGCCCACAAGGTGGACAATCTCCACTTTCAAAAGCAACCGATTGGGTTAATGTGGAAATTGACGGACAAAAAGGCAAACGTGAAACAAGCACAATGCCAGGCTCTGCTGGTTCAAGCTGGTATTTCTTAAGATACATTGACCCTCACAACGACAAAGAACTTGCAGACAAAACACTTTTGAAACACTGGATGCCAGTTGACCTTTATGTTGGTGGCGCAGAACACACAGTTGGACACTTGCTATACTCACGTTTCTGGACAAAATTCTTGCACAAAAAAGGCATTGTTCCAGTTAGTGAACCATTTAAAAAACTTGTTCACCAAGGCATGATTCTTGGCGAAAATGGCGAAAAAATGAGCAAGAGTAAAGGCAATGTTGTTAATCCAAATGACGTAATAAGTGAATTTGGTGCAGACGCATTTAGGCTTTATGAAATGTTTATGGGGCCAATCAGTGCTTCAAAACCTTGGAATTCAGCAAACATTGCTGCTTCAAAGAAATTTTTGGACAGGGTTTGGAACTTGGTGACAAGCGACAAAATTAAAGACGCTGAAAACAAAAACTTGGACAAAGTTTACCACTTCACAGTTAAAAAAGTGACAGAAGATTATGAAAACTTGGCATTCAACACTGCAATCAGCCAAATTATGATTTTTGTTAACGCGTGCTATAAAGAAGATGTTGTGCCAAAAATTTATGCTGAAGGTTTGGTTAAATTGCTTAACCCAATTGCCCCATTTGTCACAGAAGAAATGTGGGAAATACTTGGACACAAAGACACAATTGCTTATGAAGTATGGCCAACTTATGATGAGAAGTTTTTGGAAGAAGATGAATACAAACTTCCAATTCAAGTTAATGGAAAATTAAAATCATTTGTTATGGTTAAAGCTGATGCAACACAAAAAGAAATTGAAGAACTTGTTTTAAACAATGAAACAATTCAAACTCTTTTAAATGGTGGTAGTGCCAAAAAAGTGATTGTAATTCCAAACCGCATTGCAAACGTAATTATTTAAAAAACAAAAAATTCAAGAAAAAACAGTTAAAGCAATTTAACTGTTTTTTATTTGTTATAAATAATTAACAAAAAAACATAATAAAATTATGAAAAAACACGCAAAAAACAACATTTTTTTGGAAAATAAAGCAAATTTTGGCAAAAAAAGAAAACAAGAGCAAAATGAAAATAAAGAAAAAGATGAACAAGAAGAAAGATGCAGTGCCATAACTTTCAGCCAACAAAAGCAAATTTTAAAACGCATTCAAGATGAAAGATATAAAAACTTCTTTGTGTTTTGTTGTTGCACTGGTGTTCGGGTTTGTGAGGCTCTTAGTATAAAAGTGAAAGATATTGATAAGAAAAACAAAGTCATTAAAATTACCCTGCAAGACAGTAAAACAAAAAAGCATAAGCGCCAAGTTCCATTTTTACCCGAACTTTTGGATGGTTATAATTTGAAAGGTAAGTTGCTTTTTGAAGATATTACAGACGATGGCTCAAAACAATTTTTTCACAAACTTTATAAAGAACTGGGGTTTGATTTGTCGCGCCATAGCACGCGACACACTTTTGTTAGCATTTGCCAGCATTTAAAAGTTAATCCAGAAAAAATTCAAAACTGGGTGGGGCACACAGATTTAAAAATGACAAACAATACATACACTCACAAACTTAACAAAGGCACATCTCCAATTTTGGAATATTTAAAAAAATTGGCAAAAGAACATGAAGATGAAAAGATAGAGTATTGACATATTTTAAAATATGTATTAATATTCTCACAGAGGAAAAAGAAATGAATAATTTTAATGATGAAGATAAAATAAATCAAGAAGACGATTGGGGCTTAAAAAAAATAGTTAAGCAACTTGTTGAAGAGGAAACCAAATTTGCAAGATTTAAAAAGATTTTAAGTTTAAGTGCGATTACTTCTCTTGCGTTATTTATTCTCTCAGGGTATGCTCGTTTAAATGGAGCGGATGTTATTAGCATTATTGCAACTGTTCCGGCAACACTTTCAGGTTTCTTTTCAGGCATGGTTTTGAATGACTACGTTCAATCCAAACGCAATTTAAAAAGAATTAAAGGCAATTTAGAAAGAGCCACTTTCCTTGCACAAGAAGACAAAAAGGAAAAACAAACAGAAGTTCAAAAAGAACAAGTTGCACAAAAAACAATGACAATACAAAAAGAAAGTGCTTCAAAAATAGTTCATAAAAGCATAAAAGTTTCAAATGAAAAAGATAAATCAGATTTTGAAATGTAAGATAATTAAGCAAAAACACC
>JBMNOM010000006.1:0-35884 GCA_050943075.1 Christensenellales bacterium | reverse complement strand
CTGCTTTTTGTTTTTTTTGCAGTGGGTTGTGTTAGTTAATTATAGTGCAAACTTTTAACCTTTTGCATTTTTTTGGTTGGTTTTATTTTTTTAATAATATTAGTCCAAATCCACCACAGAGCGATTATTGTTTTTAACAAAAATTTGTGAAGGGCGGTGGCCTTTTTCTTTTGTGAATTCATCTGTTGGCTTCACTTTTGAACTTGTTTTTCTTCTAAAGTTGGCATCAAGAAGTTTTTCATTCAAAATCACTTCGTATGACTTTTTTAGTTCTGTAAGTGTAAATTTTTCTGGTAAAAGGTTAAAAATAATGTCTGTGTAGTCAAGTTTGTTTCTCAAACGCATAAGTGCATAGAAAATAATTTTTGCGTGGTCAAACGCAAGGGAAGAGTTTTTCAAAGTGATTTTCTTTGGGTTAATGTTGTTTTCTGCGTCAAAATCAACTTCAATTTCATTGGTTAGGGTTAAATTGTCATTTTTTAAAATTAAATCGTAATTGGCAACAAAATGGTTGTTTTTAAGTGAAGTTGAGCGTTTTGTTAATTCAATGTCAAACCACTCGCCATTTTTCAAGTTTTGTTGTTTGTTTGTTAAAAGCAAATAGCTCACACTGACAACACGTGTTCTTGGGTCGCGCGATGTTTCGCCAAAAGTATAAAGTTGTTCAAGGTAATATGATTTTAAATCAATTTTATCTTTAACGCATTTTCTCACGCTGTCTGAAAGCTCGTTTTCAAGATTGATAAACGAACCCACAATGGCAAAAGTGTTTTTGAAAGGTGAGTTTTTGCGCTCGGACAAGAAAACTTGCAATTTCTTTTCAGGAAGTTTCCTGTAGTTGTCTTCTTCTTTGTCAAAAAGCCTTAAAACAACAGCATCAACTGTGAGTGATGGTTTTTCATAAATTTCTGATGAATATGTTTGCAAAAATTTTTCATCTTCGTTTGATAATTTCATTTCTTACCTCAATTGTTTTTTCTTTAATAGTTTTTAATATAATTTTTCTTTCCTTAATTTTATGTTATTTCTTTTGTCAAATCAACACTTTTTTTATGATTCAAAACACTCCAAACTGGCAAAATTTCAAGTTTTTTGTGTGATGAGCGTTTTGTGAGCGTGTTTGTTGTGAGAATTTTCTTAACGTTTGGCCTTTGGAACAAGCGTTTGTTAAATTTGTTTTTCTCAAAATGTGGTGCAACAATGTAAAACTCGTTTGCACCAAGTTTTTCAAGCGCGTCAATGGCTTCAATTATTGTGTCGCCACTTGAAATGATGTCGTCAATAATAATCACGCTTTTGCTTGTAAGTTGCCCAACAACTTCATAGCTGTTAATAAACCCAAATTCATCCCTAGTTTTTTTGCCATAAAGAAAATTATTTGAAAGCCCTTTGTTGCGCTCAACACCGCCTTTGTCAGTGAAAAAAATGTTTGCATTTGTCAAAGAAGGCTGTTTTTTTAAAAGAAGTGCGTGCAAAATTTTTCCCAAAAACACATTTTCTGTTTTTGTGTTTTTCAAATTGATTAAGGTGTGCGGCTCCACAATTTTTAAGCTGTTTAAATTCAAACTTTCAAGCAAAGAAACCACAAAATTAAGTGTTGCAATTTCTTTGTTGTTGTCATGGTTCATTCTTTGATAGGGTAAATAGGTTAATATCAAATTAACTTTTTTATTATTATCATTAAAATATTTAATTAATAAAATAAGTTCAAATAAAGAAATTTCATCTTGATTGTAAAAGATGTTAATTTCGTCTTGTTTCAAAATGCCTGCAAAATCTGCTTTAAGCAGTTTCAATTCCCCGCTTGAATATCTTCGAACTTTAAAATTTGCATTGTTAATTTTCATAAAAATTTTCCCATCCTTGTAATCATAATATAAAATTGTTGACAAAATACATTTGTTTTGATATTATCAAATTAATAATAACACAAATATAATATTATTACAACAAAATTAAGTAAAAAAAGGAAAATAAAATGAAAAAAAACGGAATAATTGAAAAGATTGAAAAAACAACAAACAACAAGTTTTTAAACTTGTTTAAAGTGCATTACACCAAAGAAGGCGGAAAAGAGTTTGTTTATGAAGTGTGCTCAAGAAGAAGTTTGGAAAACTTGGAAGTTTTAAACCCAAACAGTGCTGTTGATGCGGTTAAAATTTTGCCATATTTTTATAAGGGCGGGCAACTTTATGTGTGTTTGATTAATGAATTTAGGCATGCACTAAACAAATATCTTTACAGCGTTCCAGCAGGGCTTGTGGATGAGGGCGAAACACCAATGCAAAGTGCAATTAGGGAAGTGGAAGAAGAAATTGGTGCTGAAGTTGTTAACATTGAACAAATTTGCCCAGCAAGCCCAATATCTGCAGGTTTAACCGATGAAAATTTGGTTTTATTTAATGCTGAAATCAAATTAACAAAACAAGCGGCTTTGGAAGAATTTGAAGACATTAGCCTTAAAATTGTTAAGTTTGAAGACTTGCAAGAGTTTCTTAACCAAAACGAGTTTGACTTAACAGGCAGATTGCAACTTGAACTTTTTTACGTTAAGCAGTTATTAAAACAAGCAAAACAAACAAACTAATTTTTAGGAGCAAATATGAATAGAATTGGGGCATTTGCAGGCAAGTTTTTGCCACCACATATTGGACACACAAGGCAAATTGAAATTTGTGCAAAAAGTGTTGATGAACTTCGCGTTGTTGTTGCAGAAAACCCAAAATTCATTAAACAGGAATGTGAAGACAAAAATTTGCCATATATGAGTGGCAAAATGCGTGTTGAGTGGCTTAAACAGCATTTTAAACACAACAAAAAAATTAAAGTGCTTTACATGGACGAAAGCGGTTTGTCAGCTTTTCCAGATGGAATGAAAGAGTGGAGTGAGCGCTTTAAACAAATTGTTGGATATGATGTTAATGTTAAGTTTGCAGATGAAAGTTATAGGGAATTAAACCAAAAGTTTTTTCCAGAATGCGAGTTTGTTGCGTTTGACAGAACTGTTGTTCCAATCAGTGGCACACTTATTAGGCAAAACCCTGAAAAATATTTTTCTTATATAATTGATGAAGCAAAAGATTTTTTAATTAAAAAAAGTAAAAATCAAAAAAAAGTTAAGGAGAGAAAAAAATGAAAAAACTTTTAGTTATTGTTGATATGGTTAATGGTTTTATTAATCAAGGCGCTTTAGCAGACAAGAAAATTAACAAAATCACACCAGTGATTGTGGCCCTTGTGAAAAATGCAATTAAGGAAAACACTCCAATTATTGCTTTTAAAGATACCCACACCAAGAATGACCCAGAATTTGCATTTTACCCACCACACTGCATTAAAGGCACAGCAGAATGTGAACTAATTCCAGAACTTCTTCCTTTTGAAGACAAGTTTATTTCAATTGAAAAAAACACAACAAATGGTTTTAACACTGGCGCTTTTAAACACATTATTTCAAACCTTAAATTTGAAGAAATTGTGATTGTTGGTTGTTGCACAGACATTTGTGTGGAAGCGTTTGCTTTAACACTTAAAAAGTTTATTGATGCAGCGCAAAGAAAAACAAAAATTGTTGTGGTTGAAAATGGTGTTTACACTTTTGACTCTCCAACTCACAGCGCAACACAAAACCACAATGCCGCTTTGCAAAGAATGAAAAATGCTGGCATTGAAATTAAAACAGCACACAAAACACATGAGAAAGGGGAATGATTATGAACAATAATTTACTTATTGATTTTTATGAACTCACAATGAGCCAAGCATACTTTATGCAAAACAAACATCAGCAAATTGCATATTTTGATGTGTTTTTTAGGCGCATTCCAGACAGTGGTAGTTTTGTTATTGCAAATGGCATTGGGCAAATTGTTGAATATTTGCAAAACTTTGCTTTCACAAGTGAAGACATTAACTATTTGAAAAGCCTTGGCAAATTTAATGATGGCTTTTTGGAATATTTAAAAAAAGTTAAGTTCACAGGTGACATGTGGGCAGTGGAAGACGGCACAATTGTGTTTGAAAACGAGCCTGTAATCACAATTAAAGCGCCGCTCATTGAGGCGCAATTAATTGAAACTATGCTTCTTTTATTATTCAACCGCTCAAGTTTAATCACAACAAAAGCAGCAAGAATTGTTTTAAGTGCAAAAGGCAAGGCAGTTATGGAGTTTGGCACAAGACGCGCGCAAGGCATAAGTGCAGCAGTTGATGGCGCGCGTGACACATTTGTTGCTGGTTGTGTGGGCACAGCTTGCACGCAAGCAGGGTTTGAATATGGTTTGCCAGTTTTGGGCACAATGGCACACTCTTTTGTGCAAAGTTTTGACACTGAATTTGAAGCATTTAAAGCATACGCACTTGCATTTCCAACCGCATGCACACTTTTGGTTGACACATATAACACGCTAAAAAAAGGTGTTCCAAATGCCATAAGAGTGCACAATGAAGTTTTGGCCCCAATGGGGCAAAGCCTTAAAGGAATTAGAATTGACAGCGGAGATTTGGCGTATCTATCAAAACAAGCAAGAAAAATGCTTGACGAGGCAGGGCTGATTGACACACAAATTATTGTGTCAAATTCCTTGGACGAATTTTTAATCTCATCACTTCTTGAGCAAGACTCACCAATTGATGTTTTTGGTGTGGGCGAGAACATGATAACAGCAAAATCACAACCAGTTTTTGGCGGAGTTTACAAACTTGTGGCTTTGGAAGAAGACGGCAAAATTATTCCAAAAATTAAACTTTCCGACAACGAAAGCAAAACAACAAACCCACACTTTAAAAAGATTTTTAGGCTTTACGACAAAGAGGGAATGTTTATAACCGACATCATTTCACTTCACAATGAAGACGCGCCAAAAGGGCAAATTGAACTTGTTCACAGCACAAATGATTGGGTGAGAAAAACAGTTGATGACTATGTTGTCACACAGCCAAAAGTGAAAATGTTTGAAAATGGAAAACAAATTTTTGAAACAAAAACACTTCAAGAAACAAAGGCGAAAGTGCAAGCAGAACTTGCCACACTTTGGCCAGAAGCAAAACGTCTTTACAACCCTCACACATACACAATTAATTTGTCGGAGCAATTAAAACAAATTAAAAATGAATTAATTAAAAATAATATTTAATTAAATAAATAAAATAAAAACCAATTTATATTTTAATTAAATTAATTAAAAAAAATAATAAAAAATAATTAAAAAAATAAATAATAAAAAACCTTTAAAAGCCATACAATTTATTTTTTTTAAAGGTTTTTATTTTTCGTAAAAATTAATTTGTATATTTTGTTTTTTTTAAAATTAATTTAAAATTTGATTATATTTAATCTTATATAAAAATTAATTAATTTTAATATTGAATTCCCCAAACAACAAGCTCTTTTGCTTTGTTCCCACAAACAACACAAGTGTCGGCAATGTGTGGTTTGTTTTCCAAAATGCAACGAGATTTAATGCCATTAATTTCTTTCATTTTAAGTTCGCATTCTTGGTTTCCGCACCACATTGCATGAATGAAGCCAGGTTGTGTGTTCATGATGTTTTTAACTTCATCAAGTGTTCTTGCTTCAAAAGTTTTTTGGTTTTGTCTTTGCAATGCTGTTTGGTAAAGATTGCTTTGAATGTCTTCAAGCAAGTTTGAAATTACTGTTGCAATGTCATCGTTAAATGGCACTGTAATTTTTTCACTTGTGTCGCGTCTTGCAAGTGTGACAGTGTTGTTTTCCAAATCTCTCATGCCAATTTCAACTCTAACAGGAATGCCATTAACTTCGTGTTCTGCAAATTTAAAGCCTGGTGATTTTTCTGAAAAGTCGGCAAAGTTTGTAATGTTCATCTCGTCAAGTTTTGCTGCAATTTGGTTTGCAACTTGTGCCACGCGTTCGTCTTTTCCAATTGGCACAATGGCAACTTGGGTTGGAGCAATTCTTGGTGGCAACACAAGGCCATTGTCATCACTGTGCACCATGATAAGCGCGCCAATCATTCTTGTTGTTGTTCCCCAAGAAGTTTGGTAGGCATATTCAAGTTGGTTTTGTCTGTTTAAAAATTTGATGTCATAAGCTTTGGAAAATTTTTGTCCAAAGTAATGGCTTGTTCCACTTTGCAATGAAATTCCATTATACATAAGTGCTTCAATTGTGTAGGTGAATTCAGCACCAGCAAATTTTTCTTTTTCTGTTTTGCGGCCAGTTAAAACTGGAATTGCCAAATAGTTTTCAAAAAAATCTTTGTAAACATTAAGCATTTTCAAAACTTCTTCCTTGGCTTCTTCTTCTGTTTCATGAACAGTGTGTCCTTCTTGCCACAAAAATTCTCTTGTGCGAAGGAAAGGACGTGTTTCTTTTTCCCATCTAACAACGTTAACCCATTGGTTTAAAAGTTTTGGCAAGTCGCGGTATGATTTCACTTTCAATGCAAAATAATCGCTGAAAAGTGTTTCACTTGTTGGGCGAACTAAAAGCCTTTCTTCCAATTGACCAGAGCCACCATGTGTCACCCAAGCGCCTTCAGGGGCAAAGCCTTCAATTAATTCAGCTTCTTTTTTAAGCAAGTTTTCAGGGATAAATAAGGGCATATTAACATTTTTATGTCCTGTTTGTTTAAATTTTTTGTCCAAAACTTCTTGCATTTTTTCCCAAATTGCAAAACCATTTGGTTCAAACACAATGCACCCTTTCACACCTGTGTAATCAGCAAGTTTTGCCGCTTTAATTACATCGGTGTACCATTTTGCAAAATCCACATCTCTGCTTGTAATTGCTTTGTTTGCCATTATTTATCTCCTTGTTTTGTAATGCTTTATACTAATTTAGTAATACTTTTGTATTATAAGAGAAAGAAATTAAAAAGTAAAGTAAAACATAAAAAACAATAAAATAAACTGTTTGGTTTTATTTTTAGTTTGGCATATTTTAATGCTAGAATATTTTTTAGAGGTGAAATTATGGAAAAGAAGAAAATTGTTTATGTGACAGGCAATAAAATGAAAGTTGACTTTTTAAAAAGTGTGCTTAATAGTGATGAATTTGAAGTTGAAGCCAAAAAAATTGAATGCCCAGAAATTCAAGCCGACAGTGTTGTTGAAGTTGCAGCATTTTCAGCAAAATATGCTTGCGATTTGCTTGGTCAGCCAGTTTTGAAAAATGATTCTGCTTTGGTGATTGAAGCACTTAATGGCTTTCCATCAGTTTATGCAAAATATGTTCAACACACACTTGGTGCAGAGGGCATTTTGCGTTTAATGAAAGGCAAAGAAAATAGAACTTGCTATTATTACGATGCTTTTGCTTATGCCGAGCCAAACAAAGAGCCAGTTGTTTTCACTTGCAAAACTTATGGCAAAATTTCAAACAGACAAAGTGGCAAAAATGGCGACCCTTATGACAAAATTTTCATTGCAGATTCCAAAACAAAAACAATGGCAAATTTAAGCTATGAAGAGTTTTTGTCTTGCTTTGACAACAGCGCGGTTTATGAACTTGTTAACTATTTAAAAACAAAAGAACAACATTAAAAATCAATTAAAATAATACATATTAAAAACTGCCTTGAAACAGGGCAGTTTTTGTTTTAAATTAACTTGGCAGGTCAAGATATTGTGGCAAAAATATGGATGAAAAAATAATTGATAAAAGAAAAAAGTTTAGAAGCAAAAGCTTTTAGTGAAATTGCAAAAGGAAATGCCGATTTTGAGTGTGTTGATATTAAAATAAAAAAAACTGCCCCAAAAGGACAGTTATTTTTGTTATTTGCTAACTCTTTCTGCGTATTCGCCTGTGCGGGTGTCAATTCTAATAATGTCACCAACGTTAACAAAAAGTGGAATTCTAACTTCATAGCCAGTTTCAACTTTTGCAGGACGAAGCACGCTTCTTGTTGTGTCACCAGCAAGACCTGGTTCTGCATCAACAACTTCAAGTTCAACAAAGAGTGGTGGAACAACAGCAATTATTCTGCCAAGTGCAAAATGTATTGTCACGGTTGCGCCTTCTTTAATTAATTTCATTGTTTCGCCAACAACTTTTTCGTCAATTGGAATTTGGTCGTAAGTTTCTACGTCCATAAAGTAGTAAAGGTTGCCGTCTTGGTAAAGGTATTGCATTTCTCTTCTTTCAATGTTTGCTTCTTCAAGTTTGTCGCCTGGATTAAATCTATTTTCAAAAACTTGACCGGTTTCAATGTTTTTATACTTAACAGATAAAAAAGAGGCAAGGCGAGGTTGTTGAACGTGTCTTACATCAAGAGCAACGTAAATGCTTCCGTCCATTACAAAAACTGTGTTAATTTTCAAATCACTTGCTTGCATTTTTTATTTTTCCTTTTTTTAGTTTCGTTTCAAAGTATAGCACACCAGTTTTTAAATTGTAAATTACTTTTTAAAAAAAAGTGCGTAAATTTATGACATTTTAAGTTTATTAATATATGTTTACAAAATTTACCCCGTGTTAAATTAATTTGAAGAAACAACTTCTTGGCTGTTAGTTTGTTCGCTGTTTTGTTTTTTCAATTTTCTTTTTCTTGAAAAATATGTAATTACGAAAAAGCTTGACATATATGTTAAAACTGCCAAAACATAAAATGGAATAAACCATTTTTCCATTGCTGTGCCTGCGAACACGTTTTCATTGTAATACATATAGTTTGAGCCTGGATACCACCAGAAATTTGCAAGCGCAGAGTGAATGTAAACCGCCACCATAAAGGTTGCAACTGGCCAAATGTTTTTTGGTGCAAAATCTGTGTAGCCATTTGTAAGCAAGAAAATTGAAAGCACAAAACCAAGGCAATGGCTAATTACACTGTAATATTGTGAAAATTTTAAAACTTCAACATTAAACCCAACAGCAGGATATGCCAAAAATGCGGTTGTTGCAATAAGTCCTCCAATTGCTGTGATGTTAAACATGTGTTTGTTTTTTGTCAAAATTGTGAAAATCATCATCCAAACCATAATGGAACAAAAATGCCATGGCAAAATTGTTATGATTTGGTCTTTTTTCAAAATTAAGTTAACAACTCTTGACACAATTTCAAAAGTTAACAAAATTCCAAAAAACACCCACAAAACTGTGTCTTTTGTCTTTTTGGATTTCTTTCTGAAAAAAAGTGCAAAGAAAACTGAAAGAACTAAAACTGCACCAAGTGCAATTAAGTGTGGTGTGTCGTAAAGATAATTTGTCCTTCTAACTGTGTCGCCGAAGAAAAAATCTTTTAAAAATTCCATAAATTCCTCTCGTGTTTTAAAAACTGATTATCATTTTATATTAATTTATTCTTTTTTGCAAGTGGATTAATAAATTTATGCCATACAAAATTTGCAACAAAAAACAAGGCGTTAAAGCCTTGCTTTTGTTTTTAAAAATTTTCGTCATATTTTTTTGTGTTTTCTCGAAGTGTTTTAATTGCTTGCTGAATTTTTTTGCTTTCTGCTTCTTCAGTTGGGTAAAAGTTTCTGTCGTTCATAAGTTTAAAAATTTTATATTGAAGAGCAAAAACTTCTTCCATGTTTTCAATAAGCAAACTTTTAAGCGTTTTGTTTGACGCTTCAATTGTGAATTGTTTATACATTGTAAGCATAAATTTTTCGCAATTTAAAAGGTCTTGCAAAATTTCTTGTGTTGTTAATTGTGTCATTGTTTTATTCTCCTTTATTCTTATCAAGATACTCAAGCATGCTGTCGTGCATTCTGCTGTGAGCAAGGCATGCTTCTTTCATTGCTTTTTTAATTTCTTTGTCTTCAACACTTGTGTAAAAATGCATAAATTTTGTGCTTGCCCATTGTTCCAAAACAATTAAGTCGGTTAGGGCAATTAAATCTTTGGTTGTAATTTTTTCCATAAATTTTCTCCTTACAACAAAAGTTTGTGCAATTTTTCTTGCTTTATGCTTTTAAATTTATAAAAGCAAACGCACAATAAATTTTTTAATTAAAACTGCTCATAATAACACTATGGAAAATCAAATTTATGTTAAATCAAACGGCGTTTTAAAAAAGGTTTTGGTGGCAAGCCCAAAAAACTTTGAAATTATTAAGCCAATTAACAACACAGAAAAGAAAACTTTTAAAAAAGGCATAAGCAAAGCAAAGTTAATTAGGGAATATGAAAACTTTGTTGCTCTTTTGCAAAAACAAAAAGTTGAGGTTGTCAAAGCGCCATTAAAGAAAAACTTGCCACAGCAAACTTTCACGCGGGACATTGGCTTTTGCATTGGCAACACGCTTTTTGTTGCAAACAGCAATGTGGACATGAGAAAGGATGAAACTTTTGTGTTTAAAAAACTTTTTAAAAACCACAAAAATATTTATCACTTTAAAAACCACATTGAAGGTGGAGATGTTTTGATATATGGCAAAACTGTGTTTGTGGGTATTTCAAAAAGAACAAAAGAAGAAGCGGCAGATGAATTGCAGGAAGTTTTGGGCAAAAAATTTGAAGTTGTGATGATATTTTTAAAACCACATATTTTGCACCTTGACACAGTGTTTAATTTTGTTGGCGATGTTGCAGTGTATAACCCGCAAGGAGTTGCGATTGCTTTTGATGTTTACAATTATTTTGACAAAGTTATTCAAGTTTTGCCCGAGCAACAATATTTTTTGCCAAGCAATTTTTTGCCCCTTAGCAAAAAAAGAATTATTGCAAGCAAGCAAAATCATGAGTTTAATGCACAATTAAAACAATTTGGTATTAGAGTAATTGAGGGCGATTTTGACGAGATGTTAAAACTTGGTGGCTCATACCGCTGTTGCAGTTTTGAAATTATTAAAAAATGAATTATATAAATAAATTTTTAAAACTTTTAAAAACGCCCCTTAATAATTTTTTTTAAGAGATTTGATTTGTTATACTTTACGCGTATATATATTAGTTTTACTATAAGGAGGAATGACGATGGAATTTAAAAATGGAAAATGGAATGAAGAAATTGATGTTAGAGATTTCATTCAAAACAATTATAAGGAATATAAAGGTGACGACTCCTTTTTGGCTCCTCCCACAGAAAAAACTAAAAAAATTATGGAAAAAGTGAACTCACTTTTAAAACAAGAAGTTGAAAAAGGGGTTTTGGGCATTGAACAAAATAAATTTGCTGGCATTAACAACTTTGGCGCTGGCTATATTTGTGAAGAAGACAATGTTATTGTTGGGCTTCAAACAGACGCTCCGCTTAAACGCATTGTTAACCCTTATGGCGGTTATAGAATGGTGGAAAGCAGCTTGGAAGCCTATGGCTTTGAAGTTGACAAAACAATGGAAAAAAACTTTAAAGAATTTAGAAAAACACACAACCAAGGTGTGTTTGATGCCTACACAACTCAAATGCGTGCTTTAAGAAAGTCTGGGCTTTTAACAGGCTTGCCAGATGCTTATGGAAGAGGCAGAATTATTGGCGATTTCAGACGTCTTGCTCTTTATGGCGCAGATGCTTTAATTGCAGCAAAGAAAAAAGACTTGCGTGAAAAAGAAAATGGAGAAATGCTTGACGATTTAATTAGGTTAAGAGAGGAAATCACAGAACAAATTCGCGCACTTAATGAAATTAAGCAAATGGCGGCGTCTTATGGCTTTGACGTTTCACGCCCAGCACAAAACGCAAAAGAAGCAGTGCAATTTATATATTTTGCATATCTTGCAACAGTTAAAGAAAGCAATGGTGCAGCCATGAGTTTTGGAAGAAACGCAGCCTTTTTGGACATTTACATTGAAAAAGACATTGAAAATGGCGTTTTAACAGAACAAGAAGCGCAAGAACTTATTGACCAACTTGTGATTAAACTTCGTCTTGTGCGTCATTTAAGAACACCAGAATATGACGAACTTTTTGCAGGCGACCCAACATGGGTGACAGAATCACTTGCCGGCATGACAACAAGTGGCCAAAGCCTTGTCACAAAAACAACATATCGCTTTCTTCACACCTTAACAAACCTTGGCCCAGCACCAGAACCAAACTTAACAGTTTTGTGGGATGAACGCTTGCCAGAAAACTTTAAAAAATATTGTGCACGCATGAGCATTGAAACAGACAGCATTCAATATGAAAACGACGAAGTTATGCGCCCAGTTTATGGCGATGATTATGCAATTGCTTGCTGCGTGTCTGCAATGCAACTTGGAAAACAAATGCAATTTTTTGGTGCAAGATGCAACCTTGCAAAAGCTTTGCTTTACGCAATTAATGGCGGAAGAGATGAAGTGAGTGGAGAACTTGTGCTTGAAGGCATTCCGGCTTTAAAATCAAACCCACTTAACTTTGACGAGGTTATGCAAAACTTTAAACTTGTTATTTCACGCCTTGCAAAAGAATATGTTTCCACAATGAACGTAATTCATTATATGCACGATAAATACGCTTACGAAAGAGCGGAATTTGCCTTCCACGACACCGACATTAATCACATTATGGCTTTTGGAGCGGCAGGGCTCAGCGTGGTGGCGGATTCACTTTCTGCAATTAAGTTTGCTTCTGTCACAGCAAACCGCGATGAAAATGCCATTGCAACTTCATTTACAACACAAGGCGACTTCCCACTTTATGGCAATGATGACGACAGGGTTGACACACTTGCAACTGAAAGTGCAAGCCTTTTGTTTGGGGAATTGTCAAAACACAAAACATACAAAAACGCAAAACACACCTTGTCCATTTTAACAATCACTTCAAACGTGGTTTATGGCAAGAAAACAGGCTCAACACCAGATGGGCGCAAAAAAGGTGAGCCATTTGCACCGGGCGCAAACCCAATGCATGGAAGAGATAAAAGCGGTGTGCTTGCCTCACTTAACAGCGTTGCAAAAATTAAATATGCTTGCAATTGTGAAGATGGCGTTTCAAACACTGTTTCCATTGTGCCTGCAACACTTGGAAAAGCAGACAATGAAAGAATTGACAATTTAGTTTCAATTTTGGATGGCTATTTTAAACAAGGCGCTCACCACTTAAATGTGAATGTTTTAAATCGCGAAACACTTATTGACGCCATGAACAACCCAGAAAAATATCCACTTTTAACAATTAGAGTGTCTGGTTATGCTGTTAGGTTTAACCGCTTGAACAAATATCAACAAGAAGAAGTGATTGCAAGAACTTTCCACGGAAAAATTTAACAAAGAAGGAAAATATGATAACAGGTAAAATTGCAAAATTAGAAACACTTGGAACGCTTGATGGCCCTGGAGTTAGGACTGTTGTGTTTTTTCAAGGCTGCGTTTTAAGATGTGCATATTGCCACAACCCAGCACTTTTAACTTTGCAAGGCGGAACAGAAATGACAGCCCAAGAGCTTTTTGAAAAAGTTGTTAAATTTAAACAATATTTCAAAAATGGCGGCGGTGTGACAGTTTCTGGTGGCGAGCCACTCATTCAAACAGAATTTTTAACTGAATTTTTTAAACTTTGCAAACAAAATGAAATTAACACGTGCTTGGACACTTCTGGCGTTGGCTTTGGCGATTTTGACGAACTTTTAAAATATACCGACTTGGCTTTACTTGACATTAAACACACAGATGTTGGAGAATTTAAAAAACTGACACTTATTGACAAAGACAGAACAGCAGAGTTTCACAATGCGCTTAAAGCCAATAAAACACCAATTTGGTTAAGGCAAGTAATTATTCCAGATGTCACAGACAACGAGGCATATTTGGACAGCCTTCTTAAAGAAATTTTGAAGTTTGACACAATTGAAAAAGTGGAATTTCTTCCTTTTCACACAATGGCAACAACTGCGTATGACGAACTTGGAATTGAATATCGATACAAAGGCAAACCAGCCATGGACAACATTAAATGCACACAACTTTTAAATTTGTTTTTGCAAAAATATAAGCCATATAACAATAAATTAATTAATTTTTAACAAATAATGAACAAACATTTGGGTATAATTGTTAAAAAATAATCATTAATTTATGCTTAATAAAAAAACTGATAAGATTTTTACTTCTTATCAGTTTTTTGTTTATTTTGTTTTAATTCTTTTTGGGTTGGGTTGTGTTTCGGTTTCAATTTGCTGGGTTTTAATTTTTGGTTTTTTGTTCGCTTTTATTTTTAAAATGAGTTTGGAAATTGGTTTAATGCTCATGCATACAGCCAAAATTGTCACAGCAATTAAAACAATTGCTCCGCCGGGTTTTACGCCAAATTCATAAGAAGCAACAATGCCCAAAATCACAGATATCATTGAAAACAAAATGGAATAGAAAATTGTGCCTTTATAACTTTTTGCAACCTGCATGGCAGATGCCACTGGAATGACAATTAAGGAAGACACCAAAAGCGCACCAATTGTGCGTGTTGCAATTGCAACAGTTAAGGCAGAAAGAGTGGTGTAGGAAATGTTTATAAAATTAACTTTAACACCAGCAATTTTTGTGCTTGTTTCACTGAATGCGCTATACATAATTTGTCGGTAAAAAACAAGAAAATAAGCAAGCACCAAAACAAACAAAATAATTGTGATGATGAGTTCGGTTTGTGTGATTGCCACAATTGAGCCAAACAAATAATTTTCAAAATTTGCGCTTTCAGTAAACGATGAAAGCAGTGCAGCAAGGCCAATGCCCACGCTCATGATAATTGCAATTGAAATTTCGGAATATTTTTGAAATTTCTTTCTAATCACTTCAACAATAAGTCCAGAAATCACGCTGACACCCATTGCTGTCCAAACTGGGCTGAAACCCAAAAGTAAGCCAAGAGCAACACCGGAAAGTGAGGCATGGCTTAACGCGTCACCAGTCATGGCAAGGCGCTTAAAAACAAGATTTGTGCCAATTAAAGGAATAATTACGCCAAGCATAATTCCCACCAAAAAGGCAATTCTCATAAACTCATACTGAAGCATTTTTTCTTTCCTTTATTTGTTTTTCTTCAATTTTTAAAATTCTGTTTGTTGCAATCACTTTTTCAATGTCGTGTGTGACAATGATGATTGTTTTGTTGTGTTTTTCGTTTAAGTGTTTCAAAAGTTGAAAAAACTCATGTTGGCTTTCTTTGTCAATTCCTGTTGTTGGCTCGTCCAAAATTAAAATTTCTGGATTTTCAAGAAGCGTTTTTGCAATTAACACTTTTTGTTGTTGGCCACCACTTAAAGTGCTTAATTGTTTTTTCTCAAAACCTTCAAGCCCAACTTGTTTTAAGGCAAGAAGTGCTGCTTTTTTGTGTTTTGTTTTTGCAAAGCCAAACCTTGGCAATTTGTTAATTAAGCCCAAAAGCAAAATTTCAAGCACATTTGCTGGGAATGTGTTGTCAGATGACATTGTAATTTGTTCCACATATCCAAGACGCAAGTTTTTCTTTCTTTCAACTTTGCCTTTTGTTGGTTTAAGTTGGCCAAGCAAAAGTTTTAAAAGAGTTGTTTTTCCGCTTCCGTTTTTGCCAATAATTCCAATGAAATCGCTTTGGTTAACATCAAAACTGATATCATCCAAAATGAATTCACTGTTATATGCAAAACTTAAATTTTCAATTTTAAAAAGTTTTTCCATTTAATTTCCTTTAAAAACAAATTTTTTTTGTTTATGCCAATGCTATTTGCAAGTTGTAAAGATTAAGTGCCATAAGTGAAAGATAATTATCCCCAGCGTTTTTTTGTTCCTGTGTTAAATATTCCGCTGTTGCAAGTTCAAGCGCTTGTGCGTTTAAGCCTCTTTTATTCGCCTCATTAACAATTGCATTTACGCCTTTTGAGTTTTCAGTTGAGTGATAAAAAATGTAATTAATGTTGTTTTCCACCATAAAATCAACAACTTCTTTCATTGTTTTTGCGTCTGGCTCTTTGTCTGCTTCAACTCCGCTTAAGGAATATTGGTTTAAGTCATATTCATAAGCAAGATATCCAAAAGCGCGGTGTGACACAACAAAATATTTGTCAGCAAACGCGCTTAAAGTTGTTTCATATTTTTCGTCAAGCGCTTCAAACAAAATTTTGTTTTGCATAAATCTTTGGTTGTAATAGTTTGCGTTTTGAGGGTCTAGGGCAGAGAGTTTGTCTTTAATTGCTTTAAGTTGCAAAACAGCATTTTTTAATGAAAGCCAAATATGTGGGTCTTTTGGGCCGTGGTTGTGGTCGTCATCTTCGTGGTCGTGATTTTCTTCTGTGTGCTCTTCATGGTTGTCGTAAGTTTCGCCATTTTTAATTCTGTCAATCAAGTTAACTTCAAGCGAGGTGTCAAGCACTTTGGCTTTTATGCTTGGGCCAAGTTTATCCACCCAACTTTCCATGCCAGCGCCATTAATAACAATTAAATCCGCTTCGCTCATTTGTGCCATTTGTTTCACAGTTGGGCTTGCACCGTGGGCGTCTGCTCCTGTTGAAATGTTTTGAACTTCAACTTTGTCACCACCAATTCTTTGCACAAACTCATAAAGTGGGTAAAAACTTGCAAAAACTTGCAATTTATTTTTGTCACTTTTTGTTCCGCAAGCACTTAACAAAATTGTTCCGCCAAATAAAACAAAGGCAAGCGCAAAACCTAAAAATTTCTTTTTCATATTCTTCCTTTAATGTATGTATATTAATGTTTTCTATTTTTAAAACATTATCAACTTAATTCAATCAAATTAAAATGTTTTTGTTTTAAGTTATATTGTGTTTGGTATATTTTTGTGTAAAGTTTTATATATATTGTTAATTTTCTTATTAATAAACACAAAACCGGGCATTTGCAATTGCAAATCATTTGCATTTGCGTTTTGATGTTAGCATTTTATTTTTTCAAAGTCAATAAAATTTTGTGTTTAATTGACTTTTTTTTGTTATGAGGTTAAAATAGGCAAGAAAGGAGCACCAATTATGGCAGAGATTTTAACAATCCACAAATTAAAGAAAACAAAAAACCGCCAAGAAATTTTGGATATTATAAAAAAAAGTTCTTTGCCAGTTAGCGCAGAAGACATCTACAAACAATGTTTGGAAAACAAAAGCAACATTAATCTTTCAACAATTTACCGCACACTTAGTTTGCTTGAAGAAAAAGGCGTTTTAATTAAACAAGTTAGAAATGACGGAAAATCTTATTTTCAAGAAAACAAACACGACCACAAGCACTTGTTTGTGTGCAACACTTGTGGAAAAACAATTGTTTTGCCACATTGTCCCCTTGAAGAAATGGTTAAACACCTTGAAAGCAAAGAAGGTTTCACAATTTCATCCCACAACATCGAGCTTTACGGCACTTGCAAAAAATGCTTAAAGAAAAACGCTTAAACTCAAGGCTTGTAATTTAATTAATTTTTTAAGTTTTTAAGTAATTAATATTTTTGAATAAATTAACAACAAATAAAAAACACCGCTTTTCGCAGTGTTTTTTTACTTTTAACTAAAATTTGTGCTTTTGATTTTATGAAATTTTGTTTTTAGTTATTTTTTTGTGATTTAATTTTTTTATTTTAGCATTAAATCCTTGTTTTATTACGCAAGTTTAATTACTTGCAAGAAAGCACCAACTCCGCCTTGAAGTGTGACAGCACCTAAAAGCCCAAAAAGTTCAAGTGTTAATACGTCGCCAGCGGTTAAATTAATTATAAAACTTAATGAAAATTCATCGCCAATTAGTGGTGCCAAAATTGAAGCGGCAATTGCGCTGCCATTTCGCATAACTCTTGAGCCAAGTGCAAGTGCCACAGTTGTTCTAATTTTATAACTAATTGTGTAATAACCGCTTTCCAAAACAGTTAATTCTGTGTTTGTGCCGTCAACAACAAAACCAGCCGAAATTTCTTGTTCCTTTGGAAGTGGAACTTCTGTTCCACCAACAACAACCGCAAGCACTGTGCTTGATGTGTTTCCCAAGTAGGCAAAATTGTTTGTTGCTGTTTCCCCAGTTGGTCCTGTTGGACCTGTGGCTCCGGTAGGACCTGTGGCTCCGGTAGGACCAGTAGCGCCGGTAGGACCAGTTGGCCCGGTTGGTCCGCCAGAAGGACCAGTTGGACCTGTTGGGCCGGTTGGACCTGTCACAACTCTCACAACTGTGCTTGGGGCTGTTGGGCATTCAGGCAATAATTGTCTTCCACAACATCTAAAAATCATTCTTTTTTCTCCTTTTCTTGTGTTTAAAGCTGTTTAAGCAAATTTCTTTTTAAACAAATAAAAATTTTATCAATCTTTCAAAGTTTCAAAAAAATTCTTATTAAAAAGAAACGCCTCATCCAAAGGTTTGTGTTTTCCAGCTATATCATTATAATATTTTGCCTTAAAATTGTTTCCAAGCCTGTGGTAAAGCACACACAAATTAATGGCGGGAACATAGCCATAAAAGTCTTCTTGCACAAAGCCATTTTGAGGTTTAACTGCTTTTTCCAGCGCTTGCTCATACCAGTAAATGGCAAAAGAATAGTTGTTTAATTCAAAATAAATTTGCCCAATTAAACAAAGCACTTCTCCAGTTGGCAGGCCGTGGCAAAAACTTTCAAACAAAATTTTTAAGGCAGAAGTAAACTCTTTTTTTTCAAAATATATTTTTGCCATTTCAAAGCATGCTTCAATTTTGTTTTGGCTCCAGCCGTCTGGCATTTTTAAAAACTTTTTAAACTCTTTAAGTGCTTTGTTGTAAAACTTGTGGGCGGACAACTCTCGAGCGTAATAATATGTCATTCTTGCTGAAAATGGGCGTTTTTCACGTTTTAATTTGTTGTAAATGTTTAGGTTTCTTTTTGGGCTAGCAACTTTTTCTTTTTTGTGGCTTATTGCAATGTCAATAAACTGGTGTTTTCCAGCGCAAAAACAAGTTTCATGAATTGGGTCAATCCAAATTGGATTTTTTTCTCTTTTGAAAATTCTTTCGCGAAAATATGAAAAAGTTGTGTTGTCAAATTCGTCAAAAGCCACGTCATATTTTAAATAAAACACATCATTTTCAAGTGGGGCATTTGTTAAAAATTCTTTAAAAAGTTTTTGGTCTTTTTCCTTTAAAATGTCGTCTGCATCCATCCACATAATGTAGGGCATTGTGGTTTTGGAAAAAGCAAAATTTCTTGCTGCGCTGAAGTCGTTAATCCATTCAAAGAAAAACACTTTGTCAGTAAAACGCTTTGCAATTTGCACAGTGGAATCGGTTGAGCCTGTGTCCACAATAATAATTTCCTTCACAAAAGGTGCAATGCTTTTCAAACAGCGTTCAAGCACTTTTTCTTCGTTTTTCACAATCATACACAAACTAATTTGCATCATAATGCTATAATTTATGGTTTTAAGGCTAATTTTGACACAAATATTTTTTTCATGCGGTAAAATACTACTAAAATGGTGTATATACTTGAAAAAAAGCAAAAATAATGATATACTTAAAAAAAGGGTGGAAAACAATGGATTTCGTCATTAAGGAAAATGTATTTCTGGCTGATTTGGAAAAAATTTTTGAGGAAAATCAAGAGCGTAATGTTTTTGATAAAACTTGTTTAATTGATGACAGCTTCCTTAAATTTGTTTGTTTGTTTAACAACATTCCAGTTGGCTATATTGCAATTTATCCTTACAGCAACTTTATGGAAAAAGAAGGCATTGCCGCAAAATTTGAAGTTGAAAAAAACGCAGTTTATATATGGCACTTTGCAGTTAAAAAAGCGTTTGAAGGCAAGGGGGTTGCATCACTTTTGATGGATTACACGGTTAAAAAATTTGCTGGCAGACCAGTTTATTCAGTTATGGAAGAAATGAACACTCCTGCAATTTTAATTCATTCTCGCGTGGGGTTTAAACCATTTGCCAAATTTAAAAAACGCTATCACGACACACCAGTTAACTTGTTGCTTATGAAAAAAACAAAATAATAAAAAATTAAAAGACACACCTTGCGTGTGTATTTTTTTTGTGAAAAATAGCATTGCAAATGCAAGTAAACTGCAAAGTCATATTAAGAAAAAAACAATTACAATTTATTGATAATGTCAAAATAATGTTCCCACATGTGCTCTCTAATTGGGTAAATTTTGCCGTCGTTAAACTCAAGCAGCATTGCTGGTTTAATTGTGTTATATTCATCCACAATTTTAAAAGTTTTCAGTTGACCGCTTAAAAGTTTTTCTTTAACTTTTGCGTGATAGTTGTAATAAGTCATAATTTATTTTGTGCAAATTTTGTCAAAACCTTGCATTTTTGGCGTTTGATTTTTTAATAAATATTTTTTTGGGGTGTTATTCATTTTTTAATGCACTTTTAAAGTGCTATACTACTATCAAAAAGGAGATTAAAATGTCAAAAATTAAAACAATTAAAGCGCTTGAAGTTTTAGATTCCAGAGGCAATCCAACTGTTCAAGTTGAAGTGACAACAAAAAAAGGTTTTTATGGCAAGGCAATTGTGCCAAGTGGTGCGTCCACTGGTGATTATGAAGCCATTGAATTGCGAGATAAAGATAAATCAAGATACCTTGGCAAAGGTGTTTTAAAAGCAGTTGCTAATGTGAATGAAATTATTGCAAAAGCAGTTGAAGACAAGTTTGATGTTTTTGATCAATTTAAACTTGACGAATTTTTGTGCGAGCTTGACGGCACAGAAAACAAAGCGCGTCTTGGTGCAAATGCAATTCTGGGTGTTTCGCTTGCTGTGGCTCACGCTGCCAGTGCGGAAAAAGGTGTTGCCCTTTATGAATATTTGGCAGGTCAATATTACAAAATTTGCGGAATGCAAAAACAAGAAAAATTTGTTTTGCCAACCCCAATGTATAATGTGATTAATGGTGGCGCGCATGCAGACAACTCACTTGACTTTCAAGAATTTATGATTGTGCCAGCAAGCGCAACAAGTTTTAAAGAAGCCTTAAGAATGGGTGCAGAAATTTTCCACGCCTTAAAACAAGTGCTTAAAGATAAAGGTTTAATAACAAGTGTGGGCGACGAAGGTGGCTTTGCTCCAAACTTAAAAACAAATTCAGAAGCGTTAAGATTAATTATGCTTGCAACAGAAAAAGCAGGATATAAGCCAAAACAAGATGTGTTTTTTGCTCTTGACGTTGCAGCAAGTGAATTTTACGATAAAGAAACAAAACTTTATAACCTTGAAGGAGAGGGCAAGAGGCTCACAACTTCACAAATGGTTGAGTTTTACAAAGAACTTGTGGAAGAGTTTCCAATCATTTCAATTGAAGATGGGCTTGACCAAGACGACTGGGAAGGTTATGGGGAATTAACAAAAGCACTTGGCGACAAAATTCAACTTGTTGGGGATGACTTCTTTGTGACAAACACACAAAGGCTTGAAGCAGGCATTGAGAAAAACCTTTGCAACTCAATTTTGGTTAAAGTGAATCAAATTGGCACATTGACACAAACATTACAAGCAATTTCCATGGCTCAAATTTCTGGATATACTGCTGTTATTTCACACAGAAGTGGGGAAACAGAAGACACAACAATTGCAGACTTGGCAGTTGCCACGGCGGCGGGACAAATTAAAACAGGATCATTAAGCCGCACAGACAGAATTGCAAAATATAACAGGCTTTTAAACATTGAAAATACCCTTGGAGAAAAGTGTGTTTTTAAAGGCGGCAAGTCTTTTAACAAATTTTAAGTTTTTAAAGGTTTGGGTTGCGTAATTTAAAGGTTTTTTTTGCATTAAAAAATTGATTATTATTGACATTTAAAATTAATTTTGATAATCTTAAACTAAAGAAAAACAAAGTTTTTTTTTCAAACAAACAAAAAAATAAACAAAATTAAGAAAAATAGTTTGTAATTTTGAGTTTATGTGATATATATTAACAATGTATTTATGAAAACTTGAATGCAGGCTGTTTAATTCTAAGGAGAATGTTATGCGTTATTTACTTGCAAATGTTTGGCTTTTAGAAATTAAAAGGTTCATTCGAGATATGGAAAGCATTGCTTTCATTGCGATTGTGGGGCTTATGGCTCTTTTGGTTTTAGTGATTTTTAGGTTTATTGTTAAAAACACTTTCAATGTTAACACAATCAAAAAAAACATTGCTTTGCCATCAATAATTGCAATTTTAACTTTGTTGCTTTTAGTTTTCATGTTAATCATGCGTGCTTCATAAAAGGAGAGAAAAATGACATTTTTATTAAACGACGGAATTCAATCTGACTTTATCACCACATTTTTTCCAATTTTAAGAATTGTGCTTTTTGCACTTATTTTCATTTGTGCAATTGTTTTAATCATTGCTGTGCTTTTGCAATCTGATGATTCCACAGGTGGCACAAATGTGATTTCAGGAACAAGAGAAAGCTATTATTCCGAAAACAAGGGTGACACAAAAGACGGCAGACTTAAAAAAATTACAATCATTTCAGCTGCAATCATCATTGGTTCCATTGTGTTATATTTAGTAAGTTTGTTAATCAACAAAACTGCAATTTAAACAAAAATAAAAACAGAAGAAAATCTTCAATTATGTTGAAGATTTTTTCTTTTTTACAATGGCTTTAATTTTTATTTTAAAACATTTCAAAATTAAAAATAAAAGCAAAAAAAATATAAGGATTTTTCAATATAATGATATAATAAAATTAAATAACATTAAAAAGAGTGGATAATGAGCAAAAAAACAAACAAAAACTTCAAACAATTTTTTTCAGATATTTCTGAACAAAAGCCAAACAAAAGAAAAAACAATGGCAAATATAATGGCACTTCAGGCGCAAAACAATCTGCAAAGTCCAGTGCAAGTTCTGGTGCAAAGTCTGGTGGGAAATCCACATCAAAACGCAATGCAAAGAACACTTCAAACAATAAGGACAAACAACAATTGTTGGAAGGCAAAATCGTTGGAACAAAACAAGCATATTTGTTTTGCACAGTTCCAGAGTTGCCAGACTTTTTCATTCCACCAAAGAAAACAAAAAATGCGCTTAATGGCGACACTGTTTTAATTAGAGTGATTTCTGCAACAATGGAATCCACAGAAGCCGAAGTTGTTAAAGTTTTAAAAAGAGCAAACTCAACACTTGTTGGCGAAGTGATGTATTACAAAAATGAAATGATTTTTAAAGCAGATAATCCAAAAATTTCAAAATATATAAGAATTTCAAAATCAAATTCACTTGGTGCTGTTCCTGGGCAAAAAGTTGTTTGCAAGTTAATTAAGCAACCAACTTCACTTCGCGAACAATTTGCAGGCGAAATTGTGGAAATTTTGGGCGCAAATGACGACTCTTTTGTGCTTGAAAAAAGCATACTTCGTGAGTTTAATATTTATGAAACTTTTCCAGAAGAAGTAATTGAAAGTGCAGAAAAACAAGCAAAACGCGGTGTGAAGGAAAAAGACTTGGCGGGAAGAAAAGATTTGCGAGAGGAAGAAACTTTCACAATTGATGGCGAAGACGCGCGTGACTTTGACGACGCTGTTTCATTAAAAATGTTGCCAAACGGAAACTATTATTTGGGTGTGCACATTGCGGACGTTGGACATTATGTTGCAAAAGACAGTGTGATTGACCAAGAAGCATATTTAAGAGGTACAAGTGTTTATTTTCCAACAAAAGTGTTTCCAATGTTGCCAGAAGGCTTATCAAACGACATTTGCTCACTTAAAGAAAATGTTGAAAGGCTCACCATTTCTGTTTTTGCTGAAATTAACTCTAATGGCAAAGTGGAAAACTATGACATTTGCGAAAGCGTGATTAAAAGCAAAGCAAGGCTGACATACAACGAAGTTTTTGACGCTTTGTGCGGCAAACAAACAAAAGCATCACAATTTTTAAAAACTTTGCAAAAAATGAACGACCTTGCAAAAATTTTGAAAAACAAACGCCAGTCACTTGGCGAGCTTGACCTTGATTTAGCCGAGCCATATTTTGTGATTGATGAAAACAATAAAGTTGTTGACATTAAAAAGCGCGAAAGAAATGACGCGCATAAACTTATTGAAAGTTTTATGATTCTTGCAAATGAAGTTGTTGCAAAACATTTTCATTCTCTTAAAGTGCCATTTGTTTACCGCATTCATGAAGCGCCAACACTTGAAAAAACACAAGCTCTTTTAGATTTTTTGAAAAACTTTGATGTAAACATGCCAAAAGTGCCAAAAGTTATAACACCACTTTATTACGCGGACATTTTAAAACAACTTGACGGCAAGAGTGCGGAAGAAACTTTAAACAAAGTTGTTTTGCGCTCACTTCAAAAAGCTGTTTACAAAGACGAGTGCGTGGGGCATTTTGGGCTTGCGCTTGAGTTTTATTGCCATTTTACTTCGCCAATAAGAAGATATCCAGATTTGGTTATTCACAGAATAATTAAAGACAAACTTCACAACAAAAATTTTGAGCCAGCGTTAAAAAACTTTGTGTTTGAAGCGTCAGAAACTTCAAGCATTAGGGAAAGAGGGGCAGACGAGGCGGAAAGAGCAATTGACGACCTTAAAAAATGTGAGTTTATGAAAGATAAAGTTGGGCAAGAGTTTGATGGCATTATCACAAGCGTTAACAACTTTGGTTTCTTTGTTGAACTTGAATCCACAGTTGAAGGGCTTGTTAGAGTGGAAACTTTGCCAAAAGACAGTTATTTATATTTTGAAAAATCTTTAATTTTAAAAGGTGCAAATCATTCCTTTGGAATTGGCGATAAAGTTAAAGTTGTTTTAAGCGCAGTTAATGTGTTTGAAAGAAAAATTGATTTTGTTTTAAAATGACAAAAAAAGTTCAAAAAATTCATTGTTTATGTTTTAATTTAAGGCAAAACAGTTGTTTTTTTTAAATTACCTGTTGAAATATTAAAAAAATAATGCTATAATGTGAGGGAGAATGCTAAATGAAAGTTATTGCTTCAAATAAAAAAGCCTCGTTTAATTACTTTTTGCTTGACAAATTTGAGGCTGGAATTGTTTTAACTGGCAGTGAAGTTAAAAGCGTTAGAGATGGTGAAATAAGCATTAATGAAAGTTTTGTTCAAGTTGAAAATGATGAAATTTTTCTTAAGAATGCATATATTAAACCATACGAAAAAGCATCAAGCTTTGTGCCTGATGAAAAACGCAACAGAAAATTGTTATTGCACAAAAAGCAAATTCAGCGCTTAATTAAAGAAAAGCAAACCAAAAATTTAACAATTGTGCCAACAAAAGTGTATTTTGTTGATGGACTTGTTAAAATTGAAATTGCTTTGGCGAAAGGTAAAAAACTTTACGACAAACGCGACACAATGGCGGAAAAAAGTGTTAAACGAGAAATTGATAGAGCGGTTAAAAAGCTTTCTTAATTGGGGACGACACGGTTTCGACGGGTGTGAGTTCGGGGCGTGCACAGCATGTGGTAGTTTCTCAAATCTACCTTAAAAATTGGGAAAAATTAAACGCAAATAATAATACAAGCTTGCTTGCAGCTTAAAAACGCAAGTTGTTTCAAATTTGGTGCTTATCCCAAGTTTAAAACACCAGACAGATAAGATTGAAAGTGTTTCAGAGCCTTGCAAAACACTTTTGAAAAATTAAAGGGCTAGCTTAAAAAAAGTTGTTTGTGAATGTATTTTAAGTTAAATCTCAACCACAAACTAAACATGTAGAACAGCGTTTCAAACCATGTTCGGACGTGGGTTCAATTCCCACCGTCTCCACCAAAAAAACAATGGATTAAGTTTTAAGGAGTTAATTATGAATTCAATCAGTCTTTTAGGTATGGACTTCACTGGCGTGCTTTTAAATGTGCTTGCAATTATTGGCATTATTGTTGCCGGTGGTTTTTTAATATTTTTCTTGGGAGATTTGTTATTGTCTGTTTTAGACCCAAGCAGCAGTGCATTAAAAGATAAAAACAAACAAGTTGAACAACAACCTGTTCAAGTGCAAGAAAGAGTTAAACCACAAGAACTTACATACGAAGTAAAAGAAGAAAAACCAAAAGTTGTGGAATACACAAGTCCATATAAAGAAGTTGACATGCAAAAAGCTTTGGAAGAAGAAAAAGCACTTTTTGCCCATGTTGAAGAAAAGAACGTTGTTGAAGAAAGACAACCAACACCAGAAGAAATTTTCAACAGACTTAAAGAAGAAGAAAGACTTTACAACGAAAGAAAAATCAAAGCAGAAAACGAAAAAGTTTTCCCAGTTTCAACTCCAAAATTTGAAGAAGACGACGATTTGGATGACTTTAACTTTGAAGATCTTTTCTTGTCTGACGAAGATGACTTTGATGTTGAAGAAGATGCAAAACCATTTGCAACTCCAGCTGTTCCTGAAATTTTGAAAAAAGAAGAACCAGCTCACGAAGACAAATTTGGCGAATTTGAATCAGGGCTTAAATTTGAAGAAGAACCAGCTGAAGAAGAATTTGACATTGAATTTGAAGAAGATCCAATTGAAGAAGAAGTTGAAGAAGATCCAATTGTTGAAGAAGAACACATTGTGGAAGATGAAGAAAGCGAAAATCGTGTAATTGACCAAAGCCCAGAAATTGACCACATTAAAGAAGAACTTGCAAGACAAAACGAACTTTTAAGACAACAAATTGAAGAATTGCTTAAAGAAAGACAATCAACAGAAACTCAACTTAAAGAATTGAGTGAAAAAGTTGCAACACCAGTTGCTGTTAAAGTTAGTGGCTTAACAGAAGAAGAATATGAAGAACGCCTTGCAGAACTTAGAGAAAGATTAAGATTTAATGAAAAAGAATTAAGAAACATTAAAAAAGAATACATTCCTTTAAGAAAAGTAAGAACAACACTTGAAAAAGACAAAAAGAAATTAAGAAGAAGAGAAGCTTTAGTTGCAAAACAAAAAATCTTGCTTTACGGCGTTAACAACATTGCAGACATCGACGCAGAAAAAGCACAAAAACTTGAAGAAGATTTAGACTTGCTTGAAGGGCTTAGACTTTCAGTTCAACACTGTGAAGAAGTTATTAAAAACAGTGAAGAAAGATATCCAGTTCTTGAAACTTCATACAACATCTTAACAAAGAATATCGACCAAATTAAAGCAGACATTGAAGAACTTGAAAGACAACAAAAAAGTGCTAAATAATTAACATAAAAACCTGCATTAAAACGCAGGTTTTATTGTGTCAAAATTTGCCTTTAAGAAAAAAAATTGATTAAAATGATGTAATGATATTTAGATACATTAGATATTTCTTTAAAAATATGATAATATAATAAAAGTAGATTAAACAAAAACACAAAAGGACAAGAAAATGCTGTTTTTTAAAAAGAAAAAAGTAAAAATTGGGCTTGCGCTTGGCGGTGGCGGAACAAGAGGTTTTGCCCACATTGGTGCACTTAAAGCTTTTGAAGAACATGGAATTGAATTTGATGCAGTTGCAGGCACAAGCGTTGGAAGTTTGGTGGGCGCTTTTTATTGCGCAGGCTACACTGCAGACCAACTTTACGAAATTGGAAAAAACGTTAAGGAAAAAGAAATTCGCTCAAGCAAACTCATTTTCATGCCATCAAAAACCGAAGGGCTTGAAAATGTTATAATTAGAGAACTTGGCGACATCGACATAAAAGACCTAAAAAAAGAGTTTTATGCTGTTACAGTTGACATGAAAACAACAGAAGAGCTTCACATAAGCCAAGGCAATTTGGCAAAAGCAGTTGCGGGCAGTTGTGCTGTTCCTGGCATTTTTGCGCCAGTTATTTTTGAAGACAAAATTTTAAGCGATGGTGGTTTAACAAACACTTTGCCAAGCAATGTTTTAAAACTTCACAATTGCGATTATGTTGTTGCAATTGACATTAATCCATCTCGCACTTATGGCACAGACAGCACAAAAGTTGTTGACATTTTGGCCTGTTCAATCAGGATTTTAATGAAAAGCAATGTTGTTAAAGGCTACATTTATGCCGATGTTTTAATTAAACCAGACACCAAGCGCTTTAAAGCAAGCAAAAAAGATGGCTATGAAGAAATGGTGGAAGAGGGCTATAAAGCAGCACTTGAACAAATTGACAACATTAAAGAACTTTTTAAAAAGAAAAAACTTTCAAAAAGAAAATTTAAAAAATTTATTAACGAAAACAATAAATTTTAAATATAATTAATTTAAAAAGGATTGGCTTTTGCAAACAAAAGGAAAAAAGACAAACAAGAACTTGAAAAGTAAATCAATGAAAATTAAGATTGCAATATTCTTAATTTTTGTTGTCAGTTTTTCAAGTTTGTTTTTATTTTCAGACACAATTTACAAAAAAATTAACAACTTCGACCAAGGCAATTACGACAAGGTTTTTCAAAGCCAAAGCATCATTCACTTTGTTGATGTTGGGCAGGGCGATGCCACTGCAATTTCACTTCCCAATGGCAAAACAATGTTAATTGACAGCGGCACAAAAGACTCCAAAGAACAATTAAAAGAATATTTAAATAAAAATGTTTTAAAACAAAGCAAAGTAATTGATTATTTTATAATCACTCATCCGCATGACGATCACATTGGCGGAAGTGCAATGATTTTTGATGAATATGAAGTTAAAAATTTTTACAGGCCAAATGTATATTCAGTTGCAGAAGCGCAGCAAGAAGAACTTGGCGGAACAATAATTCCAGAAAAAAACATTTTTAACAGCCTGACATTTGGAACCTTAATTGCAAAACAAAATGCTGAAGTTGGCATGCAAACAATAATGTTTTCATCTCTTAATTTGCCAACAATTTCAAGCCAAGATTTTACTTTTGAGTTTTTAACACCAAAATCTCTTACATATACAAACGAAAACAATTATTCTCCAATTATTTTGTTTTCAGTTTTTAATGTTAAAGCTGTTTTCACAGGGGACGCTGAAGCACTTGTGGAAAAGGAAGGAATAAATAATCACAGTGTAAAATTGTCTAATGTGGACATTTTAAAAGTTGGACACCACGGCAGTTCAACTTCATCAAACACACAGTTCATAAATTTGCTTCAACCAAAAATCAGTGTAATTAGTGTTGGAAAAGGCAATTCATACAAACATCCAACAGAAAAAACGCTGGAAACACTTGGCAATGTTCAAACCAAAATTTATCGCACAGATCAAAATGGAAATGTTGTAATTGGAATAAACTCCGCAAGCAAAATTAATGTTTTTGCGGATAATCAAACTGTTGTTATCATTGAAGTTTGGCAAATTTATTTGTTTGGTTGCATTGTGGCATTTTACTTTGTTTTTATTGTGGATTACAAAAAAATTAAAAAAAAATTAAAAAAAAATTAATTAAAAAATAATAAAAAAACAAATTTTTATTTAAAAAATAATACAAAAAAACACCTTTTTTTCATTCATTAAAATCAAATTAAAGTTAGAAAAAATCAAACATTTTTCATTTTTTCAAATATAATTTTTTTATTTTAAAATATTGGCATTTTACAATTCTTTGTGTTAAACTTAATTTGTGAATAAAAGTTTAATACTAATCTGCGGGTTAAACGACAATTTTAATCGTAAAGTGACTAAAATATTAAGTGAAAAGCTTGATATGTTTTTGCTTGATTTAAAAGAATTAATTGCTTTTGAACTTGCAGACAGGGAAAATATTATTGAAAAATGCGGTTTGGATTATTTTTTGAACCTTGAAAAGAAAACAATTCAAAGCGCCGCAAGTTTTGAAAACACAATTATTGTGTCAAATTACGACTTGTTTACATATCGTCAAAATTATGTTTTTTTTAAACCGGTTTCAATCAGTTTTTATTTAAGATTTTCAAAAAACAACTTAAAAGAAGAAAACGAAGTTGATTCCCTTAACATAATGGCGTTTGAAGCAAGAGATAAAAGTTTAAAAGAAAATTGTAATTTTACAATTAATTTAACAAACACTAATGAAGAAAAGGCTGCTTTAAAAATTATTGCAAAATTAAAAGAGGTTGTTAATGGATCTAAATTCTAAATCGCTTAACTACATTAAAGCAATTTCATCAGAAATTATTATGAAAGCAAACAGTGGACACACAGGCGTTGCTCTTGGTGGGGCAACAATTTTGTATGCACTTTTTAAAGACCATTTAAAATTTGATGTTAGTGCTCAAAACATAAACCGAGATAGGTTTGTTTTGTCAGCTGGGCACGCCAGCGCGCTTTATTACACAATTTTGTATGCTTTTGGTTTTGATGTTTCGCTTGAACAACTTGAAAACTTCAGGCAAGTTGGCTCTGTGGCCGCAGGACACCCAGAATTTGACGCAATTAAAGGCATTGATGCAACAACTGGGCCACTTGGTCAGGGCGTTGCAATGAGTGTTGGGCTTGCAATTTCCATGCAACACTACAAAAAACTTTTCAACGTGCAAAAGGGACAAATTTTTGACAACAAAGTGTATTGCTTTATGGGTGATGGTTGCTTAATGGAAGGTGTTGCACAAGAAGCATTAAGCTTGGCGGGCAGTTTAAAACTTAATAACTTAATTATGCTTTACGATTACAACAAAATCACCATAGATGGCAAACTTGAAAATGCCAATTTGGAAGATGTAGGCAAAAAATATGCTGCAATGGGCTTTAATGTGATTTATGTTTCAAATGGCAACGACTATAAACAAGTGACAAAAGCAATTGGTAAAGCCAAAAAAGAAAAACAAAAACCAAGCATGATTATTTTCAGAACAAAAATTGGTTTTGGCAGTGCAAAAGAAGACACCAAAGAAATTCATGGTGTGCCACTTTCAAAAGAAGAATTTGAAGATTTGAAGAAAAAACTTGGAATAACAACAAGTATGTTCATTCCAAATGCTGTTTTAAAATTTTGCCGTCAAAGCACAATTAAAAACAACGAAAAGTTTGAAGAATGGAAAAAGAATTTGTTCATTTATCAAAACACACATCCAGAACTTTACAAACAACTTGCAAACTATGAATTAGAGCCAAAAATTCAAGTTGAAAAAACTTTAAAAATGTTTCAAGATGTTGACAATATCAGCGGCAGAGATGCAAACAAAAAAATCTTTAACGAAATTGCAAACAAAATTCCAAGCATGATTGGTGGAAGTGCAGATTTAGCATCCAGCACAAAAGTTTACATTGAAAAAGGCAAAGACATAACAACAACAGATTTTTCCGCAAGAAACATCTTTTTTGGGGTCAGAGAACACGCAATGGGCGCAGTTTGCAACGGAATTTCACTTTTCAATTTAACAAGAAGTTTCAATTCAACTTTTTTGGCATTTTCACAATATATGATGCCTGCAATAAGGCTTAGTGCAATGATGAAATTGCCAGTTTGGTATTATTTCACACACGACAGCATTTTCATTGGAGAAGATGGCCCAACTCATCAACCAATTGAACAACTTGGGCAATTAAGACTTATTCCAGACCTTAATGTTTTCCGCCCAGCAGACCCAGTTGAACTTGTTGCTTGCTATAACGTTGCACTTAAAACACAAAAACCAGCAGCTTTTGTGCTTTCAAGGCAAAATTTGCCAGTGATTAACAAAGAATATAACGCAGAAATTGAAAGAGGGGCATATCTTCACACACATAACGCAAACGCAAAAATCACTTTTGTGGCAAGTGGCAGTGAAGTTTCAATGTGTTTGGAAGCAAGCAAATTGCTTGAAAAAGAAAACATTTTTGCAAACATTATTTCTGTTCCAAGCACTTCTGTTTTCAATGGGCAAAAAACATCATACAAAAGCTCACTTTTGAAAAATAACACATGTTTAATTGCAGTTGAAGCTTCAAACGATAACTATTGGTATAGAATCACTAAAAACATTTTTGGCCTTGAAACATTTGGTTTAAGTGGAAAAGGGCAAGATGTTGCAAAAAAACTTGGCTTTACAGCAAAAGAACTTGCAAAATACGCAAAAGAAGTTGTTAAACAAAACTGCAACAAAGAAAGTAAATAACAAAAAAACAAAAAGCCTTTCATTAGGTTTTTTTTTAATTTTGAAAAAAATTTTAATTTTATGTATATTAAAAAACAACTTGCACATATTAAAAGTGTAAAGATTGGCAATTGCCATTCCTTACGATGTAGGGCGGGGTGCTGAAATGCACCCCGCCTTTACATTTATCTTACACTTTATTTTATATATTTTTTGTTTAAATTTTTAACTAAAAAATTTAATAAAATTAAATAAAAAAGTTAAAATTCAAGTTTGTTTTGGGCTTAATTTATTTATATTTTTAAAGTGAAGTTTCAAACACAAAATTTGCTTGTTTTTCAGCGTTTTGTATATGTTTTAGGCATTTTCTATCAAAAATAAAAATATTTTCAAAAAAATAAAGGAATTGGCGGTTTGTGTGTCGAAAATATATTTTGAAAGGTAAAATTTTGTTTGGAGCTTGTTAAGTGAATAATAATACGGGCATAAACTCCGATTGGCTTGAAAAACTTAAAGCCAAATGCGATATTGTTTCTGTTTTATCAAAATACATAAAATTGGAAAGAAAAGGCAAGACTTATTGGAGTTGTTGCCCTTTTCATCATGAAAAAACACCGTCATTTGCGGTGAATGAATATGAGCAATATTACCACTGCTTTGGTTGCAAAGAAAGTGGAGATGTGATTAAATTTGTTCAAACTTTTGAAAGTGTGGACTTTCTTGACGCTGTGCAAATTCTTGCCGACAGCGTTAAAATGGAATTGCCTTCATTTTCAAACGACAAAGAAATTTTTGAATTAAAACAAAAGAAAACAAAATCAAAAGAAATTTTGCGTCTAACAAACGAAAGGTATAAACAAAACCTTGCAAATGTGCCAAATAACCCAGCAATTAATTATTTGAAAAAACGCGACATTTCAAACGAAAGCATTAAGAAATTTGAAATTGGTTTTTCAAAAGACTGGAACGATCTTCCTGCTTTTTTAAAGTCTAAGGGTTTCACTTATGATGAAATGAAAGAAGCAGGTGTTGTGGAATTTGGCGAAACAGGAAACAATGTTTACGACTTTGTTGGCGAAAGATTAACTTTTCCAATCTTTAACACAAGTGAAGAAGTTGTTGGGTTTAGTGCAAGAATTTTAAAACAATCTGATTTTGCTAAATACAAAAACACTTTTCAAACTGTTATGTTTAACAAAAGCAAAGCTATTTTTGGCATTAACCACTTAAAGAAAGAAAAGCAACAAGGTTCTTTGAAACAAATTATTGTTGTTGAAGGGCAAATTGACGTTATTGCCATGCACCAATCTGGCTTTACAACAGCAGTTGCTTGCATGGGAACAGCATTAACAAAAGAACATGCGCGTGAGCTTAGCCGCTTTTGCAACGAAGTTGTTTTGTGTTTTGACGGCGACACCGCTGGCACAATGGCAACAATGAAAAGCATTGAAACACTTTCTGAATTTGATTTTAATGTTAGAGTTGTTGCGCTTCCAGCAGGGGTTGACCCAGATGATTACATAAAACAATTTGGCAAAGAAAAAATGCAAGAGTTAATTGACAACGCAAAAAGCGTAATTGAATATAAACTTGAAGTTAACGCAGCCAAATTCGACATGGAAAAACCAGACGAAAAAGCCAAGTTTTTAAAAGTGGCAATTGACATTTTGAATTCTTTGCAAACTTTTTCTCAAAAGCAAGTTTATCTTGAAAAAATTAGAAACTTAAGCGGCGTGCCAATTGATGTGTTAAGACGAGATATGTCACAAACATCAGTTGCAACAAAAACTGAAACAAAAAAAATTGAAAAGCCAGAGTTTGACGCTTCTGACAACGCAATTTCAAAAGCAACAAAATTTGTGCTTGCAAGCGTGATTCACAAAAAACCTTATGCAGAAAGCAAACACTTAACAGAAGAGTTTTTTAAAAACCCATTGTTTAAAAGTGTGTTTAATTATGTGATTGAGCAGCGCAAGAGTGGCAAAGAAGTGATTATAAGCGATTTATACAACGTGTTTGACATTGACTCAAGCCAATCATTAAAAGAAGTTATTTATTATAATTTTGATGATATTGGCAATAATGCAAAACAATACTTTGATGATAGTTTATGGGTTTACTTCCAAGACAAATTAAAAGAAAGACAACAAAAATTAAGTGAAGAATACAGAAATTCCACAAGTGAAATTGAAAGGAAGCAAATTGCTTTGGAAATTTCTAATATTGCAAAACAACTAAAGAGTAAGAGATTGGAGGATTAAAGTGAGAGAAAAAATCGAGCTTGAACTTGTTAAATTTTTAAGCATTGGAACAAAAAAAGGTTCTTTAAACGAAGAAGATATATACTTCAAACTTTTGAAGTATGAATCAACTGCGGAAGAAATTGAATATGTGATTAGCGAACTTGAAAAAAATGGCGTTAAAATCATCCGCGCTGAAGAACCAAAAACAGACAATAACGAAATTTCCACAATTATTGCCGAAGTTAACGTGGACGACCCAGTTAAAATGTATTTGAAAGACATTGGCAAAGTGCCACTTTTGTCAAGTGAAGAAGAAATTGTGCTTGCAAAAAGAATGATTGAAGGTGATGAATATGCCAAAGCAAAACTTTCTGAAGCCAATTTGCGTTTGGTTGTTAGCATTGCAAAAAGATATGTTGGCAGAACATCAATGCAATTTTTGGACCTCATTCAAGAAGGAAACCTTGGGCTTTTGAAAGCAGTTGAAAAATTTGACCACACAAAAGGGTTTAGGTTTTCAACTTACGCAACATGGTGGATTAGACAATCCATCACAAGAGCAATGGCAGACCAAGCCAGAACAATTAGAATTCCTGTTCACATGGTGGAAACAATTCACAAATTAACAAGAGCAACACGTCAACTCCTTCAAAAACTTGGCAGAGATCCATCTGTTGAAGAAATTGCAGAATTTATGGAACTTTCAATTGAAAAAGTTGAAGAAATTCAAAAAATTGCTCAAGACCCAATTTCACTTGAAAACCCAGTTGGTGAAGAAGACGACTCAAAAATTGCAGATTTCATTGAAGACGAAACAATTCGTTCTCCTGTTGAAGTTGCAACACAAAACTTGCTTAAGGAACAACTAATGGCAGTGATTGACACTTTAACACCAAGAGAACAAAAAGTTATTAGATTGCGTTATGGACTTGACGACTCTCATCCAAGAACTTTGGAAGAAGTTGGTAAAGAATTTAACGTGACTCGTGAAAGAATTAGACAAATTGAAGCAAAAGCTTTAAGAAAATTAAGACACCCAAACAGAAGCAAAAAACTTGTTGACTTTATGGATTAACAAGTGCACTGTTAAAAAGGAGATAACATGAACATAGACAATTTACTGAAATATCAGACAAGAGATTTTGAAGTTTACAAACTTGAAAGACAACTTGAAGAATGCGAAAGCAAAAAATTGTTAAACAAAGCAATTCAAATTGCAAAAGTTTCACAACAAAAATCAATTCAACTTGAAAAACAAGCAGGTGATTTAACAAATGAGTTTAACAATTTGAAAAAATTGCTTGAACAAAACATTGCAAAATTATCTGTTATGTCAAAAACAAATTACGAAGATTTAACCGCACTTGATTTGGAAAATTTTCAAACAGCACTTTCTGATATGGCAAGCAACATTTCAATTTTGGAAAACAAGCTTTCATATCTTGCAAAATCAATTAACATTGTTTTAACAGATTTTGAAAGAGAAAAGAAAGCCTACCACGCAGCGCGTGAAGAGTTTGCAAAAAACAAAGAGGCTTTTGAAAAAGAAGAAGCTTTGGTTAACCCAAAAATTGAAGAACTTAAGAAAGAACTTGCTGGCTTGGAAAAAGGCCTTGATAAAGACATCATTGCAAAATATAAAGCAAAACGTCAAGACAACAAATTTCCAATTTTTGTGCCACTTATGAACATTGCTTGTGGTGGATGTCAAATGGAATTGTCACTTTCCACAATTGAAAGGTTTAAAGAAATCCCAGTGATTGAATGCGAGCATTGCAGAAGATATATTTACAAAGCATAAACAATAAAAAAACAAAAACAACTTGAAATCAAGTTGTTTTTTTATTTTATTCAGTTATTTTATCAAATTGTTTTATTATTAATTCAATTATTTAAAAGTGTATATTTTAAAAAGTGTAATTATT
>JBMNOM010000043.1:0-7408 GCA_050943075.1 Christensenellales bacterium | reverse complement strand
TTAAAATCTTCACTGCCTGAGAAAAATAATTCAATTTCACCTTCGCTAACTTTTGATAAATAAACTCTTTTTGGCATATTTTCCCCAACTTTCATTTTTTATTTATTATAACAAAAATTATAGGCAAGTTGAACTAATATTTTACAAATATAAGTGCTTTTCTAATATTAAAAGAACTTATAATAGTGACTGATAAACGAATGAATTATTGTTCGTTTTTTTTGTTTTTTTGGTATTGACTTTTGGGTTGGTTTGGGGTAGGCTATAGGTAGGAAAAGTTTAGTGCTTGGAGGATTGATTATGGACAAAATGACTTTGAAATTTGAAGGGCTTGCGTTTTATGTGAGTGCAATTGTTGCAGAATATGCAAAACGTTGTGGTTATAGAATGAGTGAAGATGAGAGGGGCGAGATTGAAGTTTCTTTATCTTCCACATTTATGTATCGTTTTTTCACTGAAGGTGAGGACAAAGAATTTAAAATTTCCACAAGTAAAGTGCCTGGATTTGATGAAACTTTTTTCACAAGAAAGGTTGAAATGTATGAAAACCTTGCAAAATATTTGCCAGAAAACGTGCTTTTTATAACAAAGCCAGATGTTGGTTTTGATGTTTATGTTTATTCCCCAGAACACAAAATTAAAACAAAATTGGTTGAAATTAGGCATGATGGAACTAGCTTTACTTATTCAACAATTAATGCCAAGAAAAGATACGGAAACGCAGGAGTTGGCTACATTGTTGACACAATTATGACTAGACTTCAAAACAGAATTGAAAACCATATGAATTAAAAGTTTTAGGCAAAAACTTGCCAAAAATTGTGAATTAAATTAATGAACCCCACGCTTAAATGTGTGGGTTTTTTATTTGAGATTTTAATTAAAAATTGAAGTGCTGAATGCAAGAAATTTTATGAGTTTTAGGCCTTTTTATTTTTTGAAAATTTGCTATTGACATTTACATCTTTTTGGGTTAACCTATAATTGATGAACAAGCGGGAGGGGCTATGGAAGAATTGGACAGATTAACTTTAAAAGCAAAAGGGCTTGGAATGTATTTGACGCACGTTGTTCAAGATTATGCAAAGCATTATGGACGTGTTTTTAGTCATGACGAAGTTCAAGATATTTATTTAACTTTATGTGGGCAATTTTATAACCATTTTCTTGATAATCCAGATCAAGAAGAATATAAATTTGCAACAAGTAAAAGAGAAAATTATAACACTGCAATTTTTGATGGACTTGAATATAAAAACAAATTTTTAATGCAATATTTGCCAGAATATTTGTTGTTTGACTTGCAAGCAAATGCAGCATTTGACGTTTCTGTTTATATACCAGAAGGAAGAGTGGCTGTGAAAATTGCGTCACTTACATATACTGGGGAAAAACTTATGTATGAAGTGTATAAAACCTTGTGGCCACACGACGCAGAAGGCCCTATTGAGAGTTTGATTGACTATCTTTTGACATACGAAAATAAAAGAAACAAAAACAGAGAAAATCACCTTAATTAATAATTTTAATTTTAAACCACACATTTTTTGTGTGGTTTTTTTGTGTGTTTTTCCCTTTAATTTTTTATATGAGGTTTTTTGTTTTTGAACTTTACTGGTTTAAAAATTGGTAAAAAATCTAATGAAAAACAGCAATATTTTTTATGAATTTAGGCGTGGGTTTCTTTGCTTATTTATGTTTTAAAAATCCTTTATTTTTTTTGGTTGAAATGTTTTAAAAGGCACAATTTTTATGGGGCGGACTTAACAATTTTGTTGGGTAAAAGTGTTGTTTTTTTTGTTTGTGTTCTTTTGAAGGGTTTAATCAAATATTTGGTTTTTGATGATTCAAAATCATACATTAAGGGCGAAGACGGGCAATTGAATTATGCAATTAGAGTTTCTTTAACTTTTGGAGATTCTGCAGAAGGGCAAACCAAAATTATTGGAAATAGGTCTGAATTTAATGGCAACTTTGGCACAAAAGCGGTTGAATATGTTGACCCAGACACAAAAGTTGGAATTACCAGAGGACAGCCCAGCGGCACGTTTGCTTCTTACAGTGGATATGATGAAAACTCAAATTTCAACCTTGCCAGAACGCTTTACTATTTGGAAGAAAACAAACCAATTAATGTGACTGTTAGAATTTGGCTTGAAGGTGGAGATGTGCTTTGCACAGATGAAATTGCAGCATCACTTTTGGACATTTCGCTATTCTTTGACAACATTGCCGAAAGCGAGGTGATAAATGAATAAAAATACTGTTAAAACAGCAATTTATATGAACTTTGTTTTGTTGTTTTGCCTTTCAATTATTGTTGGATCTGTGGCTGTGTTTGCTTGGTTTAGCGGACAGGGTTATCAAGGGAAAACAATGGCATATAAAACAACTTTACATTGGCGCCGCAAATTTAGAAATTACAAATTACTATGGCATTAAACTGGAGATGGAAAATTTAACTACGTTATGATTACAGAATCATCTGGTTTTGCTGAAGCAAACCTGCAACCTGGAAGTTATGTTTATATTAAAACTGAAGTTAAAAACAATTCCGAAACAAACAAATCAGTTTCCAGTTTATATTTGCAAAATGTGCAATATTCAGTTTCACTTGCCCCATACTTATTCTTTGGAAAAAACGAACCTGTTGCTTCAAGGAATCTTACACTGAAATTGAAAAACTTATTGAAGGAAAAACAAATTTAAAATTGACAGTTTGCCACTGCTTACAAATTTTACAATTGAGGCAAACACCACACTTGAAATTTTTTGGTATGTTTACATTGACACCAGCGCAACACTTGAAATTGCAAATGCATTCATCAGTTTGGGAAATGTGACATTAACATATAACTCATAAAATCATTTAAAATTGGTTAACAAAACCTAAAATTGCTTAAGAGGAGGGAAGGCTTGAGAGCAAAATCAAGGTTTGGAAAAATGAAAAAACCAAAAACATTTTTTCTATCTGCATATTTCATTTTAATATCTTTGATTTTTGGCATGACCGCAACATACGCCTGGTTTTCCTCTATTTTGGTTAATTTGGGTGGCAATTTGGGCCTTCGCAATCTTTCTGCCATTGCAAGAATTTATGAAAACTATGACGACTCTGCAAATATTGACAACTTTATTGACGGCTTAACCGACGCAAAAGTTATTGTCTCAAATGGCACAAACTTAACAGCGTTTAACATGATTGAAAAGAAATGGTATTCCAATGTTTGCACTTCAATTTATCTTGAAGTTGAAAACACAGGAACAATTAACTTAAAGTCGATTTTAAAAACAACTTACGACAACGATAACATCACAACTTTTTTGAGTTATTATTACTATCAAGTGGTGGACATAACACAAAATGTTTCCTCACTTTCATTTGACACAAACCGCGAAAAACTTGCGCAATATAATGCTGATTATCAATTAGAAATTGAACAAAATGTTGGTTCATACATTAACAATATTGTTGAAAATGGCACAAGCATAACTTCAAATTTAACCACAATTAACATGGACACAACAGTTGTTGGAAGCTCAACTTTTTACAGGCTTGACATTGCTGTTGCAGAAATGCCAACCGAACTTTTAACACAATATAATGCGTTGTTAAGAGAAGAACGCGAAATCAAAATTAATTCAATCATCACAATTAAACAAGAAAACGCACCAAATGACGACAGCCAAGAAAGTGGCACATCTGTTTATGTTTCAAGCGCGGATGCTTTCATCAGCGCAGTTTATGGCGCTTCTAATGGTGATAATATCTATCTTTCAAACAACATTATAATTTCAAGAAATATTACAATCACAAGAAGAATTAATATTTATTTGAACGGCTATAATTTAAGCATTGCTGGAAATTTTGCCTACGACGTTGCAGTTGCTGGAAGCATCACACTTGATGTTTCAAACAATTCTGTTTTAAGTGTTTATGGCGACTTGATTATTGACGCACCAAATGCAACCTTTAGGCTTTTGGGCTCGGGCGGGGCTCATTCTGTGATTTTGGGAACAGTGGGACAAGGGGCAAGTGGCAGATTTTATGTTAATTGCTTGCTTGACGAAAACAACACGCAAACTTATGGATATTATCAATATGGCGTGACAGTTAGCAAGCGCACAAGCGAAGGTGAAGAACTTGCAACAATGACTGTGGACTCCAAACACAAGAGTTTCAATTGGGCTTTCAAGCAAAATTGGGCAAATTGTTTCCTCAAATGGCGCAAGCTACATTCAAGTTTACAACTATGGCGAAATTGAAAAAATTAATTTTTCATCCATTGCAATTTTGCAAACAAGCAAAATTCAAATTAATATTTATAACAGAGGCAAATAAATTTGTGTTATTTTAACAAAAAAACAGTGTTGATTTTGGCAAAGATGTATTGTATAATAAAATCAGGATTAAAAGGGGAGTTAAATGGCTGAAAACAAAATTTACACAGTTTTTACAAAAGAAAACAAAATTGATTACAGCATTTCAAAAAATTTAAACAAATATTTAAGAAGCGAACAAATTATTAAAGGCTACATTGAATCAAACTACATCAAAGAAAGATTTTGCACAGAAAATGCAAACATTTCACACGAAGACAAATGCAACCTCTTCAAACAAATTTACATTTTAACAGGCGCGGCAAAACAAGGTTTGTTAATGATAAATTGGCACAATTTATTTAACAGGGCAAACCAAGAAGTGGTTGATACACTTAAGGAAATCACAGAAAAAGTTGTTGCAATTGCACCAGAACTTTTAAGTAATTGGGAAAAAAAATTGGCTAAGAAATGTGAATGTAAAGAAGGATTAGAAAAATAAAAATAAAACAAGCTTTATCAATAAAAATTTTAAAATTTTCTTTGTGATAGGCTTGTTTTTTATTATAGTTATAATTACAAAAATTTACAAGGGGACAAAAATGATTGAATTAAACAATATTTCCAAAACCTATAAAATTGCAGAAAGAAACAAAGGGTTCTTCGGGGCTTTTAAGTCGTTGTTTTTCAGAAAATATAAATATAAACAAGCGCTGAAAAATGCAAGTTTTAAAATTAACGAAGGCGAGATTGTCGGCTATATTGGGCCAAACGGCGCGGGAAAAAGCACAACAATTAAAATTATGTGCGGAATTTTAACCCCAGACAACAATGGCGGGACATGTGGAATTAATGGTTTTGTGCCATGGAAAGAAAGAGAAAAATACGTTAAACACATTGGCGCTGTTTTTGGGCAAAGAAGCAACTTGTCGTGGGATGTGCCAATTATTGACTCGTTTCAACTTTTGAAAGAAATTTACAAAATTCCGAACGAAATGTATGAAAGTAATTTGGAGCGCTTAACAACCCAGCTTGACATTAAAGATTTGCTTAACATTCCACTTCGTCAACTTTCACTTGGGCAAAAAATGCGTTGCGAAATTGCTGCTGCGCTTTTGCACAGCCCAAAAGTGCTTTTCTTGGACGAGCCAACAATTGGGCTTGATTCTGTGAGCAAACTTGCGGTTAGAAATTTCATTAAAACAATTAATAAAGAAACCAATGTTACCGTCATTTTAACAACACACGACATGAATGACATTGAAGCACTTATTGACCGCGTGATTTTAATTGGAAAAGGGCAAGTGCTTTACGACGGACCATTTGTGAACATTAAAAACAAATATTCCAAAATTAAAAACATTGAAGTGCAATTTGAACAGCCACAAGAAGATGTTTGTCTTGATGGATATGAAGTTGTTAAACAAAACCGCACCAGCGCCGTGTTTAAAAGCGACAAAGAAAATTTTAAACTCACAACTTTCATTTCAGACATTGAAAAGAAATATAAAGTTTCTGATGTTAATGTGGCAGGCATTGAAATTGAAGAAGTGATTGCTTCGCTTTATAAGGAGTTTGGAATATGACCAAACAATTTAAAATTTACTTCAAAATCAATTTTGCAAAACAAGCGCAATACAGATCTGCTGCACTCAGCGGGACAGCAACACAAATCTTTTTTGGGTTTATGCAAATTATGGTGTTTATGGCATTTTTGGGAACTTCAAGTTCTTCTGGTTTTTCAATTCCGCAAATGTCATCATACATTTGGCTTAGACAAGTGTTTTATCCAATGTTCATTTTCTACAATTCACACCACCACATTTTGTCACAAATTTTGAATGGCGACATTTCTTATGGACTTATTAAACCAGTTAAAATGTATAATCAATGGTTTTATGACATGTATTCATCCAACGTTGCAAAAGTGCTTTTCCGTGCGCCAATTTTGCTTTTGGTTGTTTTGCTTTTGCCAGCAGGTTGGGGCTTGATGCTTCCAGCGAGCTGGATTAACTTATTGTTGTTCATCTTGTCATTTTTCATCTCGTCTGTTTTAATTGTCACAATTTCAATCATCTCTTACACCATTGTTACAATGACACTTTCTGCAGGTGCGGTGTTTGGAATTATCAATGCAGTTGCCTCACTTTTTGCTGGGCAAATTGTTCCATTGCCACTTTTCCCAATGTGGTTTCAAAAACTTGCAAACTTCTTCCCATTTAGATATGTGGTGGATTTGCCATTTAGAATTTATGTGGGAAGCATAGACCCGCGCGAGGCACTAATGTTTATTGGCATTCAAGTTTTGTGGCTTGTGGCATTAATGATTTTTGGAAAATTTTTTGTTAAAAAACGCACAAACAAACTTGTGGTGCAAGGAGGTTAATATGAAAATGTATTTTAAATATTTACGTCATCAAATGAAATCTTCTTTGCAATACAGAGCAGCAACTTTTATGAATATGTTTGTTAGTTCCTTGGCTGTTGTTAGCATGTTGTTTTCCTTCATTTTAATTTTCAGCAAATTTGACACGGTTGCAGGCTACACTTTCAGCGATGTGCTTGTGACATTTTCTGTTTCCACAATGGTGTATGCATTGGCAGAGTTTTTGTTTAGAGGGTTTGACCATTTTGACGATTTAATTCTGAAAGGCAACTTGGACGTTTTGCTTTTAAGGCCACGCTCAATTGTGTTGCAAGTGCTTGGGCAAAAAATTGAATTTGGAAAATTGGGCAGAGTTATTTTAAGTTTGGTTATTTTGATTGTTGTTGTTTTAACAGGAAGCATTAACTGGACATTTTTAAAATTACTTACACTTGTTTTAATGATTGCAAGCGGTGTGGTGATTTTCTTTGGAGTGTTTTTATTGTCGTCGGCTTTCACTGTTTTCACAGTTTCTGCAAACGAAGTTGTTAATATTTTTACACACGGCGGGCAAGAGTTAACAACATATCCACTTGATATATACGCAAAACCTTTCAAAATTTTCTTCACATTCATTGTGCCATTTGCAACATTTAACTATTTGCCTTTGCAATTCATTTTATCAAATGCCACAGCAAATTCTTGGCTTTATATGATTTCTCC
>JBMNOM010000042.1:0-7750 GCA_050943075.1 Christensenellales bacterium | reverse complement strand
TTCCAACATAACAACACCTCTTCATAACAATAATAACACATAAAAATCATTTTTATTATAATTTGATTTTTCTTTTGCACATCTTTTAACATTGAAAAACAGACGTTATCCATATTTTTTTTAATTCGTTTTTATTGTAAACAAAAAGTTTATTGTGATATACTAATTTTATTAAGGAGAAATTATGAACATTTGGCATGATATTAGTTCAGACAGAATTAAACCCGAAGATTTTTACGCTTGCATTGAAATTTCCCAAGGCAGCAAAAACAAATATGAACTTGACAAGGAAACCGGCCTGATTTTGCTTGACCGCGTTTTATACACCAGCACACACTATCCAATGAACTATGGATTTTTGCCAAAAACACTTTCAGATGATGGCGACCCACTTGATGTTTTTGTTTTGTGCTCACAACCAATTTCACAATTAAGTTTGGTGAGATGCTTTCCAATTGGCGTTGTGATGATGAAAGACAGAGATGAAAAAGACGAAAAAATTATTGCAATTCCTTTTGGTGATCCACAATATAATTCCTATAAAGACATTTCCCAGTTGCCCGCACACATCTTTGAAGAACTTGTTCATTTTTTAAAAGTTTACAAACAACTTGAACACAAAAAAGTTTTGGTGGAAGAAACTGGCGGAAGAGAAAAAGCAGTTGAAGTGATTAAAGAGTGTTTGCAAAACTACAAAGAAACCTTTAATAAATAAGTTTATTTTTGTTTAAATTTTACCGCAAGATTGTTTTATTTAACTTTAATTTTTTAATCAAAAATCAATTAATATTTTAATAATTTATGAAAAAACATTAAAAAATGCGTTATTTTAATTAAAAAAACGCATTTTTTTGTTGTTTTTATTTAATTTTGAAAATTAACAAAGCAATTTAAAACCATTCCTCATTGGTTTGAAACACAACCTTGTTTTGCAAAAACGATTGCTTTGGGTCAATTATTCTTTGATTTTTACTGCCCTTAAATTTAAGCCCAAACTCTTTTTCTTTTAAAATAAATGGTCCGTCAATAATCGTGTCTGCCATGCTTGCAAGTTCCAAATAGGGTTTTGGCAAGGTTTTGTTTAAAAATTTTTCAAACACAAAACCTGTGTAAATTGCCAAGTCAAGCCCTTTTTGTTTAACCATTCTTGCAAGTGGCAAAAGCGCTTCTGCTTGGCAAAAAGGCTCGCCACCACTAAAAGTCACACCATCAAGCAAAGGGTTGTTTTCAATTAAAGCAAAAATTTCTTCTTGAGTGTATTCCTTTTTAATCTCAAAACTTTGTGCTTGTGCGTTGTGACAGCCCTCACATTTAAGCGGACAACCCTGCACAAAAAGTGTGAACCTAAGTCCTGGTCCATCCACAACTGAATCATTAACAAAACCTGCAACATTAATTTTTTTAAACATTGTGTTTCAACCTATCCCTAACTTCAGCAAATTTTGCCTTGTTAAATCTATCAAGCGTGCCCACCAAATAGCCAGTGATTCTTCTAATTCTTTCAAAGCCAATGTCGCCTTCTTCACGCCCACATTTTGGGCAAACTTTTCCAATCACGCCACTGTATCCACAAACTGGATCTCTGTCAATTGGATGATTAACCGAGCCATATCCAACACCACTTTCTTTCATGTGACGCACAACTTTTTCAAAAGCTGTTATATTGTTTGAAATGTCGCCATCAAGTTCAACATAACTTATGTGCCCAGCGTTTGTCAATGCGTGGTATGGCGCCTCCAAACTAATTTTGTCAAAAGCGGAAATTTGATGATAAACTGGAACATGAAAACTGTTTGTATAATATTCTCTGTCTGTCACGCCTTCAATGTTTCCATAAATCGCCCTATCAAGTTTAACAAACCTGCCAGAAAGTCCTTCTGCTGGTGTTGCAATTAAAGAGTAATTAAGTTTTTCTTCTTGTGCCAGTTTGTCAAGATAATTTCTCATAAACCCAACAATTTCAAGCCCAAGTTTTTGTGCTTCTTTGCTTTCGCCATGATGCTTGCCCGTTAAAACTTTAAGTGTTTCCGCAAGGCCAATAAATCCAACTGAAAGCGTGCCATTTTTAAGCACGTCTTCAAGTTTGTCGTTATGCTTCAAATTATCGCTGTCAATCCAAACTCCTTGCCCCATTAAAAATGGAAAGTTTTTAACAGTTTTGTTCTTTTGAATTTCAAAACGATGTTTAAGTTGATCAACAACACTTTGCATTCTTTCAAGCAAAATGCTGTAAAATGTGTCAAGGTTTTTATTACTATCAAGCGCAATTCTTGGCAAATTAATTGATGTAAAACTCAAATTTCCTCTTCCAAAAACAACTTCATTTTCAGGTTTGTAAACATTTGACATAACTCTTGTTCTGCAACCCATGTATGCCACTTCTGTTTCTGGGTGGTTTGGTTTGTAATATTGCAAATTAAATGGCGCATCCAAAAAAGAAAAATTTGGAAAAAGCCTTTTACTGCTCACTCTTAAAGCCAATCGAAAAAGGTCATAATTTGGGTCGGTTTTATTGTAATTAACCCCTTCTTTGACTTTAAAAATGCTAATTGGGAAAATTGGTGTTTCGCCATAGCCAAGCCCTTTTTCTGTTGTAAGCAAAAAGTTTTTGGTCACCATTCTGCCTTCGCTTGATGTGTCTGTTCCCAAATTAATTGAAGAAAATGGAACTTGCGCCCCAGCACGAGAGTGCATTGTGTTCAAATTATGCACAAGTGCTTCCATGGCTTGAAATGTTGCTCGATCTGTTTCTTTAAGTGCATATTTTAATGCAAACTGCCTTGCCTTTTTCAAAATAGAGCTTTCAATAAAGTTAAAATATTGCTCTTCTGCGTTAATATATGCTTTGTTTTCATCAAGTGTTGGGTAATGTCCAGTTTCAGTTTCAAGAATTTTAAATGTTTCCAAAATTTTTTCGCTGTCAAAATCATAAAGTTCCAAGCACTTTGCAAAGTTGTTGTAATAATTGCGTTTATATGTTTTCTTAACACCATCAGCCATTGCATAGTCAAAATTTGGAATGCTTTGCCCGCCATGTTGATCGTTTTGATTGGACTGAATTGCAATGCAAGCAAGTGCAGCATAAACATTAATGTCATTTGGTTCTCTTAAAAAGCCATGCCCAGTTGAAAAACCATTTTTAAAAAGTTTTTTAATGTCAATTTGACAACAAGTTGTTGTAAGTGAATAAAAGTCTAGGTCATGAATATGTATGTCACCATTTTTGTGCAGTTTGGAAAATTCTTCTTCAAGCACAAATTTGTGAAAATAATCTTTGCTGGCTTCTGTGCCAAATTTAAGCATAACCCCCATTGGAGTGTCGCCATTTATGTTGGCATTTTCTTTTTTTATGTCACTGTCTTTTGCGTTTTTATTGTTAATTTCATCAAACACACGCATAAGTGAGGATTGCATTTCTCTAATTTCGTTGCGCTTTGCACGGTATAAAATATAATTCTTTGCAACTTCTTGATAACCATTTTGCATAAGCACTCTTTCAACAACATCTTGCACTTGCTCCACTGTTGGAATTCTTTTTGCAAAATCTTTTTCCAAAACAAGCAAAACTTTTTTTGCCAAGACATCACTTTCAAAACCTTCCTCTCCCGCAGAACGTAAGGCTTTTGAAATGGCAAGTTTAATTTTAACAAGGTCAAAATCAACAATTCTGCCATCGCGCTTTTCAATTTGTGTAATCATAAAATCTCTCTCCTCACTTTGTGTAAAATATTAATAAAAAAACAATATATTGTATATTAATTCAAAATTAACTCAATATATTGTGTTTTAAACTATATATGTTATAAACCTTTAAATCATTACCTGTCAAACTTTTTAGCACAAAGTTATCCACAATTTAAATTTGTTTCATTTTGTTAAAATGTTAAGCTCGAAAATTGCTCTTGTGACAGCCACATAAAGCATTTTAACCTCTTTTTCAATTTTCAAATTATACATGCTTTCATCGTTAATTATAACACTGTCAAACTCAAGTCCTTTTGCGTCAAGCACGGTTAAAACATTAACTTTTGAAAGTTTCTCGCTTGAAGTTCCATTCACAAACGTAAAATCAATTCCGTTTTTTCAAGAATTTTGCACACTTTTTCGCATTCATTTTGCGTTTTGCAAATAATTGCGTAGGACTTAAAATGTTTATCAAGTTGTTTTGTAAGCAAATTCATTAAAACATTTTCATAATTTTCACCAAAACTTGTTTTAACAACTTCTTCGCCATTCCTAATAACAGGCTCGCCTTGCATAATTGGGGCAAATTTTGTTAAGCTGTTTGCGTAATTCATAATTTCAATTGTTGTTCTGTATGTTTTATTAAGTTGTTTAAATTCATGTTCAAAAACATCATTCAAAACATTCCAATTTGAAATTGCACTTTGCCTTGCAATTGCTTGGTTCATGTCACCATAAACTGAAAAAGCACTCTTTTTAAGAATATATTTAAGCACAAAAAAGGCATTTTCTGGCAAATCTTGTGCTTCGTCAATTGCTGTGTGGCAAATGTTTAAAAAGTTTTCTGTTTCAAACACTCTTGCTTTAAGAAATGCAAGTGGTGCCAAATCTTCAAAAGCCACTTGTTTTTGTTTTATATCTTTAATGTCGGCTTGCAAGTTTTTGGCAAAACAAGCAAACTCTGGTTTATCTTTTAAATATGACAAAAACTTTTCATAAATGTTTAATGTTTTAAGTTTTTTAACATTAAGTTTGGCTTTAAGCAAATCTCTAATTTTTGTTTTAATTTGCATTTTATAGTCAAGCGTAAATGCAAATTTTTGTTTTTCAGTTAAAAGTGTTGTTTGCAAATATGTGTCAATTCTGTGCATTAAAAAATATTCATCAGTTTTTACAATGTTGGTTAAATAATTAACCGCCAAATCAAACTTCTTTTCAATGTTTTTTTCAAACATTTGCAAAAGCGCTTGTTTTAAATAATTAAAGTTAAAAATTGTAATTCCCTTAAAGTTAATGCCATCTGCTGGAAGCAAAGAAAACATAAAATCTTCAATAAAATCTTCAAGCAAATTTGTAAAGTGCAAACTTGCTTTAAAGCACAAATAATCATCTTTAACATTGCTGTTTTCTGGCTTAAGTGTAAAATCCTCCCCGATGAAATTGCATGAAAAATCAGTGTAAGTTAATTGTTTAATGTTTTCTGCGTCAATGTCTGGCAATGTGGCTGTGATATATTCCAAAAACAGTTTGTTTGGGCCAATGATTAAAAAGTCTTCAGCTTGAAATTTGTTTTTATAGTTGTAAATTAAAAACGCAAGTTTGTGAAGTGCAACTGTTGTTTTACCACTTCCCGCAACACCTTGCACAACAAGGTTTGTGTAAAGCGGTTTTCTTATAATTTCGTTTTGTTGTTTTTGAATTGTGGAAATGATGTTTTTTAATTTAATTTCAGAATCTGCGTTTAAATATGGCTTTAAAAGTTCGTCTTGTGCCATAACGTCAATGTCGTTAATACTAACAAGTTTTTGGTTTTCAATCACAATTTGGCGTTTTAATTTCAAAATTCCCTTGTGGCGTTCTTCAAGTGCTTGGTACTCAACTTCACCCAAATTTTCGTCGTAATAAAGTGTTGAAATTGGCGCGCGCCAGTCTGTAATTAAATGTTTGTCGTTAAAAGAAAATGAATTTTTTCCAATGTAAATTGATTCATCTTTGTCGTCCAAACTATTGGCAAAAATAAGGTGGGCAAAATATGGGGAATTTTCATTTTTCAAAATTTTGTTTTCGTCGTATTTTGCTTGATAAATTAAAAAACTGTAAAGGTCATAGTCATGCACAAGCATCTTTTTATAAAACTCTTGTTTTTCTTTTAAACTTATCTTTTTTTGGTTCATTTTTTGAATTATGTCATCCAAAAACAAACTTTCTTTTAAGAATTCGCTCATTTTCCCCCTTTTCAAAACAGAATTATAGCATAACAAAAATTATTGTGCAAGACTATAAAAACAATAACTTTTTTTCCATTTTAAAATTTTAAGCATTGACAAACACAACTTGCAAAAGTAAGCTTTAAATAATAAGGGGGAAAATGGAAACATTAAAAGCAGGATGCATTCTTGTGGATAAACAAAACAAAAAAATTGCATTAATTTACAGAGATAAATTAAACGACTATTCTTTTCCAAAAGGACACTTGGAACAAGGCGAAAGCTTGAAAGAGTGTGCAGTTAGAGAAACTGCAGAAGAAACAAAACGTGTGGCAGCGCTTTTAGAACAATTTGAACCACACATTGAAAGATACACAACTCCAAAAGGGGAAAATTGTGTGTGCTATTTATACATTGCACTTGACAACGGCCCAAGCGACAACACAAGTGAAGACACCCATGACGTGCATTGGATTGACTTTGATAAAGTTGAAAGTGTTTTAACTTACGACAACTTAAAAGCAACTTGGAACGCTCTTAAAGAAAAAGTTGCAACAGTTTTTTAAATTAAATGCAAAAAAGTAAAAAAACACATTAAATTAAAAATTCAAACAACAAGAATAAAACAAAAACCAAGCGCTTTTTCAGCGCTTGTTTTGTTATATTTAAAAAAATGAAACACAAAACGCAAGAAAAAACTAGAATGTTAAAATTTTGTATGGTATAATAAAAACAACATTAAGCAAGGGGAAAACAATGATTTTTAACAAGAAATTAAGAAAAGCAAAACGCCTTGCAAAAAAGGGACTAAAAAGAAAAAAGAAAGCAGAAAAACTTTTGTGTGAAGCAACTTTTTTATACTACAATTACATAAAAACAGCAAAACGCCTTGAACGAAAATTTGACCATCAAGGGCTTTTCCTTAAAGTTGCAGTGCGTGTGACGGATTTGATTTGCGAACTCAATTACGATATTGCAGAAAAAATTAAAACACTTCCAACTCCAGAGAAAAAATTTAAAGCAATTAAACAATATTGCTCTGAATATCACCCACTTATTAAAGCAAAACAATGCCTTAATGGAATTGACATGCTTATTAAAGATGAAGATATAATAAACGAGATTAAAAAAGCAAATAATGAAGCTGTTGATGCATATATTGGTTTTGCTTATGATATGTTTGATAATAAAAATTTTGACATGTATTATGAGGTTCACAAACTCATTTGCAATATTGACGACACAAAAGATTATGATTCCGAAATTTTCACAAATGCACGTGTTGATTATGCAATTGCTCTTTACAACGACCGCTATGAAAAAAAACATACTTATTACTATGTAAAATATTTCACTGTCGCCTATTATTTGGGAAGAGAAAAAAACGACAAACTTTTTAACTCTCTCAAATTTGAATTGATGAAAAAAATAGTGGAGGATCTTTCAAAACACATTCAATTAAGTTATATATCCAAAAATGAAAAATGGGAATGTGCTGTTCAAGTTTTCTACACACTACTAGACATCAAACTTTTGGAATCTGAAGTTAAAATGAATGTTAAACTAGACGAGGAAAAATTTGACGCCATAATCAAATTCTTAACAGAAAAAAACCAACTTCACAAAACAACAACAGTGAAAAAACTTATGAAAAATTATTCACCAATGGGCAGCATAATTGAACTTGAGTATATCAAATATCACGCAAAAACAGTTGACATGAAACGCGGTTTAATTTTCCCGGTTGATAAAATTTCCAATCAAAACTTGGTTAAAAAATGGTATGGCACTTTGAACGAAGAACTTGAAAAAATGAAAAAAGAAAACCAAAAACTTTATAAAGAAAATCCAGAAAAATA
>JBMNOM010000041.1:0-7916 GCA_050943075.1 Christensenellales bacterium | reverse complement strand
TCGTTTATGTCAAGAGGAATTTCCAGTGTGACAATTCCAAGCACTGTCACAGTAATCGAGCAATATGTATTTTCAGGCAATAACTTAACATCGCTCACTTTGCCAAGTGGATTAACCAGCATTGGTGCAAATGCTTTTCAAAACAACAAGTTAGCAGGAACTTTAACCTTGCCAAGTTCACTTATTACGCTATCATCAAATGCTTTTGCAACAAACAACTTCACATCTGTTGTTTTTCCAAGCACGCTTAAAACACTGCAACCTGCGTTTGCATCAAACGCAGATTTACAAAGCGTAGTATTTTTGGGAAGTGGGATTATTGAAAGTGGTGGTGTGTATTCCTTAGATTCATTCACAACAGCACAAAACAACGCGCTCACAATTTATGTTCCAACTGGCAAATTAACCGCTTTCCAAACAGCAAACGCAACAAAACGTTTTGCTTCCACAACAATTACAGTCACATTTGTTCAAGGAACACCATAAAATTCACAATTAAAAAACAGCTTAATTAAAGCTGTTTTTTTTGTAGGTGTTTAAGGCTAATTTTTTTGTTTTGTCTTGCTTTTAAAAATCAAATTAATTGGGTTTGTTTAGCGTAATTTTAATATGATTATTATTTATAAATATATATAAATAAAAAAAAAGGAATTAAAAAATTAAATTCATTTTTTTTGTGTTAGTTTTTTTTGCTTTTTTTGTTGTCAAAATTGTCCAAAAAGTTGTGTTTAGTTCCATCTTGTTGCCAGCCAATTAAGGTATCTAGGTTAACATTGTGAATGCTGTTAAAAATGTTGTTTGCAAACACATCGTTTGTTTGTTCAAGCTGTGCAATTAAGTTTTTAACTTGTTTGCGTTTGGAAGAGTCACTTTTTGTGCCGTCACGCTCGCAAATTTCAACAAAGCGGCAACCACAGTTTTGAAACAACAAATTGTTTTTGTTTTTCCAGTTTAAAATGTCTTTTTCTCTAACTTTGTAAAGCGGTCTAATTAATTGCATGTTTTCAAAATTGTCGCTGTGCAATTTTGGTGGCATTGTTTTAAATTGGCCATTGTAAAGCATGGAAAGCAAAGTTGTTTCAACAACATCGTCAAAATGGTGTCCAAGTGCAATTTTGTTGCAGCCCAAATTTTTGGCGGCCGAGTAAAGCCAGCCACGACGCATTCTTGCGCAAACATAGCAAGGTGAGCCTTCTTTAATTGAAGCAACATAGTCAAAAATATTAACATCAACAATTTGCAAGTCAATTTCCAAAAGGCGTGTATTGTCTTCAAGAATTTTGCGGTTGAATGGGTTATAGCCAGGATCAATTGCCAGAAACACAAGGTCAAAATTGTTTTTGCCATATTTTTTCAAGTTTTTCAAAAGTGTTGCAAGCAAAAAAGAGTCTTTGCCGCCAGAAATGCAAACTGCAATTTTGTCGCCATCTTCAATTAAATTATATTCCTTAATTGCAGCAGTGAATTTGCTGTAAATTGTTTTTTTGTATGTTGTGATAAGGCTTTGTTGCACTTGTGTGGCTTTTGAAAGCACTTTTGGCTCTTTTTTAACTTCTTGTTCCATTTTTTGTTTTTCCTAAATTTCTGTTTTGATTATAGCAAAACAAGTTTCAAAAGCAAAGTTTTAATTAAAAATTGTGGCAATTTGTGTTTTTGGGGCAAAAATTGTGCTTGTTTTTTGTTCATATATGTTTTTATTTGTGCTATAATTTAGTTAATTAGGTGGAATAGGCAAACATCAATGATTAAACAAAAGAAAAACCAAATTAAGAAAAGGCTGGCCATTGCCATAAACATAACAATGTTTATGTTTTTCTTGTCTGTCTTTTTTAAGGTTTCTTTTGTTAGAGAATTAAAAAGCTATTTCGATTTTGTGCTTGCAAGAAAAGACATTTTCTTGGTTGAGTTTTACGACTTAAGTTCGCTTGCAGCAATGATTAACAGGTTGGACATTTTAAATGAAGTTTTCCCGCTTGTTGAAATTTTTTATGTTGGAATTTTATTTGCTTTGTATACTTATGTGTTTTTTGAAATTGCTTCATTTTTCACAGGAAAAGTTTCAAGCAAAAAAGTGCAAATTAAATCAAGGCATAACCATCAAATTAAAACAAATGAAATATATTTGGAAAATCTAAGGTTTTTGTGTTGAGAAATTGCCCTCCCTGTTTTCAACAAAAAGCAATTTTTTGGTGTAATTAAATTACGCTGTCTTTTTTGCCTAAGCAGGAATTTTTTATTTAAAAAGCAAGAAAATAATTATATAAAAAATCAATCAATTTTTTAACAGGAGAAATGTGTGTTAATCGGACAACTTGCATTAATGCTTGTTGCTTGTGCTGTCATTTTATTGGTTTACAAATTTGTTATTACCAAACAAACAGAAAAGCAATATATAAGATATTTCAAAATTTTGTCACTTGTTTTAGCAGGCGCGTTCTTTTTTAGATACATGCTTGGACAAGATGCACTTCAATATGTTTTCAACTTTAATTATTCCCCACTTAATGCTGGGTTAACTTTGGTTTCACTAATTGTTAACTGGCTTGTTTATTCTGCAATTATTTTAATTGCACTTTATCCATTTTTTAAAACAGAAAAAATCACCGCATTGGTTAAATATTATTGTTTAATTGTTGGCGTGCTTTATGCTGTTTTCATTTATCCAGCAACAATGGGAATTGAAGGTGCATCAAGTTACACCGAATTTTCTTTTAGAACACTTTTAATGGGGCTTGAAGCAGGAATTTTACTTGGCTATTCATTTGTTGTTTTTATTTCAAACAATGCTTTCAAAATAACACGCGAGGAAGCAAAAGCATTTTGGTATGTGCCGGCAATTATAATTTCAGCCATGCCAGTTTACACACTCAAAGCAATTTTTGGGCAAGCAAACTATGCAATTAAAATTTTGGATTTAACTTTTCCACACAGAATCATTTTGTATCTTTCTGTTCTTTTACCAGTTGCAATTTATTTTGCACTTAGAAAAAAAGATGCAAAAACAATTAGGTTTGCGTTAACTTACATAAGTTTAACAACATTAATGACATTCAGCATAGCGCACAAGTTTGCTTCTTTCACAAATGTGGCAGGCTTGCCAATTCACCTTTGCAACACTGCTATGTATATCATTCCGCTTGTGCTGATTTTTGACATGAAAAAGTTGTTTTATTTCACATACTTAATTAACGTGCTGGGCGCATTTTTGGCAATGGCAATGCCAAATTACAGTGCAACTGCCAACCTTTTTGATGCTTCAGTTGTGCGTTTTTATGTCAACCATTACATTGCGTTCTTTATGCCAATTATAATGGTGTCGCTTAAAGTGTATAAACGTCCACGTCTTAAAGAATTTAAATATTCCATGGTTGGTTTTGGAATTTACTTTACACTTGCACTTGTTTTAAACGCATGGTTTTCAAATTATGCTTCAGTTGACTATTTCTTTTTAAACAGCGACTTTATTGCAGACAAACTTGGAAAATGGGCGGAAGACTTAAGAAACATCATTTGGCAATTTAACATTAAAGATTTACAATTCACATTTTACCCACTTTATCAATTCCTATTCTTTTTAACTTATGTTGCACTTGGAGCAGGGGTGTGGTTCTTGTATGAAGCAAGCTACACGTTTGCAGACACACTTGTTGACATAACAAAAAGAAAAGAAGTTGTTAAAGCAGACAAACTAGCACTTGAAGTTGCCCTCGCAGGCAGAAGTAAGGAGGAACCTATGAACCCAGAAGGAACAAACAAAATTATTTTAAGAAACTTTTCAAAACGCTATGCAAAAAGCAAGGTGTATGCAGTTAAAGACGCAAATCTTGAAATTAATGGTGGCGAAATTTTTGGTTTCCTTGGGCATAATGGTGCAGGAAAAAGCACAATTATTAAAAGCATTGTTGGAATTCAACCAATCACAAGCGGAAGCATTGAAGTTTGTGGCTATGACGTTGATAAACAACCAATAATGGCAAAAAGAAACATAGGTTTTGTGCCAGATCACTATGCGCTTTATGAAAAACTTACGGGAAGGGAATACATCAATTACATTGCCGATCTGTATGAAGTTTCACAAGAAGAAAGAAACCAACAAATTGAAAAATATATCACACTTTTTGAACTTACAACATCATTTGACAACCCAATTCAAACATACAGCCATGGCATGAAACAAAAAATTGCAATCATTGCAGCACTTATTCACAACCCAAAAGTGTGGATTTTGGACGAGCCATTAACAGGGCTTGACCCAAACAGCATTTATCAAGTTAAAGAATGCATGAAAGCGCACGCAAAAGCAGGCAATATTGTGTTCTTCTCAAGCCATATCATTGACGTTGTTCAGCAAATTTGCGACAAAATTGCAATTATTAAAAAAGGACAAATTTTAACATCAAGATATGTTGACGACATTGAAAAAGAATGCTCACTTGAAGAGTTTTACTTAAAAACAAACCAAACAGCTGTTGAAAATGCAGCAGAAAAAGAAGAAAAGAAAGAAAAACAAAACAAAAAACAAAAACTACAAAAACAATAAAAGGAATAAAGATGAAAGGCTTAAAAACATTAGTTTTAATGCAACTTAAAGACAAAATTGATTTGTCTTTTGTGAAAAGCTTTAAAAAGACCTTGTTTAAGGTTGTTTTATCTCTGATTAAATTTGTTGCAATAACATTCATTATATATATGCTTTTTAATGTGTTAAGCACTTTAAGGCTTGTTTCAATTTTGCCGGGCATTCCACAGTCTTTTCTTGTTGTGGTTTTCACAATTATGTTTCTGCTTTCAATTTTTGTTTGCACATTTGGGCTTATGAAAAGTTTATATTTTTCAAAAGACAATGCCTTGCTTTTAACAATGCCAACAGACAGGCTTGCAGTTTTCACATCAAAAATCATTGTTTATTACATTTACGAACTTATAAGAAACATCACATTTATACTTCCACTTTTCCTAGCCTATGGCTTTATTAACAAAATGCCAATTTACTTTTACTTTTGGCTTGTGTTAATGCTTGTTGTTTTAACGGCACTTTCAGTAAGCGTGGGAACACTTCTTTCAATTCCTGCAATGCAAATTGCAAAAGTTATTAAAACACAAAAATGGTTGGAATACACTTTGGTGGTTGTAATCATTGGCGCAATTGTTTTTGGATTAGTTACAATAATTAACGCAATTCCACTCAACTTCAACATTGTTGCAACTTGGGGCACAACATTTTGGCGCATTCAAAACTTTATGGAAGCATTTGGCAAAATTTTTGCACCATTTTCTTATGTTGTCACAGCAGTTGTTGGGCAAAGAATTGGAATTGTAAACACAATGTTTGGTGCGGTTCAATGGCTTTCATTCTTATCACTTGTGCTTGTAATTGGAGTTGTTTTGTTAACAAGTTTCATCATTGTTAAACCTGTTTTCTTCCATATGGTTAGTTCTCCATTTGAATTTAAGAAAAAAGAAACAGTTAAACAAATTCCAAACAAAAAGAAAAGTTTTATTTGGAGCGCAGTGCGAAAAGATTTAAGTTTAACCTACCGCACACCAGAAAAGTTTTATGGCTTAATTTTTATTGTGCTTGGGCTTCCAATTGCAATTTTGTTGCTTAACAAACTTTATGCAGCAATGGACACTCGCTTAACTGGAACATACATGACACTTGCATTCAACATTTTAATTATTTTGCTTTTTGCACTTTCATCAAACGTTCCACTTTCACACATTTTCAGTGAAGAAGGCGCTTCAAGTTATTTGCTTAAAACTTTCCCAAAACAATATTTATCAATTGCAAGTGTTAAACTTATTTTCAATGCAGTTTTAGTTGGGATTTCCTTGCTTGTTTCAGTTATCATTTTTGCTTCATTTTCCGCCCTCACCATAGTTCAAACAATTGTTATTTACCTTGCACTTCTTGCAGTGTATTTGGCACATATGCTTTGGGTTGTGGAAAGTGATGTTATGAACCCTCAAACCCAGCAATATCAAACAACTGGCGGACACACAAGCAACCCAAATGAAACCAAAGCCACTTTAAAAGCTGTTTTGCTTTCTGTTTTCTTTGCTTTTGTTGTTTACTTCTTAATTCCAGAAAACAGATTTTCAGTTTGGTATAAATTGCTTTTGGTTGCTGTTTTGTTCCTTGGTTTCAGAATTTGGATTTACATTAACAAAGTGAATTTATATTTTAAGGAGAGAGAGTAATGAAAAAATCAACATTAATCATTATTGGTGCTGTTTACATTTTATCAATACTTTTGGTTTCTCTTCTTGGGCTTAAAGCAGACGTTTTAAACCCAAAAGTTAGTGTAACTTCAATTGAAATCATTAACCAAACAGATGAAAACTGGAAAGTTTACACAGGAACTGACAATTTAAAAGTTATTGAAGTTAAATTCACCGAGCCAGGCAGGGCAGACACAGACGGCTCAATTAAAGGAACTTATGTTCAACTTTTTTGGCGCGTGTTGCCCGACAACGCAACAGAAAAACGCGTTACAATTGTTAAAAACACAAATTCATCAAATGTTGAATTTGTTAAAGACGAAAATGGAACAGACTATGGGCTTATTTTAATTAAAGGAAAAGTTTACTTCACCGCAACAATTAATTCAGTTGATGGAAGCGGTGTTTCAACAACTGTGACAATTCACGCAAAATAATCAAAGCACATAAAATTTACAATTATCGACAAAATAGTATTAAATTAGAAAATAATACTTTAAATATACAAAAAATCGTGATAAAATAATTTTCACAAATAAGGAGAAGAAATGAAAAAGAAAATCTATTCAGTTTTGGTTTTAACAATGCTTGTTTTAAGTGTTTTCTTGTTTGCAGCTTGTTCAGCTGACGACAGAAATGTTTCAAGAGCATTCATCAAGCCAGGAACTGTTCAGCTTCAAGTGATGATTAACGACACACTTGAAACTGACAACATTGTGCTTGTCATTGAATATAAAAATGGCACTTCAAAAGAAATTAAGGCCGACAAACTTGAAATTGCAGATTTTGACACAACAACACTTGGTTTTAAAACACTCACTGTCACATATAAAAGCTTAATGGCAGAAATTGACATTGAAGTTGTTAACGAAAGTGTAAAATATGTTAAAACTTCATTTGCAATTGAAAGCAAATTGCTTGCTGAATACAACAGCAGAAGATTGGAACAACCAGTTGGCTCACGCACAGAGTTCTACGACAAAACACAACCAATCTACGTTGGAACAGACAATGCTTTCAACTTTAGAATTGAAGCAACAGGGCTTGACCAATTTGGTAACCTTGCACAAAAACTTCAAAAAGTTGACGCAATAATTACAGTTGAAGAAAAAATTTCAGAAAACAATTACACACTTCTTGAAGGCGAAACACTTGATTCTTTGGTTGAAATTGATGAATTAACAGTCACATTCCAATTCAAAAAAGCTGCAGAGGGCAAAACTTTGAAAATCACAGTCAAAGCAGTTGAAATTGAAGACGGCTATGACGAAGATGCTTCAAGATTTTCAGCAGAAGTTACAATTATTGAAGGTTACAATGTTTACACAACAAAAGAATTTTCAATTTACAACAACTATGAAGATTCTGCTTACAACTGGGAAAGTTTTAAAGAACAATATGGTCTTAAAGGCATCACAACAAAAGCAATCATTTTGCAAACAGATTTAAAATTAACAAAAACAGACGTTCCAGCAGAATATTTTTGGAAACAAAATGAAATTACACAATTGGGTGCCACACTTTCAAACACAGACCAAGAAGTTGTTGGTTCATTAAAAGATTTTGATGATAGAGGCCTTTACAACAGAATTATCAATAAAAACGAAACATTCAATTTTATTGGAAACTATTTCAAAATTGACGTAAGTGAAATGCCAAAAGTTATTGTTGAACGTGACAACACAACAATTATC
>JBMNOM010000040.1:0-8087 GCA_050943075.1 Christensenellales bacterium | reverse complement strand
CAAAATTTTTTTAATTTTCATATAAATTTAATAGGCTTTTTAAAAGGAAGACAATGAAAACAGACAATAACAAATTCACTTGCTCGTTTTGTGGAAAAGCGCAAAACAAAGCAAAAAGACTTATAGCAAACCCAACTGGCGATTCATTCATCTGTGATGAGTGCGTTGACATTTGCAAGGAAATTATGAAAGAAGACAAAATCAGCAAAGGTTATGATGTTGAAATTGATCTTCCAGCACCTCAAGAAATCAAAGCACAACTTGATGAATATATCATTGGGCAAGACGACGCAAAAAGAGTGCTTGCTGTTGCGGTTTATAACCACTATAAAAGAATTAATTACAACATTGCAAAAAAGGCAAACAAAAAAGAAGACTTCATTGAACTTGAAAAAAGCAACATTTTAATGGTGGGGCCAACTGGAAGCGGAAAAACCTTGCTTGCCAAAACACTTGCAAGAATTTTGAAAGTGCCATTTGCAACAGCAGATGCCACAACTTTAACCGAAGCGGGATATGTGGGCGACGATGTTGAAAACATTCTTTTAAAATTAATTCAAAATGCCGACTATGACATTGCAAAAGCACAACGCGGAATTATCTACGTTGACGAAATTGATAAAATTGCAAGAAAAACACAAAATGTTTCAATCACTCGTGATGTTTCTGGCGAAGGTGTTCAACAAGCGCTTTTGAAAATTATTGAAAGCACGGTTGCAACTGTTCCACCACAAGGTGGCAGAAAACACCCACACCAAGAAATGTTGCAAATTGACACAACAAACATTTTGTTCATTTGCGGTGGTGCATTTGTTGGGCTTGACAAAATTGTTGAAAAACGAATTAATGAAAGCAGCCTTGGCTTTAATGCAAAAATTAAAACCGAAGTTGAAACAGAAAAAGAAAATATTGCAAAATCACTTCAACCAACCGACTTAATTAAATTTGGGCTCATTCCTGAATTTGTGGGCAGGTTGCCAATTGTTGTTGGTTTGCATGCGTTAACAAAAGAAGCATTAACCAAAATTTTAACCGAGCCAAAAAATGCAATTGTTAAACAATACAAAAAAATGTTCGACATGGAAAATATTAAACTTGAATTTGAGGCAGACGCACTTGACGCGGTTTCACAAAAAGCAATGGAACTTAAAACTGGCGCGCGCGGGCTTAGAACAATTTTGGAAGAAAAAATGCTTGACCTTATGTATGATGCTCCAACCAAGAAAAACATTGAAAAAATTATTGTTGGCAAGGACTTAATTTTAAATGGCGAAGGCGCACAAGTTGTTTATAAAACAGACAAAATCACAGATGTTGCAAACCAGAAGAAGACGATGATGATTTGAAAAAAGCAATTAATGAATAATTGAATTGCTTTGAAACAAATTTGAAACAGTTAAGAAAAGTTAAATTTAATTTGTTAAAAAACAGATATAATAGTTAAAAAAAATAAAAATCCCATCTTTTGAAAATGGGATTTTTTTATTTGAGTTTAATTTTATTTACATTTTTAACACTTTTTAAGTGTTTTTTATTGTTTTTCACATGTTTTTCATTAAATTATTGTTTTTTGCAATTTTATTTTATAACAATCCCCAAATGAAAGTTGAAACTGTGACAAAAATTGCTGCTGCAAATGATGCATAGAAAAACGCTTTTTCTTTTAAGGTTGGATGATAAATTTGTTTAAGTGGATGACGCAAAGATTTTGAAGATATCACAACATTAATTGTTTTGCCACCTTTAAAAATTTGATATGGCATTGCCATAGGTGAGGCAAGTGGAATTGTTTTTTCTTCTTCCATAAGTTCGGCACGAAGTTGTTTTTTGGCTTCTTGTTCAGCAATGCTTTCAAGTTCTGCAACTGCGGTTTCTTTGAAAAGAAGGAACACAAGATATAATAATAAAAGCACAAGAAAAGCAAAAATTGCAAAAAGCACAAACATTGAAACAAAGAAGTTTCCGCCATAAAGTTTTGCAAAAAGCCCTTCATAAGCTTGAGCAAAACCTTTGCTTGTTGCAAGCAGGTAAGACACAATTACATTAAGCAAATTGTTCATAAAATGCACAATCATTGCTGGAATGATGTTTCCGGTGGAAAGTGTCATAAACCCCAGCAAAACACCAACAAGTGTGGCATAGAAAAATTGTTCAACATTAAGGTGAGTTAACCCAAACAAAAGTGCTGAAAACAAAATTGTTTTTTTGATGCCAAGTTTTGAAAATCCGTCAACAAGCATTCCTCTGTGTGTAATTTCTTCAAAAATTGCAGGCAACACTGCAACAAAGAAAATGTTTGCAATTAATGTTAAAATTGTTTGCGCTTCTGCTGCTCCGCCAGCTGATCTTTCATAGCCCAAAAGCGAAAGGATTAATTGGAAGAATGTTGCAACGCCAATGTTTAAAACATAAACAATAATGCCGATAACAATTGAAATTGCAATTGCGGTTATTTTAATTTTTTTAATGCCATAGTTTTCAAGTGTTGTTTTTGGTTTTTCTTTAATGAAATGTGAATAAACAAAAAGTGGAAGAGCGCCCATTAAACCAACTTGCAAAACAAGGTTTAAAATATATCCGCCCCATTTCCCCATAAAGTCAAAAAGACCAACATAAGACATAATTCTTATGAGGATAAAACCAATAATAATCATAAAGTAAGTTAAACTTGCTGCTGAAAAGCGAGATAGTTTCTTTTTGTTTTCCATAATTTCTCCAGTTTATTCTGATATATATTATATGGATATAATCCATAGTATTATGCTGATGCCAATTGACACCCACAAAAGCATATTTTTCTTTTGCGCAGATGCCTCAAGTGCTCTGACATTGTATTTTTGTGTGTATAGGTATTCCCATTGTTTTTGGCTTAAATTGTCCAAAATTTCGCTGTCGGATTTATCTTCTTGCAAAAGTGTTTCTGCAAGCATGGATTTTTCATCTTGTGTGAAGTCGTAGTTTGTGTTTTCTTTTTTATACAACTTGGTTAAAAAGAATGCAAGTGTAATTGTTATCGCTGCAATTAAAATAGAAAGAAAAATGTTTAATAGTGTTGGTTTAAAGTAAAGAAAGTCAATATTAAAGTTAGTTTTTAATGCAAAAAAATTAATTGTAAGAACAGTGGCATTGTTGATAAAGTGCGCCACAATTGAATTGACAATGTTGTTGGATCTGTATGCAATTAAAGCAAGCACAAAGCCAAACAAAAGTGGATACACAGTTTGGTCAATGCTGCCATGAACAAGCATAAAAAGAACAGCAGATAAAACAATTGCAGCTTTTTTGCCATATTGTTTCAAGCCGTTAAAAATTATGCCTCTAAATAAAAATTCTTCAAAAATTGCTGGCAAAATTGCCATAAAAACAATGTTTAACAAAAGCCAGCCAACTGTGTCTAATGAAAGTGGTAAGGTTGATGGTTCGTGGCCAAGTTTTGCAATGCCGATGTCAATCATATTAATAAGTGGGTTTAGGCCAAAAAGCATAATTAAACCAATTAAAACTGAAAGCAAAATGTTTCTTGCCGACAATTTAAAACTAATTTTGTTTGCCTTTTTATAGTCAACTCGCAAAGTTTTGTTCATAATGAAAAATATGAAGGCAAAAGCAACTTGTGAAATTATTGTTGCAATAATTTTAATGAAAATACTTGCATTGCTAAGTGCAGCTTGACCAGTGAAGAAACCTGGATAAAAAATTAATATAAAGTTAATCAAAAAAACTGATGGCAGCAATAATGCCAAAAAAAATGCCAATGCTGCGTCGTTTTTTGTGTAGATGCTTCTTTGATAAATTTTTTTCATAAACAAAGTATATCAGCAAGTTGGTTTAAAAGTCAACTTTTGCAACTAATCTATATCTTAATACTATTAATTATTATATAAAATTATTTTTTAATTATTTGCTTTGTCTGTTGTTTTTTTTGTTATTAATTTTAGTTTTAGCCAATTTTTTTTGTTTGAGGTTGGTTTGTTTTGCTTAAATTTTGTTAAAGAGCAAAAAACATTCTTTTGCAATTGTTTTGTTGTTTACCTTTAAATTTGTTAAAATTAAATTAATGAAAAATTTTCCATTTAAAGAAATTTGTTTTATATGCACTGCAAATGAATGCCGCTCTCCAATGGCGGAAAAAATTTTTGCGCACATTTTAAAGCAAAATGGAGTGAAAGGCTTAAAAGTTTCTTCTGCTGGGCTTAATGCAACTGGGCAAATTGAAATGACATTAAAAGCAAAGCGCGCGCTTAAAACTTTGGGCATAAACGCAGGCGCAAAAAAAAGCAAGCAATTAACAAAACTTAACCCAACCACACTTTACATAACAATGGAACAAATGCACAAAAATGCAATCAACAAAGAAAATGTGTTAACATTTGCTTCAATTGTTGGTGGAGAAGATATTTTTGACCCATACGGACAAAGCCAAGAAAGCTACAACAAAACCGCCGCTCAAATTAACTACTATTGTTTAAGATTGTTTGAAAAAATTAAAAAAAGTGAAAAATAGGCAAAAAATTAAATCTAATGCCTATTTTTTTGTTTTTTAATTAAAAATTGTGTTTTTAAATTATTATTATGAATATAAATTAACAAACATTGTTTGCTTTCTTGCTTGCTTTTTTTCTTTATATGCACTTTTGCTCACTTGTTGCAAACAAAAACTTTTTGTTGCATAGGTTTAGGGTTGAAAGCAAATAATAGTGTTATGAAAAAAAAGATGTTTGTATTTTTTGTGTTACTTTGTTTTGGGGCGGTTTTGTTTTCAAGCTGTTCTTTGTTTCAAACTGGCGACGCAAGTGTGGACATGACACCGCGAAAAATTGCAAGCCAAACTGGGTTGCAAGCGGAAGAAGTTGTTCAAAATGTTAAAAGCGCAGTTGTGGGAATAAGTGCTCATTCATCAAGTGGAACAAGTGTTGGCAGTGGTGTTGCCATTGAAGATGGGGGCTACATTTTAACAAATCATCATGTTGTTAATGGTGCAAAAAGCATTTTGGTTTACTTTGCCGACAAAACTCAAAGCACTGCCACTTTTGTTTGGAGTGATGCTTCATTGGATTTGGCAATTATAAAATCTGCAAAAAACATGCCATTTTTGGAATGCGGAAATTCACAAGATTTAAAAGTTGGGCAAGATGTGCTTGCAATTGGCACTCCACTTACTTTGCAATTTAAACACACTGTCACAAAAGGAATTGTGTCGGCCTTAAACCGCACACTTGAGGTTGGCGGAATTTCAGATGTTAACTATTTGCAAAATTTAATTCAACATGATGCTTCAATTAACCCAGGCAACAGCGGTGGGCCATTAATTTCAATGGATTGCAAAATTGTGGGAATTAACACTTTAAAAGCAAGTGAGTCAGAGGGAATTGGCTTTGCAATTCCAATTGAAGTTGGGGCGCAAATTGGAAAACAAGTGATTGAAAACAATAAAACAACTTCTGCTTATGTGGGCTTGTTTGGCTTTGATGCGCAAATTGCCCTGTTTTACAACCAAACAACTGTCAGTGAAGGCGTTTATGTTTTAAGTGTTGATGAAAAAAGCCCAGCAAGCAAATGCGGCATTAAAGAAGGCGATGTTGTTGTGCAAATTGATGACAAACCAATTAAAAACGTGCTGGACTTCAAAGTTGCAATGTATATGTATGAAACGGGTGACCCAATAACAATTAAAATTTTGCGCAACGGCACAGAAATTTTAATGCAACTCAACGCAGGAAAAAGAGTTTAAAGTGCCATATATTTCAAAAACGATTTAGTTTTGTCTTTTTAATGCCCGAAACCAATAGCACCGCTATTGTGTGAGCGGTTAAAAAGCAAAAATACAAAATGAATAGAACAAAAGCAAACTAAACAGCAAATAACTAAAACAACACAAAATGTGTGTTTGAAAAATGTAGCGTTCGCTACTTTTTTTATTTTGGTTTATGCTTGAAAAACAACTATGTATGTTTTCACAAAAACTGCACAAAACTAAAACAAGCAAAAAAATGGTTTTTAAATTTCGCTTAAAAATTTTTAAAAGATTTTGTTTTTAGTTTTGTTTCTTTTTACACCCGAAACCAATAGCACCGCTATTGTGTGAGCGGTTAAAAATCAAAAATACAAAATGAATAGTATAAAAGCAAAGTAAACAGCAAATAACTAAAACAACACAAAGTGTGTGTTTGAAAAAGTTACTTAAATTATTTTTAACGTTTTTTGAGTTTTAGTTTAAACTTTTACGCCGAAACTCGTAGCATCGCTACGAAGTGAGTGCTAAAAGGTAAAAATAAAGCCAAAAAAAATAAAAAGAATAAGTAAATTTTGCAATAAACACACTTAGAAAATAAAAAGGAGAAAAAAATGAGAAGAAAATCAAAAATCATAACCTCGGTTGCATTGTTGTCTTTAAGCATTTTTGGGCTTATGATGGGTGTTTATGCTGCGGTTTCTCGTCAGCTTTCCATCAGTGGTACCATCAGCTTTACTGCGTCAACATTGCGTGCAAGTTATGTAGTGTCAAAAACAGATGCTTTTGCAGGTGAAACTGTGGACTACACAACAGAAGTGGCAAGTGGATCGTTTAACGACACAAACAACACAGACCAAGTTGCCGCTTTGGGCGACATTGTGCTTTCAGATGCAGCAAACAAATTTGGTTATAAAGTTGTTATCACAAACAACGAAAGCGTGAGAACAATTGATGTAAATTACACACTTCCAACTGTCACAGAAGGTTGGTTAACACTTTATGTTAATGGCGACCCAGCAACTGGAACACCAGCGGCAATCACTTTGGCATCAGGTCAAATTGCAACTGTTGAATTTTTGCTTGTGGCTGACCCATTAACAGCGCCAACAAGTGTTGCAAATGCTGTTAACTTGGCTTCAACTTTCACATTAAGTTTGCCAGAAGTAGGTGAAACTTTTGCTCCAGAACAAAGAGTTTTGAACAGCAATGAAAAAATTAATAACAATGTTGAAAGAACGAACAATGACATTGCAAACACACAAAACATTGAAAGAGCAAATAATGAGCATATAAACACGCAAAACATCGAAAGAACAAACAATGATTACACAAGCAACCAAAATGTTGAAAGAATGAACAATGATCATATGACAAACCAAAATGTTGATAATTTAACAAACGAAACAATACAAACAACACAACCAGAAAACCATTATGATTACAATCAAATGGCAAGACCACAAAGAGTGAGAAACATTGACCCAAATTAACAACTAAAATTAAAAAATTCTTTTCAAACAAAAAAAACAAGCAGTTTAAAAACTGCTTGTTTTTTGTTTTGCCATACATTTTAAATATATTTAAAATTTTGTTTGCTTAAGATTGAGCGTTTTCTCTTACCATAGAAACATTAACACCAATATTAAATGATGCATTTTGTGGAGCAAGGTCTGGATTTACAGTGTAGCTATAAACATATTCAACTGGTGCTGCATTTGCTGCAATTGTTGAACCTGAAGCTACAACAGGTGTTACCCATGTTGGAACAGAAGAAGCCTTATCTGTAAGAGTTACAACGATTGATGAACCGCCTGCTTCAAAATCGTTTTCGATAACAATTTTGTAAGAATAGAACAAAACGCTATCTGTAAGTGATACATCAAGCAAGCCTGTAAAGGTTTGTTGAGCATAGTTATCTGTTGTCGCGGTAGCTCCGTCAACTTGAATTTTTCCATCAGTTGTATAAACTAATGTTTTAATAGGAGTTGCTCCCATTACTCCATCTACTGTTTCATAAATTTTTACAGTTGCAGCAATATTTGAAGCTGTAAATCCTACAGTACCAGTAACATCAATTGTTCTTGCTGTCGCTGCTGCAAATACACCAACTGCTAATAAAGCAACTGCTGCTGTCAATGAAGCGATTGAAGAAATTAATTTAAATTTTCTTTTCATATTTTTCTCCTTTTTTGTTTTTAAGTTTTGCTTTTTTCAAAGCATACTCAATTTAAGAAAATGTTTTTTGCTGGTTTGGTTTTAAAGGGTGTATGGCTTTTTGCCCTTTATCACTTCTTCCGTTCAAAAAAAATTTTCCCTTCTCAAAAATGAAAATAAGGATTTTTCACTTTTGAAA
>JBMNOM010000005.1:0-40455 GCA_050943075.1 Christensenellales bacterium | reverse complement strand
TAATTATTATTATTATTATTTTATTAATTATTTCACTTTGTTTTAGTTTTTGTTTTTTTAAGTCATTTTTAATTTTTTGGTTTAATAGATTATAGTATGAAAAAAACTTTTGCAACAACAATGTTAATTGTTAGCACCATTATGGGTGCAGGATTTTGCTCGGGAAAGGAAATTGTGTCTTATTTTGCGCGTTTTGGCTTAAAAAGCCTTTTCTTTGTGCCATTTTTGTTTTTAATTTATTTTTTTATTTTTAAACTTTTTTTGCACCTTGGCGCAAAAGAAAACTTTAATGGAATTGAAGATATAAACAAAAGAATTTTCAAAAAAGGGGCAAAGTTTTCTTATGTTTTGTTTTTTATTGTTTACTTAATTTTTTCATCTGCAATGTTTGCTGGCATTAAGGAAATTTCTTTAATGTTTAATTGGAAACCCTTAACACCACTTTTACTTGGTGTGGTGTTTTGTCTTGCATTCATTGTTTTGCTTAAGCCATTTAATGCCTTAAAAAAAATCAATTCAGTTTTAGGGCCATTTTTAATTGTTTTAATGTTTGTCCTTTGTTTGCTTTGTTTTAATTTTTTTGGTTTTAATTCCTCAAAATTAATTCAGTCTTATTACAACTATTTGTTGTTTTTCAACCCAATAATCTACGCATGCCAAGGGCTTGCACTTGCATATTTCATTTTGGTGAAATCAGGTGAGGGGTTAAACAAAAAACAAATTAATGCATCAGCATTTTTATCAACACTAATTCTTTGCGTTCTTCAAGTGTTTGTGATAATTGTGATTAACTTTAACCCAGAAGTTTTAAACCAAGCCATGCCACTTGCGGCTTTAAGCATTAAAATTGGCTTACCGTTTGATGTTATTTATATTTTTACATTGCTTGTTGCAATTACAACCACGCTTTTGTCAACATCAAGGCCACTTAACGAAATTGTTAAATTAAAAGCAAAAAACACTGGCTTTGCCGCATTTTTAAGCCTGTTAATACCGTTTGTTTTATCAATTATTGGTTTTGATAGAATTATTATTTGGTTTTACCCAATTATTGGTGTGATTGGTTTTGTTATTTTGGCCTTGGTGGTTTACGATTTAGCGTTTGTAAGTTTTTTCAAGTATGCTCACAAGAAAATACATAACGCCAGCAAGCATACAAAGTAGCACAGTGCTTGCCATAACCAAGTTGATGTCAAAAACTTGTCCGCCATACACAATTAAATAGCCCAGCCCAGCTTTGCTGGCAAGATATTCGCCCATAATTGTTCCAACCCAAGACAAGCCAACATTAATTTTCAAAACAGAAATAAGCTCGCCAAACGAGTTTGGAAAAATTAAATAAGTGAAAATTTGCAATTTGTTTGCGCGCATGGATTTTAAAAGCAAAATTTTGTCGGCATCACAGGAAAGAAAGGAATTTAACATTGTCATTGTTGTAATTACAATGCAAATTAAAATGCACATAAATAAAATTGATTTAATTCCAGTGCCAAACCAAATAACAATTAGCGGTCCAAGAGCAATTTTTGGCAGGGCATTAAACACAATTAAATAGGGTTCCAAAACTTTTCTTGTTCGCTCGTTCCACCAAAGCACAATTGCAATAAAAGTGCCCAAAATGGTGGAAAACAAAAAGCCTAAAACAGTTTCCAAAAGTGTTGTGCCCATGTGCACAAACAAGCTTCCACCTTTTGCCATGTCGCCAATTTTTTTAACAATTCTTGAAGGTGAAGAGTAAAAAAATGGGTCAAGCAATTTAAAGTGCGTTAAAATTTCCCAAAGCACAACCATCAAAACCAAAATGCCAATTTGAATTATAAGCGTTGTTGTTTTAGTTCGTTTGTTTTTCTTTAAATATTTTTTGTGTTCTTCGCTGTATGTTGCTTGTGTTTTCTTTTGTTTTTCATTTTTCATGTTGCAGTGCCTCCCAAATTTTATCAAACACAAGATGAAAACCTTCTGACTCTCTGCGTTTTAAAGGGCTGCCATATTGTTTTAAGTTCATTTCAAAAATTTGTTTCACTTTTGCAGGGCGCTGTGTTAAAATAATCACTCTGTCCGCCATGCTAATTGCTTCTGAAATGTCGTGCGTGACTAAAAGCGCAGTTTTCTTTTCTTTTTTAATAATCTCATAAACATCATCACTAACAGCAAGGCGTGTTTGATAGTCAAGGGCGGAAAATGGCTCGTCAAGAAGCAAAAGGCTTGGGTTTAGGGCAAGTGTTCTAATTAATGCAACTCTTTGGCGCATCCCGCCTGAAAGTTGCCTTGGATAGTTGTCTTTAAAGTTAATAAGTCCATAATCTGTTAATAATTTGTTAATATGAGCATTCATCTCTTCATTTGTTTTTTTGTTTTGAATTTCTATGCCAAGCGTAATGTTTTTGTAAACAGTGCGCCATTCAAATAAGTGGTCTCTTTGAAACATATATCCAATGTTTTCTTTTGTGTGATAGTTTTCCTCTCCATTCATTAAAATTTTGCCCTGTGATGGCTTTAAAAGACCGGCAATTAATGACAGAATTGTGGTTTTTCCACAACCACTTGGGCCAACAATTGCAATAAATTCTTCTTCTTTAACATTAAAGCTTAGGTTTTCCAGTGCTTTAATTTCACCATTTTTTGTGTGGTAGGTTAGCCCGATATTTTCAAGTGATAGTATATCTTTCACATTTTTCTCCAGTGTGTTTTTTATTTTCTTTTGCCACTATATCATTGTATAACTTGCTTAAATTAATTGTTAAAGTTTAAATTCAAAATAATATGCCAAAGACTGACAAAATAGTTTAAAATGTTGTTTTGTCTTAACACAATTTTCTTCTTATAATCAAAGAGCATGGCAAGAAAAATAGTTATAACAAGTGGCAAAGGTGGGGTTGGAAAAACCACAATTTGCGCAAATTTGGGTGCAAGGCTGGCAGGGCTTGGTTTTCGTGTTGCCATTTTGGATGTTGACATTGGGCTTAACAATTTGGATGTTGTTATGGGGCTTGAAAACAAAGTTATGTTTGATTTGCTTGATGTGCTTGAAGGAAGATGCAGGTTGAAACAAGCGTTGGTGCAAGACAAGCGCTATCCTTTATTATATGTTTTGCCAAGCACACGTTTTGCGCCAAACAAACAAATTGAGGCAAACAAAATTAAAGACATTGTGGACAGTTTGGAATATAATTTTGACTACATATTGCTTGATTGTCCGGCTGGAATTGAACACGGCTTTCATAGGGCAGTATCAAGTGCAAATGAGGCAATTATTGTTGTCACGCCGCACATTTCAAGCATTCGTGACGCTGATAAGGTGGTATCACTTCTTAATAACTATAAATTAACAAATAAATATCTTGTGATTAACCGTGTGAGAGGTGACCTTATTTTAAATGGTGAAATGTTTCCCATTGAAAGCATAATTGAAGCCATGAAAATTAATATTTTGGGTGTTGTGCCAGAAGATGACGACATTTCAACACTTTCTTCAATTGGTGGTTTCAGCGCTTCGCTTTCAAGTGGCAGGGCATTCACGCTTTTGGCGGAAAATTTGCACACAGGCACGCAAAAAGTGTTTGACTGCACAAACCGCTACAAAGGTTTTTTTGGCTCATTAAGACGCAATTTAAAAAGGAAGGTTTAAAATGAAATCAATTTCACAAGTTGGGCAAAACAGATTAACCAGAATTTTAACTGGTGACAAAAATCAAAGCCCCGAGCGAATTTGTTCGCTGATTAAAAGCGACTTAAAATTGCTTTTGGAAAACTATGTTGAACTGGCTGACGACATCGACATTGTTATGGAAGCATTTGAAGATGAATTTAGTTTTTATGTTTCTTTTAAAGCAAACAGAATTAAAAATTTTGGCATTATGCCATAAAAACAAAACTCTTAAAAGCAATTTTAAGAGTTTGTTTTTTTATAAATGTTTTAATTTTTTATTCAATTTTAAGTTATAAAATAAGTTCGAAATTAATATAGATAATGTAGAAACAGTTTGTCAATGCGACAAAAATTTTTAAAAAAAATCATTATTATACAATTTTCAAATTTGCTTAAAATTTTTGGATATGTATAGTTAAAAGTGAGGTTTGTTGTGCATTTTCTTGTCATAAAATCAAGACAATTAAAATTCTTTTTATTTGTTGTTATGGCTTTGGTTTTACTTTCAATCAGTTTTAATGGGGCAACTAGCGCGCAAGTTTTTTTTGGCTACAATGTTAAAAAAGTGCCAATTTATTCTGTGGAAACAAAAGAAAAGCAAGTGGCAATTTCTTTTGATGCCGCATGGGGAGCGGATAAAACTGAAGACATCATGGCTTTATGTAAAGAGTTTAATGTTAACGCAACTTTCTTTCTTGTTGGTTTTTGGGTTGATAAGTATGGTGACATGGTTAAAAAAATTCATGCCAACGGCTTTGAAATTGGAACACACTCAAAAACTCATCCGGACATGACAAAACTTTCAAGGCAAAGTGTTAAGCAAGAACTTCAAGATTCGGTTAAATTAATTGAAGATCTTGTGGATGTGAAAGTTAAATATTTCCGTTCGCCTTACGGGGCATACAACAATGCGCTTCTTGAAGTTGCGGATGATTTGGGTCTTGTGACAATTCAATGGGATGTGGATTCACTTGACTGGAAAGGAATAAGTGGTGAAACAATTGCAAACAAGGTGTTGTCCCAAGTTAAAAATGGATCAATAATTTTAATGCACAATAATGCCGACAATGTGCTTGGAGGATTAAGACTTATTTTAACAAGGCTTAAACAACTTGAATACAAAGTGACTTCAGTTGGCGAGTTGGTTTACACATCAAACTATGTAATTGATAGAAATGGAAAACAAATTTCAAACAAATAAAAAGGAGAATTTATGAAATACGAACAGATTAACAACAACAGAGTTGTGGTGGCGGGAGAGGTTGTTGCAAAACCAATTTTCAGCCATGAAACTTTTGGCGAGGCTTTCTATGAAATTCAGTTGTCGGTTTTAAGGCTTTCTGAAAAAGCCGACATCATCCCAGTGGTGATAAGTGAAAAACTTTTGGCGGATAAGCGCTTTGGGGTTGGCAAAACAATTTGCATTAAAGGGCAATTTAGAAGTTATAACAAAACAGAAAACGATCATTCTCGTCTTGTTTTAACTGTGTTTGCGCGTGAAATTGTGGAACCAAATTCCGAAGTCAACCCAAATATAATTGAGATTATTGGGTTTATTTGCAAGCCACCAATTTACAGGACGACACCTTTTAAGCGTGAAATTTGTGATTTACTTGTTGCAGTTAACAGAAGTTATAATAAATCTGATTATCTTCCTTGCATTGCGTGGGGTAGAAACGCAAGATATTTAAAAGAAGTTGAAGTTGGAACAAAAATTTTCTTGGTTGGAAGAATTCAAAGCAGAGAATATGTTAAAAAACACGAGGATGGCACTCAAGAAACAAAAATTGCCTATGAAATTAGTGTTAGCCGCGTTCAAATTGAAAATGAAGAGCCTCAAGTTGTGGAAGAATATGAGGATGATGATGCAATAAACTTATAGTATTTTAGTGTTTTATAAATAATATTGTAAAAAAATGAAATATTTTTTAAAAAAGTGTTTGATTTTTTACAAAATGTGTGCTATATTACTCGTAAGGAAGGGAGAAAAGCACATGAACTTAAAAATTTATTTGTCTGGTTTATTAAGAGAAATGCAAATTTCGCCAAAATATTTAGGCTATTTGTATTTAGAGGCAATCATTCTTATGGCGTTTGAAAACAGGTTATATTTAAAATCACTTTCAAAATATGTTTATCCTCAAATTGCTCAAATTTTCAGCACAGCGCCAAAAAGTGTTGAAAAAGCAGTTGACAATGCCATAACAAAAACACATCAAAAGGGAGGCTTGTGTGTGTTTTGCAAGGAAGAATGCCCATCAAACAAAGAAGTTATATCTTACTTTGTAAATAAATTAACTGAATACAGCTACAAATGGAATAACATTTCTGTATCAAGTTATAGATAACAAAAAAAGTTGAAAAAAGTTTAAAAAAATTCAAAAAAAATGTTGACAAACAAAAAACGTTTATGCTACACTAACAACGCTTTGGGAGTTTAGCTCAGCTGGGAGAGCATCTGCCTTACAAGCAGGAGGTCATAGGTTCGATCCCTATAACTCCCACCAAAGCGTTAAAGTGTGCATTGCACGCTTTTTTTATGCTTAAAAAAGTTGTAAAATAAAATTAAGAAACCGCAAAAAATTGTTGACAATTAATTTTTTTTTTGCTATTATTTCAATGCTTGTTAATAAGTTAATTATTCGCAAGCAAAACATAACTCCAATAACTCCGTGCGGGAGTGGCGTAAGTGAGGAGCGTTGCCTTGCCTTAATTAAATGGAAGGGAAAGCAAAAGCAAGAAGTGGCATCAAAACCTTGCCATTAAGCTTGACAAGCCAACACGCAAACAAAAAAATAATGAATAAACACTCTATGCGGGAGTGGCTCAGTGGTAGAGCGTTGCCTTGCCAAGGCAAATGTCGCGAGTTCGAATCTCGTCTTCCGCTCCAATAAAACACACCATAACAGTGTGTTTGTTTTTTTCTTAAAACAATATGACATAAAGTGCTTTAAATTTTGAATAATTTTAAATTTTTAGTTGACAACAGAAGGCTTATAGTTTAAAATCTTTAAGGATTTTGATTTAATATTTTATGTAATTATTGTTTAAATCAAAAACATATAATATAAAATAATAAAAAATTCGGCACCATAGCCAAGCGGTAAGGCAGAGGTCTGCAAAACCTTTATTCCCCAGTTCGATTCTGGGTGGTGCCTCCAAAAAAACAAAACAAAAGACACATGCTGGTGTGGCGGAATAGGCAGACGCAAGGGACTTAAAATCCCTCGAGGGCAACTTCGTATCGGTTCAAGTCCGATCATCAGCACCATGGCAAAAACACAGCCTTTTATTAGGATGTGTTTTTTTGTTGAAAAACACATTCGTCACTTATAGCTATTTTTTGCCATTTCTGGCACCAAACGAAAAAAACGCACTGCGTTTTTTGTGCCAACTCTCTTGCGAAGTGTGGCGTTTGGGGTTTAGTGTTTTTTTATGGCACTCGAGGGGTTTCTTATGAATCTCTAGTTAAAGCATTCATTGATAAGTCCAAATAATTTAAAACACAACAATTATTTTGGTTGGTTTTTGCAATAGAAACAGGCGTGCCTGTGCTGCCAAACGAAAAGTTTTTGGTTAAGCGCAAAAATCTTTTGCGGCAACTCTCTTGCGAAGTGTGGCCTTGGGGGTATATTTTTTTATTTCAGTTTGAAAACTTGTTTTTTTTGAATGGGGGATGTCTTTTGCGTATGTGGATTTTTTAAAAAAATGGGGCTTGTATTGTGAAATTATAAATGTTATAATGTAAGTAATTAAAGGAGTTTTCAAATGACAAACGAACAAAAAAACCAAAAACCAAAAAGCAAAATTAAAAAATTTTTTAAACGTGCTGCAATAGTTTCCTCAATTGCTGCTGGCGCTTTGGGTTTAGCTTATGTTGGAATCCCAGGTGTTAAAGAAAAAATTAACGAAACCATTGTTGAAATTATCGAAGGTTATAATGAAAAAGATCTAGTTAAACTCGGCAAAGTTGAAAATATTCGTTACACAGAGCATAACAGTAGATTAACTTTTGATGCAGTTGAAAATGCTTCTGCTTACAGAATTCATGTAACAAATAAAACAACTGGTGATACAAAAGGTTGGAAAACCAAAGCAACCGAATATTTTGTTCAATTTGACAAAGCCGTTTCCACCGGAGACATTTTGGAGTTTAATGTTTGTGCACTTGGTGACGACAAAACAACAAAAAGAGGCGATGACACAATTTTTGAATACGAAATGAAATACATAACTCAACTTACATATAAATCAATTGGTAATAGATTTTTTAGAGTTGCTACCGGACGCATTTCATTTGATTGTGATTTGACTGAACTTGATTTTCAAGCACTTGACCAATCTGAAAACACTGTGACAATTTATGGAAAAGGAAAAGACTATTCGAATATGACAGTGAACTTTAAAGTTGATTTCATTTTGAATATGATTGATAAAAACTTGCAAAACATTGACACCACTCATGAATTGTTCAATTTTGTTCAAGGTTATGCAAACCAAAATTCCACCAAAGAACCTTACACATACGAAAAAGAAAATACAAGAAACTTTGTTGACCTTGGCGAAACATTAATTGAAAATGGTGCGCTTGAAAAATACACAAAAGATGGATATGAAGTTAAATCATTGCAATATTCAAACGGTGACATGAAAACTGTGAATGATAAAGTTGAAATTGAATATTCAGGGCTTTTCACAGCAACCAAAGGTGATGAAGTTATTGACTTTAAACAAGCTTTCACCATTGAAATGGATAAAGTTGAAGGTTATGCAAAAAATGATTATTTAACATCATTTAAAGCTGGAGAAGAAGCAAACATCACATTAACAGATGAATATGTAATGGATGCAAAAGCAACAAAACATTTGCATTTAATGGAAAAATATTTGGACTATGAAATGCCACAAGAATTGTTGGAAACAAACCAAAAAAGCAATTTTAAAAGCAAAACAATGAATTTTTAAAATTAAAAGCGTTTAAGGAAAACCTTAAACGTTTTTTTTATTATTAAATTTTTTTATTTAAATGTTTTCAAAAATTTTCTCCTAGGCTCTTAGGCTTATTTGTTTTTATTTATATTTAATTTTTATCTTATTATTAATTAATCTACATTATTATTTAAATTTTTCACAGCAGTTTAATTTAATGTTTTGTTAAAATTAAATTGGAGAAAAATATGACTGAAAAAGTTTTGAATTATTTTCAAGCCTTAACTCAAATTCCAAGGGAATCGGGCAATGAACAAGGTGTTGCGCGTTTTTTGCAAGATTTTGCTTTGAAAAACAATTTGTTTTATCACGTGGATGAATTTAACAACGTTTTAATTAAGAAAAAAACTTGTGATAAAAAGCCATTAATAATTGCAAGCCACACCGACATGGTTTGCGTGAGCGAAAAAGATTTTAAGTTTAATTTTAAAACACAACACATTCAAACTTTCACAGAAATGGGTTTTATTAAGGCAAAAGGCACTTCGCTTGGGGCAGACAATGGCATTGGTGTTGCCATGGCAGTTGCGCTTTTAACAGAAGACTTTGACATGAACATTGAAGCAGTTTTCACAAGCGAAGAAGAAACCACAATGAATGGCACGCTTAACTTTAACACTTTGCTTTTAGAGGGCAAACACATGCTTTCTCTTGATGGCAGCGAAGAAAGCTGCATTGACACCTCTTCTGCGTCTTCCACAATTTATGAAATTAAGTTTGATAATATGGAAAAACAACAAATTAAAGACAATGTTTTTTGTTTAAGTGTTTCTGGTTTCAAGGGCGGGCATTCTGGAGTTGACATTGGCAAAAATCACGGCAATCCAATAAATGTGGCACTTGCTTTTTTTAAAGAACTTAACTATAATATAAAACTGGTTGAGTGGAGTCTTGAAACAAAGTCAAATGAAATTCCAACTTTCACTCAAGTTGTTTTTGAAACACAAAAAACAAAAGATGAAATTGAAAAAGTTTTGCAAACTGTTTTTAATAAGGAGGGTAAAATTTTTGATGTTCCACAATTAAAAATGCAAGTGCAAAGAGTTAATTTGCCAAAAGAAAGTTTTTGTTTAACAAATGAATTTAGCGAGTGTTTTTTAAACCTGTTAGACAGCTTAAAATTTGGTGTTTTTGAAAGAAAAGACGATAATGTAATTTCTTCTTCAAATGTGTATGAAATTAAAGCAGAATTTGGTATTATAAGATTGCATTCAAGGGCAAATGGGCAAAAATGTTTTTCAAACTTTTTAAAACACTTAGAAAATTTGAAAAACAAGTTTAATTTTATGCTTAGCCAAATTTCACATTTGCCTGGCTTTAAAAATAATCAAAACAGCAGTTTGCTTAAATTACTTCAAAAAACTCATTATAATTTGTTTAACACACACGCAAAATTGCAAAACATTCACGCAGGTGTGGAATGTGCAATTTTCAGCCAGAAAATTAAAAATTTGGATGTTTTGGTTATTGGCGCAACTATTAACAACATGCATTCAACAAAAGAGGAAGTTAAAATCTCTTCAATTCACAAAACATACGCATGGCTTTGTGAAATTGTGAAAAATTTTAAATAAAGGAAAAATTATGAAAAAACAATTAGTTGCAATAATTGGAAGACCAAATGTTGGTAAAAGCACGTTTTTTAACAGAATTGTTGGCAAAAGAATTAGCATTGTAGACGACACGCCAGGTGTCACTCGCGACAGAATTTATGCAAGCGCGGAGTGGACTGGTTATTCTTTCAATATGGTGGACACAGGCGGCTTGGACTCTAAAAGTGATGACGTTTTTCAAAAAGACATTGCTATGCAAGCAAAAATTGCAATTGATTTGGCCGATGTTATTGTGTTTATGGTGGATGGCAGAGAAGGCTTAACACAAAATGATGAAGAAGTTGCTGTTATGTTGCGTCTTTCCAAAAAACCAATTGTGCTTGCAGTTAACAAACTTGACAATTTTGAAGTTGAAAACAGTTATGAGTTTTACGCTTTGGGGCTTGGCGACCCAATGCCAATTTCTTGCTTGCAAGGAAAAGGGCTTGGCGACTTGCTTGACAAAATTGTTTCATATTTTGATGAAAAAGTTAGTGCTGAAGAAGAGTCAGTTTTCAAAATTGCGGTTGTGGGCAGGCCAAACGTTGGAAAAAGCAGCATTATTAACACAATTTTGGGCGAAGACAGAGTTTTGGTTAGCAACGTGGCTGGAACAACAAGAGATGCCATTGACACACCATTTAAATGGAATAAAAAAGATTGCTTAATCATTGACACGGCGGGCATGAGAAGACAACGCAGTTATGAAAACCAAAGCGTTGAAGGGTATTCTGTTTTAAGAACACTTGATGCCATTGAAAGAGCAGACGTTGTTTTAATTGTGATGGATTCATCTGAAGAAATTTCTGAACAAGATGTTAGAATTGCTGGTTTTGTGCATGAAGCAAACAAACCAAGTGTGATTGTTATGAATAAATGGGATTTGGTTGAAAAATCTTCAAACACAATTAACGAATATAAAAAAGATTTGGAAGAAAAACTTAAGTTTATGGATTACTTTAAAACTGTGTTTGTGTCTGCAAAAACAAAACAACGTTTTGGCGACATTTTAACAGTGGCAAACGAGGCTTATGAAAACGCTTCAAAACGCATAACGACAGGGCTTTTAAACGAAGTTTTAACAAGTGCAATTTTGGCAAACGAGCCACCTTATGTGAGCGGCAGAAAGGTTAAAATTTCATACATCACACAAGTTCAAACAAATCCACCAACATTTTTGCTTTTTGTTAACGACTCTAAGGGAATTCATTTCTCATACTTAAGATATATTGAAAACTATTTCAGAAAATCAATTGATTTTTCTGGAACACCGATAAAAATCATATTAAGGGATAAGCAAGAGGAGAACTTTTAAAGCATGAGCATTTATTTAAAATATGCTTTAAGTATTTTAATTGGATATTTTATTGGCAACATAAGTTTTGCCCGTATAATTTCCGCGCGCTTAAAAACCGACATCACAAAACAAGGCAGTGGCAACCCTGGAACAATGAATATGTTAAGAACATTTGGTTTCAAAGTTGGCTTGCTTAACCTTGTGCTTGACGCTTTAAAGGGTGTTTCAGCAGCGCTAATTGGCTTTTTCATTTTTGGTGGAAGTGGGGCGCAAATTCAAAGCACAATTGGCATTTATGTTGGTGGTCTTGGCGCAGTTTTGGGGCACAACTTTCCAGTTGTTTACAAATTTAAAGGCGGAAAAGGTGTGGCTTGCATTTTGGGAATTTACATTGTTGCAAACCCACTTTGGTCTTTAGTTGGCATTGTGCTTTCATTTGTGTATCTATATTTTTTTGACTATGGCGCAGTTGCATCTTTCTTGTTTATAACGCTTTTAACCGTGCTTGAGGGCTTGAAATATAGAGGTGTTGTTGAAATTACAATTCTTTTGTTTGTTTTGTTTTTCTTAACATGGTTTATGCACAGAAAAAACATTGAAAGGCTTTTGTGGGGCAAGGAAAATAAAGTTAATTTGGCAAAAGCATTCAAAAAGAAAAAACCAAAAGATAAAACAAAAGAATAGTTGTTTTAAATACTAAATAAAAAGACGCCTTAAAGCGTCTTTTCTCTTTATTTTATAAGGTTTAAAAAATACCATTCAGGTTTAAAAAGGCATTTATTTTCAAATTTATTTTCATACATTCTTTTGTCTGCAAGAGTGTAGGCTTGAAACGCGTTTTCATATTCGTGTTTTAAAACAATGCCAAAACTAAAATAAGGATTTTTGTAATTTTCGTGTGCAAATTTTTGCACAAGTGCTTCGTCGTCAAGAAGCAAAACAAACTCGTCACCACCTTGGCGGTAAGTGTTGCCATATCCTTTTAAAAGATTAACAACAGCTTCAATGTGTTCGTCGCCTTTGACATGTCCCATTGTGTCATTAACTGTTTTTAAGTTGTTTAAATCAACATAAATGAAGTTCCATTTTTGTTTTTTAAAATCTTCAGTTAATTTATAGCGTGAAAAAGCACCAGACTTATCATAATCTAATTTACTTTGAAGGTCATTAAGTAATTCCAACAAATTTTCAAGTTGATTTGTGTTTTCTGACTCTATTATAACAACATTATCATCTGTGATAATTTTATTTTCTTTTAAAATATATTTTGTCATGTTGCCCCTAATACTATTAATATACCATATTTTCAAAATAATGAAAAAATTTTTAAAATAAAAAATGGACAAGTTTATTTTTTTAATATTTTTTAATCTCAAATCATAACGTAATTTTTTCTTGCATAACTTATATTAGTAAATTAGCGGAGGTTATATGGAAAATTACGATATATACAAAGACATAGCCACACGAACAAATGGGGATATTTACATTGGAGTTGTTGGGCCAGTTCGCTGCGGTAAGTCAACTTTTATCACAAAGTTTATGGAAAAAATTGTTGTTCCAAACATTGAAAACAAACACGCAAAACAAAGAACAATTGACGAGCTTCCTCAATCTGGAGAGGGCAAAACAATCATGACAACACAACCAAGATTTGTGCCAAATGAAGGCGTTAGTGTTGTTTTGAATGGCAATGTTGAAACCAAAGTGAGAATGGTGGATTGTGTTGGCTATATGGTGAGTGGCGCACTTGGTTTTGAAGAAGGCAAAAAGCCAAGATTGGTAAAAACACCATGGAGCGAAGAAGACATGCCTTTTCAAACTGCGGCAGAATTTGGCACAAGAAAAGTCATTGAAGATCATTCCACAATTGCCGTGCTTATGACAACAGACGGCAGCATTTGTGAACTTCCAAGAGAGGCGTATGTGCAAGCAGAAGAAAGAGTTGCAGCCGAACTTAAAAAAAGCGGCAAACCTTTTGTTGTTGTGCTTAATAGTGTTGACCCATCAAAACCAGAGGTTAAAGCGCTTGCAAAGCAACTTGAAAAGAAATATCAAACAGGTGTTGTTTGCTTAAATGCAAAAAGCTTAAGCCTTGCAGATGTTGACGAAATTTTTGAAAAAATGCTTTTGGAATTCCCATTAAAATCACTCAAAATTCAAATGCCAGATTGGCTTAGGGCGTTGTCTTATAACGATGAAATGATTTCAGAAATTATTTCAGAAGTGAAAAAATTTGGCGACAATGTGACAAAAATTGGGCAAATTGACAAAACAAATGTTGCATTTTTGGAACACGAAGATTTTGAACCTGTGACAGTTGGAGCAATTAAAATGGGCGAGGGAACAATTATGTTCAACATTGTTCCAAAACCACATGTGTTTTACAAAGTGCTTTCAAAACAATGCGGCTTTAAAATTGAAAATGACTTGGCACTTGTTAGCTACATTAAAACTTTGGCACACGCCAAACGTCAATATGACAAACTTGAAAAAGCGTTGCAAGAAGTTGACGAAACAGGCTATGGCATTGTTGTTCCATCCATTGAAGAATTAACACTTGAAGACCCACAAATTGTTAAACAAGGCACACGCTTTGGCATGAAACTTAAAGCGTCTGCACCAAGTTTGCACATTATGAAAGTTGACATTGAAACAGAAATTAGCCCACTTGTTGGCACTCAAGCACAAAGTGAAGAACTTGCACAACACTTAATGAGTGAATTTGAAAACAACCCACAATCAATTTGGGAAACCAACATTTTTGGCAAGTCTTTAAACTCACTTGTTAATGAAGGCATCAATTCCAAAATTGTCACAATGCCACTTGAAGCGCAAAGAAAAATGCGCAAAACACTTGGCAAAATTGTCAATGAAGGCAAGGGCGGTATAATTTGCATATTGCTTTAAAATTTAAAATGATAAATTGAAAAAATAAAATCAAATTAATAAAAGCAAAAAACCACATCAAATGTGGTTTTTTCTTATTATTTTGTTGTAAATGTGAAAGTTGTTATTTTTTGCAAAAACAGTTTTATGCCTTTAATATGAATTATCAAAAATGGTAATATCAAACCCATAAACATTTTTAATTTTAATGTAGTTTTGCATTTAATTTGACAAATGGGGCAATTAATAGTAAATTATTATATATATTTAATTGGAGAATTTATGATAAAGTTTTTTAACCGCTTGACTAAAGAAAAACAAGAATTTGTGCCACATAACCCAGAGTTTGTGACAATGTATAGTTGCGGCCCAACTGTTTATTCTTTTCAACACATTGGCAACATGCGTGCCTATGTTTTTATGGACTTTATTAGAAGAACTTTACGTTATAATGGCTATAAAATTAAAGGGGCAATGAACATAACTGACGTTGGGCATTTAACAAGTGATGAAGACGAAGGCGAAGACAAAATGCTTGTTGCCAGCCAAAGAGAGAAAAAATCTCCTTGGGAAATTGCAGAGTTTTACTCCAATATTTTCTTTGATGACATTAAAAAACTTAACATTGAAACACCAGAATATGTTTTAAAAGCAACCGATCATGTTAACCAAATGATTGAGTATGTTAAACAGCTTGTTGAAGCAGGTTTTGCCTATGAAACAAGCAAAGGCATTTATTTTGATGTTCAAAAATTTCCTGAATATGGCCGTCTTTCAGGCATTAAACTTGAAGATAGAAAAGCCGGTGCAAGAATTGAAGTTGACGAAGAGAAAAAACACCCAGCAGATTTCGCGGTGTGGATTAAAGCGCCAAAAGAACACATTATGCAATGGCAAAGCCCATGGGGAATGGGGTATCCAGGTTGGCACATTGAATGTTCTGTTATGGGGCAAGAATATCTTGGAAAACACATTGACATTCACACAGGTGGCATTGACCACGTGACTGTTCACCATGAAAATGAAATTGCACAAAACGATTGTTTAGCAGACCATGAAGTTGTGTCATTTTGGATGGAACTTGAATTTTTGCAAATTGATGGTGGTAAAATGAGCAAAAGCTTGGGAAACATTTACACACTTGACGACCTTGCAAAACGTGGTTTTTTTGCACTTGATTTAAGATATTTTTTCTTAACAGCACATTACTCCAAAATGCAAAACTTCACTTTTGAAGCGTTGCAAAGCGCAAAGCAAGCAAAAGAAAATTTAGTTAAACTTTTAAAAGCGCATTATGAAGCAGAAGAGAAGGAAATTGATTTAACAGAATTTAAAAACAAATTCCTTGCCGCAATTAATGACGACTTGAATATGCCACTTGCACTTGGTGTGCTTTGGGAAATGCTTAAACAAAACAAAAATAAAGCTGTTTACAACCAAGCACTTTTATTTGATGAAGTTTTGGGTTTAAACTTAAAACAAGAAGTTGAAACAATTGAAAAACATGAAGTTCCAACAGAAGTTGAAGAACTTGCCAAAGAGCGCTGGCAAGCAAAACAAGACAAAAACTTTGCAAAAGCAGATGAGATGAGAAAACAACTTTTTGAAATGGGCTATGTTGTTAAAGACTCCAAAGAAGGCTATGTAATTGAAAAAGTTTAAAAAAATTATAAAACTTGGATAATTCCAAGTTTTTTTTGTAAAATTGTTAATGAAAAACTTTTTTTAAAGGGAGGTTGAGCAGTTTTTTGTTTAAAATACATTTTTCATTTTTTAAAAAAAAATTGGTAAAATTTTAAAAAAAATTAAAAATATAATTAAACAAAACCTTCTTAAAACAAAATTAAAAAAAAACCAAAATTTTTGTTAGAATTTTAAAATTATTCTTGACAAACAAAATCAAATTTGTTAGTATAACAAGGCATGTTAATAAAGCCCGACTTAAAATGTAATTTGCGGGTGTAGTTCAATGGTAGAACTCCAGCCTTCCAAGCTGGTAGCGAGGGTCCGATTCCCTTCACCCGCTCCAATTCGCATTCGTAGCTCAGTTGGATAGAGCAGTGCCCTTCTAAGGCAAAGGTCGGGGGTTCGAATCCCTCCGAGTGCACCAAATTGGCTTTTAAGCATGATATTGGGGTGTCGCCAAGCGGTAAGGCACGAGACTTTGACTCTCGCATTCGTTGGTTCAAATCCAGCCACCCCAGCCATTTTATTAACAACTATTAAACATTTGTTTAATAACCTTGGTTCATTAGCTCAGTTGGTAGAGCACAAGACTTTTAATCTTGGTGTCCGGAGTTCGAGCCTCCGATGAGCCACCAACCTATAAGCGGGAATGGCGGAATTGGCAGACGCGCTTGACTTAGGATCAAGTTCGGAAGAGTGGGGGTTCAAGTCCTCTTTCCCGCACCACAGAGCAAAAATACAACCTTTTATTAGGATGTGTTTTTTTTTATTAAAAACACATCCGTCACTTGCGGTTGATTTTTGCTCTTTTTGGCACCAGACGAAAAAACACTTGCAGTGTTTTTTGTGCCAACTCTCTTGCGAGGTCTGGCGTTGGAGAAGATTTCTTCCTATAAATAATTTTTATTAAATTGTATTTATTTGATTTATAAAAAGCATAATCCTCACTTATGGTGGCTTTTGCAATAGAAACAGGAGTGCCTGTGCTGCCAAGTGAAAAGTTTTTGCTTAACGCAAAAATCTTTTGCAGAAACTTTTGCTTTGCGGGTGCGTCTTTGTTATTAGTATTGGATTTTTTGTTTAATGAATATATATAGCTATCTTTAATTGAAACAGGCGTGCCTGTGGCACCAGACGAAAAAACACTTGCAGTGTTTTTTGTGCCAACTCTTGTGCGAAGTTAGTCGCTGGGGTTTGAGGGGCGTTAAGTAATCTTTTGAAGAAAAATGCAAAAATTTTAAATTGTTTTTGTGTGCTACAAACAGGTGTGATTTTTCATCAAATGTTTGTTTTATTTTGTGATATGTAAGTTTTGATATGCGGGAAATCTATGCTTTATTTTTGTAAATTTTTGTCAAAACAAGCCTTGAAATTTGTGCAAAATGATGATATAATGAATTTAGTAATAAAATCACGTTATAGGTGGTGTTTTATGGAATTAACAATTTCTCCAAATGCTGGAAAAGAAGAATTTTACGCATACTTGCTTTTGCAAGATCTCTTTTCTGGCCAAGATGTCTGTGTGGGAGATGATGGCACTCAAAAATTGCCTGATATTTTCGCGAAAGATAGGTCTTGGGGTTTGGAAGTGACATGTTGCGAAGAACTTAACACTTTTGACGTGATTAGAGATATTGCTTTTGGAAAAATTGGGAAAGACAATTTTGATTTTAAAGAGTTAAAATTTGTTAATAAAAATTTGCCAAAATTAAAAATGGCGAACTTAAACAAACTTGATGATAAGTTTAAACAAACAAACTTCACAACAAAACCAAAAGTTCACACTCCAATGAAACTTGAAGAGCATTTTGAATTTGTTTTAGACAAAAAACTTCACAAAATGAACATTAAAGGCTCATATAATGGTGTTGAACAAAAAAACCTTATAATAATTTCTGATTTTGTTTCAAAAAATGCAAATGTAATTAGAATTTTTAAAACAGTTTATGATAGAGTTGTGCAAAAATACGCAAATCCATTTAATATGACTTTTATTGCAGTTAACAATGAGGTTTATGGAATTGATAAACATGGTGTGATGAAAAAAGTTAAAAACAGAAAACAAGTTAAAAAAGTTAAAGATTCTTTGGATTATCACATTTGGCGCGAATTTGCAACTGAAGCTAAGGTTGCTGAAATGTAATAAAAAACACTTGATTTCAAGTGTTTTTTTGTTGCATTTTTTGTTTAAGCTTTATAATTTTAATTTGTTAAATTTGCCTTATATGATTGTTATTTTAAATATTATTTTTTTAGACTTTTATAATTTTAATTTGCATTTTTTTGCATTGAAAAAGTGTTAATGTTTTGTTATTTCAAAATTCTTTGGCCTCTAAAATTTGAAAATTTAACCAAAACATCGTGGTCGTTTGTGTTTAAAACGTTTGCCCATTTGTGTGCGTCTTCAAAAATTGTAATTTCAGTGTCAAACGTTGTTTTTGTTGGCAGTTTAATCATTGTCATGTCCATGCAAACGTTCAAAATTTCAAATTTTGTGTTTTTGCACCTAAAATTTTGCCCAATGAAGGAACGCGGAATACCATCGCTGTAGCCGAGTGGAATAACGCCAATTTCCATGTCTTCGTTTGCTGTGTAGGTTTTGGAATAGCCCACATAATCGCCTTTGATTATATGCTTCTTTTGCACAATTTGGCTTGTGACACGCAAAACAGGTTTTAGGCGAGAAAAGCCATAACCATACAGAAAAATGCCGCATCTAACCATATCAAATTTGTTTGTGAACATAACCACAAACGAGCCACCGCCATGAATAATTATGTCTTTTTTGTTTTTGACATACATTAAATATCTTTCAAGTTTATTAACTTGTTTTCGGTAAAAATCAATGTCATTTCGCAATGTTGAAAAGTGTGTAAAAATGCCTTCAATTTTCACATTTTTTTGTTTTTCAAGTTCTTTAAACGCAAGCAAAAATTCCTTTGTGGAAGTGAAACCAAGCCTGTTCATCCCTGTGTCAATTTTAATGTGAACATTTAGGTTTGAAAACTTTTGTTTACTTAATTTTTTAATTTCTTCCAAAGAAAACACTGTCACGCTTATGTTGTTTTCCTCTGCTTTTTTGTAATTTTCGCATTTGCCCAAAATAAGCACTTTTGTTTGTTTATCAAAAGCCCTAATTTGCAAGGCTTCTTTTAGGTTTGCCACTGCAAAAAATTCCACTTTGCCATACAGTGTTTTGCAAATTTCTTCCAGCCCATGTCCATAAGCATTTGCTTTAACAACTGCACAAATTTTGGCGGGTGTTTTTTCTTTTATCACTTTTAAATTGTGAAGCAAATTCTTTTTGATTAAAATTATTTTATTCATAATTTTATATACTAAAATTTTTTTGCTTTTGTTAACAAGCCAGCTTGTTTTTATTTATTTTTGTTATCTATAATAATTTTTTTGACAATATACTTTTTTGCCTTGTCAAAAAGCCAGTTTGTAAGCCAGCTTGTTTTTATTTGTTTTCACTATTAAAAAAAATCATTTTTAATAATTATTTTAAAACAATTATTAAATGATGTTATCAGGAAGTTTCTTTTTGAAATATGGCTGAATTAGTGTGATTAAGCACAATAAAAGCATTGATGAAGCAAAAGATAAATAATAGATGTTATAAGGCACAAATAAACTTGAAAACCCAAGCGCCACAGCAGAAATGAAATAAAGGCGCGCGCGCTTTGGGCTTAGGGCATTTTTCATAATTGTTTTAAACGTAAGCCCATCTTCTTTTTGCAATGTTATAAGTTCATTTTCTGGCGGAAAATAATTATATTCTTTTAAAAATTTAACAAAAGTGTCTTCTTTTTCAAGCAATATTATACTTTGGCTTTTTGCAATTTGCTTGGCTTGTGGGCTTGCACCAAGAGTGCAAATTATGGTTCTTGATACTGATATATTCTTAAGTGCAATGTGCGCTTTAACAACTTCATCTGGAGTGAGTTCTTTAAACGAAAACATTGTAAAAATTGCAATTTTTTTTTGTTTGTTTCAATCAAAACAAATTGTTTGCGCTTCAAACACGCGTGTTTTTGGCTTAACATATTGAAAAAAAAGCCCACAGCATAGTCGGTTGATTTAAAAGCAAATGTTGTCATAATGTCTTCCATTTTTTTGCGCTCGCTTGCTTTAAGTGTTTCTTTTGCTCCGCGTTTTTTTGCAATGAGTTTAAGTATTAATTCCACAAACAATGTCAAAAGTGAAGTTAAAATAATTGAATATTTTAAATCGTTTGAATTGTAGCGCACCCAAATAAAAATTGTGAAAAATATAATAAAAATTCTAAACACGTCTTTAATTAAATTTTTTAAAAAGGTTTTCATATTTTCTCCTTGTTTTCTTTTAATTATTAACAGCATTTTGAATATATATACTTTTAATTTTTTCACACAAAGAATAGTCCTTTTGGCTCAAATTAAAAATAAAAAAGCAACTTGAAAACTCAAGTTGCTTCCTGTTTTAATTAATTTAATTTTTGCTTTCAAGTTGTGCTTTGAAGTTAAGAAGGCGGTTATATCTTTCTTTTGCATCTTGCTTTGCAAGTTCAAACAAATGTTTTGCCTCTTCGGGTGAATTTTTAAGTGAAGAAGTGTATCTGCTTTCTGTCATCAAAAATTCTTCAAAGCTGAAATCTGGTTCTGGGCTGTCAATTTTAAGTGTTTTTTCATGTGGGTTATATCTAAACAAATTCCAATAGCCACTTTTAACAGCTTTTTTAATTTGCCCTTGGCTTTCTGCCATATCATAGCCGTGGTTGACACAAGGTGAGTAGGCAATGATTATGCTTGGGCCTTTAAAGTTTTCTGCTTCTTTGAAAGCATTAATTGTTTGTTGCATGTTTGCACCCAAACCAACGCTTGCAACATAGCAATTTTCTTGTGCAATTGCAATTGAAGCAAGGTCTTTTTTCTTGTTCTTTTTGCCGCCGTAAGCAAATTTTGCAAACGAGCCACGTGGAGTGCTTTTTGATGATTGCCCACCCGTGTTGGAGTATCCCTCATTGTCAAGCACCAAAATATTAACATCTTGTTGAGTTTGTAAAACATGGTCAAGCCCGCCAAAGCCAATGTCATACGCCCAGCCGTCGCCACCAATAATCCAAACACTTTTCTTTGCAATGAAATCTTTTGAGTTTAAAATGTTTTGGATTTCTGGGGTGAGTGTTTCTTTTTCCAAAAGGGTCACAAAGGCTTTTGTTTTGTCGTTTGAAAAGCTATTTGGCTGTTCAAGCCATTCTTTAACTAAAGCAGCGGTTTCTTGTGAAATGTTTTGTTTTAAAAGTTCTTCAAAGTTTTTAAAGAGTTTTGCCTTTTCAATTTCAACTGCATAGCTCATTCCCACTCCAAATTCTGCGTTGTCTTCAAGCAAAGAACTTGCCCAGCCAGGACCAAAACCCTCTTCATTTTTTGTGTAAGGGCAGGCAGGGCTTGAGCCAGAGTAAATGCTGGAGCAACCAGTTGCATTGGCAATAATCATATTTTCGCCAAAGAGTTGTGTTGCAATTTTAATGTATGGTGTTTCGCCACAACCAGCGCAAGCATAGCTATATTCAAAATATGGTTTTTCGAATTGAAGCCCTTTAACTGTTGTTTTTGAAAATTCAGTTTGCACGTTTTTTAATTTTTTGTAATATTCATAGTTAATTTTTTCTTGTTCCAAAAGTTTGCTCATGTCTTCCATGACAAGTGCTTTTTTTATGCCAGGGCAAACATTTGCACAAACTCCACAACCAGTGCAGTCAAGTGGGCTGATTTGAATTTTGTATCGCGTGCCTTTAACACCCATTGCAGCAATTGTGACGAAGCCGTCTGGTGCGTCTTCCAAATCATTTTCATCCACAATCACACTTCTTATTGCTGCGTGCGGGCAAACAACAGTGCACATTCCGCATTGAATACAATTTTCTGGTTGCCATTGTGGCATTTCGGAAGCAATTCCGCGTTTTTCAAATTGAGTTGTTGCGGTTGGAACTCGGCCGTCTGGAGAAAACGCAGAAACAGGAAGAGTGTTGCCTTGCATTGTGTTCACTTTTTTAATGAAGTTTTCATAATACTCGTTGCCGTGGTTTTGTGTTGGTTGGAAATTGGTTTCAAATGAAAGTGTTTCCAAATCAATTTCTTCCACTTCGCTTGCGCCTTTTTCAAGCGCTTTATAGTTTGCTTGCAAGACATCATCGCCACGTTTCATATATGTGTGAGAAATTGCGTCTTTCATTTCATTAAATGCAACTTCAAAATCAATCAAATTTGAGATTTTGAAGAATGCCGCTTGCATAATTGTGTTAATTTTGTCGCCCAAACCAATTTCATTTGCAATTTTTTGTGCATTAATAATGTAAAATTTTGCATTTTTTTCTTTTAAAACTTGTTTGAAGAATTTTGGCAATTTTGCGTTCAAATTTTCTTTTGTTGCGGCAGTGTTAAGAAGCACAACGCCATTTTGTTTCAAATCTTTCAAAATGTCGTATCTTGCAACAAAATTGAAATTGTGAATTGCAATTAAGTTTGCTTCTTGCACTAAATATGTGCTTTTAACTGGCTCGTCAGAAATTCTTAAATGAGAAATTGTCATCGAGCCTGATTTTTTGGAGTCGTATTCAAAATAGCCTTGCACAAATTTGTTTTTGTGTTCGCCAATAATTTTAATTGAGTTTTTGTTTGCACTCACTGTGCCATCGCCACCCAAACCATAAAACTTCATTTCATAACTTGGAGATTTGAAATTAAAACTATCATCAAGATGCAAAGAAGTGTAGGTGACATCGTCAACAATGCCCACTGTGAAATGGTTTTTTGGTGTTTCAGCGTTCATATTGTCAAAAACTGCTTTAACACATTTTGGCGTAAATTCTTTGCTTCCAAGCCCAAATCTGCCCGCAAGCACTTTAATGTTTTTGTTTTGGTCGTTTAATGCGCTGATAACATCAAGAGCAAGTGGTTCAAAATTGCTTCCGTTTTCTTTTGTTCTGTCAAGCACTGTAATTAACGAAGTTGTTTTTGGCAATTCATTAACAAGCGCTGATGAATTGAATGGGCGGAAAAGGCGCACTTTCAAAAGCCCAAGGTTTGGGTCTTTGGCAAAGTTTATATATTCTTCCACAGTTTCAGCCCCACTTCCCATTAAAACAACAACTTTTGTGGCTGTTGGGCTGCCAATGTATTCATAAGGTTTATATTTTTTGCCAGTGAGTGGTTCAAGTTCTGTCATTGTTTGCTGTACAATGTCATAAACTTTGTTGTAAACCACATTTTGCGCTTCTCTGTTTTGGAAGAAAATGTCTGGGTTTTGTGCAATGCCTTGTTGGTGTGGGTGAGCAGGGTTTAATGCTCTTGCTTTAAATTCCTTAATTTTGTCGTATGGAACATAAGGCTTAATGTCTTCATAATCATAAGACAAAATTTTTTGAATTTCGTGGCTTGTTCTAAAGCCATCAAAAAAGTGCATAAATGGCACAGAGGCTTTAAGTGTTGCAATGTGGGCAACAAGCGCCATGTCTTGTGCTTCTTGCACATTTGAAGATGCAAGCATTGCAAACCCTGTGCTTTTTGCCGCCATAACATCGCTGTGTTCGGCAAAAATTGAAAGCGCATGGCCAGAAACCGCGCGTGCTGAAACATGAAAAACGCTTGGCAAAAGTTCGCCAGCAATTTTAAACATATTTGGAATCATAAGCAAAAGTCCTTGGCTTGAAGTGAAAGTGTTTGCAAGTGCGCCAGCCACAAGAGTGCCGTGAATTGCACCCGCAACACCAGCTTCAGACTGAAGTTGCTCCACCTTAACAGGCATATCAAACAAATTCAATTTGCCAGTTTTGGACCATTCGTCAGCATTTTCTGCCATGGCAGATGATGGTGTAATTGGATAAATTGCCGCAACTTCACTGAAAAAGTAGGCAATGTTTGAAGCGGCTTCATTGCCGTCAACTAATATATGTTTTTTCATAAATATCCTTTATGTTGTGTAAAAATTTAAACAACTTAATATTAAATTAAATGCAAAGCAAAAGTCAAGGCAATTTAAAGCCAAAAAATGCATTGAAAAACTAAAAAAGTCTTTTTTTATCAAAACAAATTTTATTTTTAATAAAAATGTGCTATGATTTTATGTATGAAAAGAATTTTAATTGAAATTATGTATGACGGCAGCGCATTTAACGGCTGGCAAGTGCAAAACAAACAAGAAAACAGCGTGACAATTCAAGGCGTTTTGCAAGATGTTTTAAGCAAATTTTTAAACGAAAATATTATTTTGTACGCAAGTGGCAGAACAGATGCCGGCGTGCATGCAAGAAAACAAGTTGCTCATTTTGACACGCAAAGCAGTTTTGATTTTTCACGTTTGCCAAACGCAGTTAATAATCATTTGCCAAAAAGTGTTGTTGTTTTAAGTGCAAAAGAAGCGAGTGCAAGTTTTCATGCAAGGTTTAGTGCAAAACAAAAAACTTATAAGTATGTGTGTTATATGTCAAAAACTCGTTTGCCACTTTATGAAAACAAAGCACTTCAAGTGCCTGAAAAACTAAATTTTAAAGAAATGAAAAAAGCCATGCGCGTTTTAAAAGGAAAACATGATTTCACTTCATTTTGCACCAAAAAAAATGAAGCAGAAAAGAGTGTTGATTTTGAAAAAATTAAAGCGCAATTTTCAACTGAAAAAGACTTTTTGGCAATGAAAGAAAAACTTACTTCAAACATAAGAATTGTCAGAAAATTTAAGGTGAAGAAGGATAAAGATTTGCTTGTTTTTAAAATACAAGCAAATGGTTTTTTGCATAATATGGTTAGGATTATAATTGGCACAATAATTGAAGTTGGAAAGGGCAGTTTAACAGCAAAAGAAGTGCGCGAAATTTTAAACGCAAAAGACCGCACAAAAGCAAAAAAAACACTTTCTGGGTGCGGGCTATATCTATGGGATGTTGAGTATTAAACAAAAAGAGTGAGTGGCAAAAAAAAGTTTTGCGTATTTTAAAAAACACTTGACTTCTCAATCCTTATAATATATAATCTTAAAAGTCTAAAACTTTGGTTTGGCATTTTTTTTGTAAATTAGCCCCTTACTTAAAAAGCACAAAGTGGAAAGAGAATTAAATTTTTATTTACAAAACTTTGGAGGAAAAAATGAAAACATTTATGGCAAATCCAGATTCAGTTGAAAGAAAATGGTATGTTATTGATGCAAAAAATGTTCCACTTGGCAGACTTGCAACACAAGTTGCTGATATTTTAAGTGGTAAAAACAAACCAACATACACACCTCACGTTGACGCTGGCGACTTCGTGATTGTGCTTAACTCAGACTATGTTGTGTTAACAGGTAAAAAACTTGAACAAAAAAGAATTTACAGTCACTCAGGATATGCTGGTGGTTTAAAATCAAAAGATTATAAAACTGTAATGAGAGAAGATTCCACACAAGCTGTTCACAAAGCAGTTAAAGGAATGCTTAGAAAAAATCAACTTGGCAAAAAACAAGCAACAAGACTTAGAGTGTTCAAAGATGACAAACACGACCATGAAGCTCAACAACCTGTTGCAGTTGAAGTTAAAGGAGTGAAATAATGGCAGAAGCAAAGAAAACAATTAAATCAGCAAAATCAAAATTAGTTCAATTCTTTGGAACTGGAAGAAGAAAAAGTTCAGTTGCAAGAGTTCGTTTGATTGCTGGCGGAAATGGCAAATTTGAAATCAACGGTGTTTCAATTGATGAATATTTCCCACTTGAAACATTGAAACTCATTGCTCGTCAATCACTTGTTTTGGTTGGTGCAGAAAGCAAATATGACATAATCGTTAATGTTATTGGCGGTGGTTTAACAGGTCAAGCAGGTGCAATTTTGCACGGCATTTCAAGAGCACTTGTTGAAGCTGACGAACAGTACAAAGCTGAAATTAAAAAAGCTGGTTTCTTGACAAGAGATTCAAGAAAGAAAGAAAGAAAGAAATATGGCTTGAAGAAAGCTAGAAAAGCTCCACAATTCAGCAAGAGATAATTTGAAATTATTAAAATTAAGAACTTTGGCTTTCAAAGTTCTTTTTTTATTGTTTTTATTTTTATTGCTTTTGCTTTTATTGTTCTATTTTTTATTTTTTTTGCATTTTGGAAAATAAACTTTTAAAGTGATTTTTTGACACAATATTTTGTGTTTTTGTTTGCACTTAAAACAAAAAAAATGTGTGTTTTTCAAAATTGAAAAATGGACATAATTAACAAAAAATTTTGCCAAATTTCTGCTTGTTTTTGGGGTTATAATTAATGGTTTTCTTTACATATAAATAATAATATAGATAATAAAGAATTTTTAAAAAAAACTTGCCATATCGCATATTATATGCTAAAATTAACATAACTAGATTAAGAGTGGGCTTAAAACGAGCCCACTCTTAGTATTGAAGGAGGCAAACGAATTTGGCAAGTAAAATTGAAACAATTTGCAAAGAAAAAATTGTTCCCCTTGTGAATGAATTGGGGTATGAAGTTATTGAAGTTGATTATTCCAAAAAAAATAATGGAATGAATTTAACATTCACAATTTATTCAAAAGAAGGAATCAACATTGATGACTGTGAAAAAGTTCATAGGCTTGTTGATAAAGAGCTTGAACAACTTAATCCAACAGATGACAAACCATATATTTTGAATGTGGAATCTGAAGGGCTTGACAGACCAATTAAAAACCATGCTGACTTTTTGCGCCATAAAGGAGAGGAATATCAAATTAAACTTTATGTTCCGGTTGATGGTGTTAAAACAGCTCAAGGTCTTTTAATGGATTACACAGAAGAAAGTGTTGTTTTAAGTGTTGATGAAAAAGAAGTTGCTTTCCCAAAAGACAAAGTTGCGCACATTGTGCCAGTTTTAAAATTTTAATTTAAAAGGAAACTAAAATGATAAATAAAGACTTTTTTCAAGCACTTGATGAACTTGAACAAACAAAAAAAATCAACAAAGAACAATTTATTGAAACACTTGAACAAGCATTAACTTCAGCCTACAAAAAAATGTATGGCGAAGCAAAATCTGCACTTGTTAAATTGAATGCAGAAAAAGCAACAATTAAAATTTACAGCTACAAAACTGTTGTGGATGAAGTGCTTGACGCAGACAAAGAAATTTCTTTGGCAGACGCGCAAGAAATTAAAAAATCACACAAAGTTGGCGACTTGGTTCAAACAGAAGAAAGCACAAAAGACTTTGGAAGAATTGCAGCACAAACAGCAAAACAAGTTGTTATGCAAAGGCTTAAAGAAATGGAAAGAGATATTGCTTTAAGTGAACTTTCTGAAAAAGAAGACCAACTTTTAACAACAATTGTTAAACGCATTGACAACGACAACGTTTATGTTTTAATTGCAGGAACAAACACAGAAGGCGTTATGCTTAAAAACGACCAAATTCCTGGAGAGAAATACAGAGTTGGCGACAGAGTTAAAGTTTATGTTAAGAAAATTCAAGATTCATTTAAAGGCTCACAAGTTCAAGTGACAAGAACAAACCTTGGTTTCTTAAGAAAACTTTTTGAGCTTGAAGTTCCAGAAGTTGCAACAGGCGAAGTTGTTATTAAAAACATTGCGCGTGACCCAGGAAACCGTGCAAAAGTTGCAATTTGGGCAACAAAACCACACATTGACGCACTTGGCGCTTGTGTTGGAAACCGCGGAGAAAGAATTAACTCAATCAGCACTGAAATTAACGGCGAAAAAATTGACCTTGTGCTTTATTCAGAAGACATTTTGGAATATATTGCACGTTCATTAAGCCCAGCAAAAGTTTTAAGTGTTGAAGCAAACGAAAGTTTGAAAGTGTCAAGAGTTATTGTTCCAGACGACAAACTTTCACTTGCAATTGGCAAGGGCGGACAAAACGTGCGTTTGGCTGCAAAATTAACTGGCTGGAAAATTGATTTGAAAAGCGAAAGCCAAGTTGATTGTGGAGCAGGTCAAGTGAAAGAAGTTGAATATGAACTTTCAGACATTGACGACACAAACGAAAGCAGCGAACAAGTTGAAGAAATTACAGCAGTTGATTTTTCTGGTTTTGAAAACTTTGATGATATTGGAGAATAAATTTGAAAAACATTAGAACTTGCATTGTTTGCAGAAACAAATTTGAAAAAAAATTTATTAACAGAATTGTGAAAACCAAAGACAATCAAATTGTTTTGGACAAAGCACAAAAAATGCAAGCACGTGGAGTTTATCTTTGCTTTAAAGACAGTTGCAAAGAAAAATTATACAAAACAAAAGCTTTGAATCGTGCATTTAAAACTTTTGTTCCAGAAGAAATTTATGAAAACTTATTGAATCAAATTAATTAGGAAAAGAATGAACAAAGAAAAAATTAAAGGCTATTTATCAATAGCAAACAAAGCTGGTTATTTAATAATTGGCTCGGACACACTGAAAAACTACAACAAAAAATTGTTTTTGGTTTTGGCAGATGAGTCCGCAGGGAAAAACACAATAAAAATTACAGAAACCTTAAAAAACCTAACAGAAAATGTGTTTTTTGTGAAAGAACTTGAAAGTTTGACACAAATTAAAAATTGTAAAATTGTTGGTGTTAAAAACAAAGGGTTAAGTGATGAAATTATCAAAAATTTAAGGAGCGAAAATTTTGGCAAATAATAATCAAGAATTAAACAGTTTAAAATCAATCCACAAAATTCAAACAAGTGGAGAAATTCAAAATTTGTTAAGACAATTAAAAACAGGTAAGAGCGAAATTGATTCTCTTATCAAGGCTGTTTCACAACATAAAAATGTTCTTGTTGTTAAAACTGAAAGTGCAAATGCAGTTAAACCTGCTGCTTCACAAACTGAAAATGTTTCAGCCGCTCCAAAACAAGTTGTTCAAAGTAAAAATGCTGTTAAACCTGAAGTGAAAGCAGAAAGCGTAAAACAAGTGGAAACAAACCCAAGTGTTGCATCAAAACAAGAGCATTCACAAGTAAAACAAACTTTCCAAGGCAACCCAAATAACACAAAAAGAAGCTTTGAAAACAACAGAGATGGAAATTATCAAAACAGACCTTTCCAACAAAACAACACAAACAATCGTGCTTTTAATAATGACCAAAGACGTCCATTTAACAATGATGGCCGTTTCCAAAATAATGATGGTCGCGCTCCTCGTCAGTTTAACAACGACAACAGAGGGCAACGTCCATTTAACAATGACAACCGTGCACCACGTCAGTTTAACAACGATAACCGCACACCAAGACCATTCAATGATAATCGTGTGCCACGTCCATTTGGTACTGACAACCGCGCAGGGCGTCCATTTAATAATGACAATCGTTCCAGAAATGCTGGCACATCTTTTGCTTCAAGCAGAACAAACGCTGTGAAAGTGTTCACACCGCTTGAAAGCAGCAAAGTGCTTGCTCAACCTGAAAGAACATTTGGCAATAAAAACAAAACAAAACGCAATTATGATGAAAAAGAAAAACAAACAGCTAAAAAAGGTGTTGTTTCAAGCAAAAGAGCAAACGTTCTTATTTCTGACGATGATTATGAAGAAATCATCATGGGGTCAAGAAAACTCATTAAAAACAAGAAAAAAGAGCCTGTTTATGTTGCACCAGCAATTGAACACGCAGTTATAACAACAGAAACAGTCACAGTTAAAGTTTTAAGTGAAAAAATTGGCAAACCAGTTGCAGACATCATTAAAAAACTTATGATATTAGGTGTTATGGCAACCATTAACAGTGCAATTGACTTCACAACAGCAGAACTCATTTCTTCCGAACTTGGAGTCACACTTGAACAAAAACTTGAACTCACAGCAGAACAAGAACTTTCACAATTTGTTTCTCAAGACAAACACGATGATAGTGAATACATTTCTCGTCCACCAGTTGTGGCTGTTATGGGGCACGTTGACCATGGTAAAACATCACTTCTTGACATTATTAGAAAAGAAAGTGTTGCACTTGGCGAGGCAGGTGGAATTACACAAAGCATTGGTGCTTATCAAGTTAGTTCAAACGGACAAAAAATTACTTTCCTTGACACACCAGGGCACGCTGCGTTCACTGCAATGAGAGCGCGCGGAGCAAAAATCACTGACATTGCAATCTTGGTTGTGGCAGCAGATGACGGAATTATGCCACAAACAATTGAAGCCATTAACCACATTAAAGCAGCAGGAATTCCAATGATTGTTGCTGTTAATAAAATGGACAAAAAAGAAGCAAATCCAGACAGAATTAAACAACAACTTGCCGAACATGGCTTGCTTCCAGAAGAATGGGGTGGCGACACAATTTTAGTTGGCGTTTCTGCAAAAACTGGAATGGGAATTGACGAACTTTTAAAAATGATTTTGCTTGTTGCAGAAATGCAAGATTTGAAGGCAAATCCAAAAGTGCTTGCACTTGGTGCTGTCATCGAAGCATCGCTTGACAAAGCAAAAGGACCAATTGCAACTGTTCTTGTTCAAAACGGAACATTGAAAATTGGCGACACAATTATTTCTGGTATCACTTATGGTAAAGTTAAAGCAATGTATGATGAAAAAGGCAACAGTGTAAAAGAAGCCGCACCATCAACACCAGTAAGTGTGCTTGGGCTTAACGAAGTGCCACAATCTGGCGACCAAGTTTATGCTTTGGATGAGAAATTGTCAAAACAAGTTATTGAAGAAAGAAAAAATAAACTTAAATCTGATCAAGCGGCTCAATCATCAGCTGTTAGCTTAGATTCATTTATGGACAAAGTTAACGAAGGCAAACTTAAAAACCTTAACGTTATCATTAAAGCAGACTCTCAAGGTTCTGTTGAGGCGCTTAAATATTCACTCATTGCAGTTTCAAACGATGAAGTTAAAATTGTTTGCGTGCATTCAGGTTCTGGCCCTGTGACTGAATCTGACCTTGTGCTTGCACAAGCATCAAACTCTGTTGTGATTAACTTTAACTTAAAAGTTAACAACAGAATTAAAACAATGGCAGAATCCATGGGTGTTAATATTAAGAGCTATAAAGTAATTTACGAAGTTGTTGAAGAAATTGCGTCTTCAGCACTTGGAATGCGTGAAAAAGTTTATGAAAAAGTTGTGACAGGTCACGCTGAAGTTAGAGTTGTCTTCAAACTTTCAAGCGCAGGTGTAATTGCCGGTTCTTATGTGACTGATGGCAAAATTTACAGAAATGCGGGCGCAAGAGTTTTAAGAAATGGCGAAGAAATTGCCGAAACAACAATTGAAGCATTAAAAATTCAAAAAGACGATAAAGCAGAAGTTAACTATGGTTATGAATGCGGTATTAAACTTAAAGACTTTAATCAATTTAAAGAAGGCGACATAATCGAAGTTTACCAAAAGGTTGAAGTTAAAAGATAAATAAATGTAAATAACACTAAAAATTTTCAAAATTTATAGTGTTATTTCATTTTTAATAAGATTTTGTTATAAAAGATGTTTAAAATAAGTTATAATATAGGAAATATAAATATTAAGGAGAGATATTATGTCAAACAGAATGGAAAGGGCAAATGCAGAAATTCACAGAGCTTTGTCTGATATAGTTTTAAAAGAACTCGATAACCCAAAAATTTCAAATTTAATAACAATCACAAGTGTTAAAACCACTCCTGATTTTAAATACTGCAAAGTTGGAGTAAGTGTTTATTCTAAAGATGCTGTGGAAAGAAAAGACGTTTTAAACGCAATTAAACACAGCGGAACATACATTAGAGCTTTGCTTGCAAATAGCGTTAAAATGCCATCAGTGCCAAAACTTGAATTCATTTTAGACGAAGGCCATGTTCACACTGAAAGAATTAACGAAATTTTGGAAAATTTGGTTATTCCACCACTTGAGGAAGAAGATAAGGAAAACTAATGGAAAAAATTATTGAATTACTTAAAAATGCAAACAGTGTTGCCATTTTTTCTCACATGAGCGCAGACCCAGACGCATGGGGAAGTGTTGGTGCAATGAAACACGCTTTGGAAGAAATGGGAAAACAAACTGCTTGCTTTTTAAACGAAGAAGTGCCAGAAAAATTTGCGTTTTTGGGGCTTGGTAATGTTTATTTACAGCCAATAGACAAGCATTTTGACTTGGCATTAAGTTTGGATGTTTCAACAAGTGACAGGCTTGGAGTTCATAAGGACTATTTTTTGTCACATAAAAACCAAATTGCAATTGACCACCACTCATCAAGAACACCATTTGCAAATGTTGAATTTGTTAGGTTTGAAAGCGCAAATTGTGAAATTTTGCTTGATTTGATATTGCAATTAAAAGGCGAAGTTTCGCAAAAAGCAGCAAATTGCCTATACTTTGGCTTGCTTGGCGACACGGGCGGTTTTGCAAACAATGGCACAACAGCAAAAAGCTTTGAAGCCGCTGCTAAATTGTTTAATTTTGGTGCTCAAACCACATTAATTTCAAACATTTTGTTTAAAACAAAAACATTAAACGAACTTAAAATGCAAGAAAGAATGATTTCCAGAATTGAAATTTACGATAATGTTGCAATTAGTTATATAACCGAAAAAGACAAAAAAGAACTTGATATGTTAACAGGCAAAGCAGGTGACTTGGTTTCAATTTTAAAATCAATTAAGGGCATATCTGTTGCGGCAATGATTAAGCAAAAGAAAGGCAAAAACTATGAAATTAGTTTAAGAAGTGATGCTGGCATTGATGTTTCTGCTGTGGCTGAAAAATTTGGTGGTGGCGGACATAAACAAGCGGCAGGGCTTGGGCTTGTTGGCTCGCTTAAACAAGTTAAAACAATTTTATTAAAGGAATTAAAACAACTTGGAAAATAACATTATTGACGGCGTGGTTGTGGTGAATAAACCCACTGGAATGAATTCAATGACTTGTGTTAAAAAAGTGCAAAGAAAACTTGGGGCTGCAAAGGCTGGACATCTGGGCACACTTGACCCATTTGCAACAGGTGTTTTGCTTGTTGCGCTTGGAAAAGGCACAAAACTTTTTGACGCACATTTAAAAGACAAAAAAACATATAAAGCAATTTTTAAGTTTGGCATTGAAACAGACACATTTGACAGTGAAGGTTTAATTGCAAAACAAGACGACAAAGTTGTTTGTTTGGACGAGTTGAAAGAAGTTTGCCAAAAACTTGTTGGGACGCAAAATCAAATGCCACCAGCATATAGTGCAAAAAAAATTGGTGGCAAAAAAGCATATGAATTTGCACGACAAAACATTGAAGTTGTTTTAAAGCCAAAAGAAATTACAATTTTCAGCCTTGATGTTTTACAACAATTTGATAAAAACACATTTTTACTTGAAACTGAAGTTTCAAGCGGAACATATATAAGAAGCATTGTGCGCGATTTGGCTGCTTTGCTGGGCACTTGTGGCACAATGGTTGGCCTCATTAGAACAGTTTGTGGACAGCATAAACTTGAAGAAAGTGTGACACTTGATGAGTTAACACTGGAAAATGTTAAAAGTTTAAATTAATAATAAAAAACTTAAAACAAAAATTTAATTAAAAATTGAATTTAAGTTTAAATAAAAAGGAAAAAATATGGAAAACAAAATAAGATTTGGCCCATCGGGCAACAGCCAAATTTTTTATGAAGAAGGCAACAAAAAAAGTTTGGAAGCACCAGCTTGGCTTAAAAGCAAAGGTTTAAGTGCTTATGAATATTCTTTTGGCAGAGGGTTCACAATGAGTGCTGAAACCGCGCAAGAACTTGGCCGCGAAGCAGTTAAAAACGACATTTTAGTGAGTGTGCATGCACCTTACTATATTAACTTTGCAAACCCAAGCGATGAAATGGCAGAAAAATCTTATGGCTATGTGCTTCGTGGGCTTGAATATGTTGAGTGGTTTCAAGGGCAAAAGATTTGCGTGCATCTTGCAACACAAGGCAAAATGAGCAGAGAAGAAGCACTTGAATTAACAAGAAAAAGGCTTGAAATTTTGCTTGAAAAAGCTTATGACAAGTTTGATATGTCCCGCCTTTTAATTTGCCCAGAAACCATGGGAAAATATTCTCAAATTGGCAATGTGAAAGAAATTGTGGACTTTTGCACGCTTGATAAATGTCTTGTGCCAACATTTGATTTTGGGCACATTAACTGCCTTATGCAAGGTGGTTTAAAAACAGAAGATGATTTTAAACAAATTTGGGACTACACAATTGAAAAATTGGGTTATGAAAGGGCAAAAAATGCTCATGTTCACTTTTCCAAAATTGAATATAGCGACAAAGGTGAAATTAAACATTTAAACTTTGATGATATGTTCTATGGCCCAGAATTTGCTCCGCTTGCTTCTGTTTTGCATGAATATAAGTTAACACCAAGCATTATTAGTGAATCGGCAGACAACATGGCGCAAGACGCAATGGAAATGCAAAGAATTTACAACAGCATTTTGCTTGGCAAAATGTAATAAATTATAATAAGGAGAGATGATGTTACAATTTTTAATTGGACTTTCAGAAAACTTTGAAGGCATTCAAATTTTTGCGGTTGGCTTGGCTTTCACACTTGCAATTGTGTTTGCATTAACGTTTCACGAGTTTGCACACGCTTTTGTGGCATATAAAGCAGGCGATAACACACCAAAAGCACAAGGAAGATTAACGCTTAACCCACTTAAACACATCAGCCCACTTGGCGCGCTTATGTTTTTGCTTTTTGGCTTTGGTTGGGCAAAACCAGTTGAAATTAACCCATTAAAATTTAGAAATTACAAAAAAGCATCCGCGCTTGTTTCCATTGCGGGAATTGTCACAAATTTAATTTTGGCTTTTGTTTCAATTATGGCTTATAGTTTGTTAAAAGCTTTTGTTTTAAATATAACAAACTATTTTGTGTTTTTCATAATTTATTTCTTTTACTTTTCTGCAATTTTAAATGTTTCGCTTGCTTTGTTTAATTTGTTGCCAATTTATCCACTTGACGGCTTTAAATTTTTGCAAGTGCTTTTAAAACCAAACAATAAGTTTATTAGGTTTATGTATCAATATGGCCAAATTGTTTTACTTATTTTCATTTTAACTCCAATTTTTGACATATTGTTTTCTTATGTGATAAATTTTGTGCTTAATTTAATGATTATCATTCCATCTTTGCTTATATAGATATACTTTTTAATATAATATAATTAATAAATAGTCAAGCGTGCTTGACTATTTTTTGTTTTTCTTATATACTTTTTAAGTATTTATGAATATCGATGATAAAGATTTAATTGAAAGTCAGCAGTTAAGTTTGCTTGACGAAAACGATTTTCAAGAAGAAAAATATAACTTTAAGCTGGACAATTATGAAGGCCCGCTTGATTTATTGTTGGATTTAATAAAGAAGTCCAAAATGGACATCATGGACATTAAACTTGCTTTAATTACTGACCAATATTTGCTTTATATGCAAAGTTTGGAAAGTTTGGATATGGAAATGGCAAGTGAATTCATCACTGTTGCTGCCACTTTAATTGAAATTAAAAGCAAAAGTGTTTTGCCAACTGAAAATGTTGAACTTGAAGAAGACGACCCAGAAAGAAACTTGATTTTAAAAATTCAAGAATATAAACTTTTGAAAGAAGCAGGCGAGCAACTTCAAGAAAAAGAAAATATTTTAAGACTTTACAAAAAACCTGACGAAACTGTGGGCAAAGTGCACTTTGTGTTGCCACAAATGGAAATGGAAGGGCTTATTAGCGCCTTCATTGAAATTATGGCAAGAGCAGACAAAGTTCAAATTGATAATGAGCCAAAGAAAATTGAAAAAGACCGCTTTACAGTTGCAGAAAAAATTGCAGCAATTAAAGACGCAATTCTTGTGGAAAAAAGAATTAAATTCACTTCGCTTTTTGAAGAAGGGCAAACCAAAAGTGAACTTATTAACATTTTTCTTGCTGTGCTTGAACTTATGAAAGCACAAGTGATTAAAGTTGAACAAGTTGGAATTTATGGCGACATTGAAATTTTCGCCAAAGAAGAAAATGAGGAGAATGCAAATGTTTGAATTAACAGATGAACAACTTAAACAAGTGATTAAGAGTGTGCTTTTTGTTTCTGGCGAAGGCATTGAACTCATTGAGTTTGCAAACAAATTTTCAAGAACACTTGATGAAATTAAAGCACTTATTAAAGAATTGCAAAAAGAACTTGCTGGGCAAGATGGCATTCATTTAATTACATACGCAAACAAAGCACAATTATCTTCAAACCCAGATTATGCAGATTACATTTCAGCAGTTTTAAACCCAATTAGAGAAAGAGCATTAACAAAAGCAGCAATGCAAACACTTGCAATCATTGCCTACAAACAACCAATCACACGTTTGGAAATTGAGCAAATTAGAGGCGTGAGTGCAGACTATGCTGTGCAAGTTTTGCTTGAAAACAAAATGATTGAAATTGTTGGCCGCAAAGATGTGGTTGGAAAACCTTTGCTTTTTGGCACAACAGAAGAATTTTTGAAACGTTTTGACCTTGAAAAAATTGAAGACCTTCCTGATTACGACGCACTCTTGGAACAAATTAAACTCATTAAAGAAGAAAACCAAAACAAAGTGTCTGAAAGCTTGTATAAAGACCACACAATTCAAGATGATGAAATTCCAGGCTTTTTGCAAGGCGAAGCAAATGTTAAAAGGTTGTCAAGCGAAGAAATTGCAGAAAGACGCGCGCAAGAAGAAGAGCTTAAGCAAAAACTTAAAAGCATTGATAATGTCATTAAAGAATCACGTCAAATTTTTGAGACAAAACCAGAAGAAAAAGAAGAACTTGCAGGCTCTAGTTTGTCTGATGATGAACTTCAACAAATGTTTAAAAAAGTTATGGAAGAAGCAAACCAAATTGCAAATGACACAAATATTGATTTGGCGTAAAATTTAATTTAAAAATAAAAAATTAAAATTAAATTAAAAAAGAAATAATAATATTAAAATAAAAAACACTTTAATTAAAAAGTGTTTTTTGGTTTGAAATTTTATGGGTTTGCTTGAATTTAATTAATTATTTTTTTGCATTTTATTTATTTAATTTTTAATTAAATTCATTTTAAATTAATTTTTTAATTATTAATTTTAAGCAATGTTTCTCTTTCTGAAAACAGAATTTGCAAGAAGGAAAAACACAAAGTTTATTGAAAGCAAATAAATTAAACTGAATTGGAAATTTGCATCAATTGGCAAATTGAAACCAAACATTCCGCCTGCGGATTTAACACCAAGGAATTTGTATAAATCTAGGTGAGTAAATGGCAATATTTGGAACCAAGTTTGTGCGATTAACATTGTGTTTGAAATGAATGCAAATGCAAAAACTAAAATGCTTAAAATTAATGAAAGTGTTCCAGATTTTGCTGCAACAGAGAAGAAGGTTGAAAGTATGATGTAGAAACTGACTTGCAAAACAATTGACAAAAAGTATATTCCCAAAAGCACAAACGCATTAAGTATGATTGGGGTTTGTCCGTTGAAAATTGCCAAAACATTAAGTTGTTCTAAACCATAGGTGTAATAGCCAATGGCAAATGTTCCAACAAATGCAATTAAAAGCATTATCATCATAAAGTAAATAACTGCAATCATTTTTGCTGTGACAATTTTTGGACGAGAATATGGTCTTATTGCAATCATTTTCATTGTGCCGCTTGATTGCTCGTTTGCAACTGTTCCGCTTGCAATGAAAATTGAAAATAATATGATAACAAGTGTGCAAATTTGCAATGAGTAAATCATATAGTCAAACACATTTGTTGCTTGTCCAGAGTTTTGGTTGTAATCAAAAGGCAATAAGAAGTCATAGTCAAACAAGTTGTTGTCAAGCAAATATTTGTTAAATGTTAATTCTTGGCGAATATCATAGGAATTAAAGCCTTCAAAGTTAACATAATTTTTAAGTTCCACATCAGTTTTGTCGCCCGCTTTTGCAAGCAAAAGTTCGTTTTTTATAACAGAAGCGCTCATTGTTGCAAGGCTTTTATATTGTGAAATATATTTTGTTAAAGTTGCAAGGTCTTCTTGTAAAGTTAACGCATTATTTGGTTTTGCGTCCACATCATCAACAAAAGTTTTAATTGTTTTAAAAAGTTTGTTAAGGCGAGGTGTTTCATTGTTTGGGTTGTCTTTGTCCAAAATGTTTGTGTAGTAGTCTTCAATCACTTTGTCCATTTTTGTTTGGTTAATTTCAAAATTTTTAATTTGCTCCATGATTGGTGTAAGTTTTGAAAAACTGTGATATTTTACCAAAAAATTATATTCTGAAACAAATTGTTCTCTGTAATCTTGATAAGTGATTGGAATGCTGTCGCTTATGCCTTTAAAAAATTTAATTAAAGCATCGTAATTGTCTTTTGTTATATAAAATGTCACTTCTTCTGCAAATTCGCCTTCAAGATAAGCCCTAACGTCCAAAGATTTTTGCCTCAAGTTTTCAAACGCGGCAATAACATGGTTTGAAGTTGCAGTGCCAGAATTATAGTTAATCACTGAATTAAGCGCACCAGTGTAGGCTGTGTTTGCCAAACTAACTTTTTCTTGAAGGGAATTAAGTTGTTGTTCATCTTCAAGTTTTGCAATAAAACTAACAACTTTGTTTTTTTGCTCGGTTAATGATTGGTCAATTTTTGTTTTGCCGTTTGCGTTGCTTTCACTTATGAAATTGTTGTAAGCATCGCGCACTGTTGTGCCAATTGCAGGGATGTATGTTTGATTTCTTGGGGAAGGATTAAACACAAAAGTAGAAATTGCTGTGACAACAACAAGTGCTGTTAAAGCAACAATCATTATGGGTCTTAAAAAGATTTTTTTAAGTTCTGCTTTTGCAAGCTTGAACACTTTCATTCCATCACTTCCTTTTTTATGAGATACTTGTCGATGTGTTATATTGGCTAACAATATTTAAGAAGACATCTTCAAGTGAGAAGTCAACTTCGCCAGCACCAAAGATGCTTATTTTATTTTTGGTTAACAAAATTATAATTTCTGCCAAAGTTTGGTCGTTTGCATCAAACAAAATTTTGTCGTTGATAATTGCAACTTTTTGGTTTGTGTAGCTTTCAATTAATTTTCCTGCAAAGTTAACAGCATTAACTTTAATGAAAGTTGAGCCACCTTTAACAACTTCGCGTTTAATTTCATCAAGAGTTTTATATTCAACAATTTCGCCTTTGTTAATAATTGCAATTATATCGCAAAGGTTTTCCATTTCACTTAAAATGTGGCTTGAAATTAAAATTGCAATGCCTTGTTCTTTGGCAAGTTGCTTTAACAAAAGACGCATTTCTTTAATTCCATTTGCGTCAAGGCCGTTTGTTGGCTCGTCCAAAATTAAAAGTTTGGGTGAGTGCAAAAGCGCTTGTGCAATTCCAAGACGTTGTTTCATGCCAAGGCTGTATGTGGAAACTTTGTCGTAAATTCTGCCTTCTAAACCCACAAAACGAGCCACTTCCATAATTTTTCGGTTTGTGATTCCATGGTAAAGTGAAGCAAAATATTTAAGGTTGTTATATCCAGTCATATATCCGTAAAGAGTTGGAACTTCAATCATTGCGCCAATGTTTTCAACTGCTTTTTCAAATTTTGTTATAATTGATTTTCCAGCAATTAAAACCTCGCCACTTGAAATGCTTGTTAGGCCCGCAATCATTTTAATTGTCGTGCTCTTTCCAGCGCCATTTGGGCCAAGAAAACCAAAAATTTCGCCAGCAGATACTGTTAAATTAACATTTTTAACAACTCTTCTGTCGCCATAAACTTTATTTAGATTTTTAACTTCTAAAACAATTTCTTTTTCTTGGTTTTGCATATTTTTCCTTTTATTTAATCTATGTTTATTAACGTTTCGTAAATATATTCATAAACTAAATGAGCTTTGTCTTTCCATTTTTTAACAGCTTCAATTGCACTTTGTCTTGAAGGTGCTTTTGTTTTTAATTCAAGCATTGGTTGGTTGATAAATGGTGCTCTAATTCTTAACGTGACTGTGTAAGAGCCGTCGTCGTTTTTGGAATAATCGCCAACATATTCTTGCGAGCGCTTGAAGTGCAAGCGGTTTTCTTTTGTGAAGGTGGTAATTTCTTCACGCAATTTTAAAGGGATTCTGGAATAAAAGTGGCTTAAACAATTTCTGCCTTCATAGGTTAGGTTATATCTTTCTTCTCCACCAGTTTCACTTGTTTTATAAATGAAGCCAACTTCAATTAATTCTTGTTTGATGTCGCGATATTCCATGTAATTAATCCAAGGATTTTTGCCTGAAGTGCAAATTTCCACAATTGAGTTTTCAGTGAGTGGAATTTCCATTTTATCAAGCACAAAAAGCAAGATTAATTTATTTATTGTTGATTTTTCTTCTGTCATTTCCATATTTTGATTATATCACACAATTTT